>JASJGS010000243.1:0-69209 GCA_033791445.1 Bacteroidales bacterium | reverse complement strand
CAAGAATCAATTCGAAAGGATTAAATACTTCGGCCGTATTCGGCTTCATAAATTCGCTTGAAGACATATTAAACAACTCTAATCCTTCCCACATTGCAGTTGTTTTTGATCCTCCCGGGCCAAATTTCAGACATGAAATGTATCCTGAATATAAAGCAAACAGGGACTCTACACCAGAAGATATTAAATTATCTGTCCCTTATATAAAGCAAGTTATAGAAAGCTATAACATTCCCATTGTTGAAGTGGCGGGTTTTGAAGCTGATGATGTTATAGGCACACTTGCTAAGAAGGCTGAAAAAGAAGGCTTTGAAGTGTATATGGTTACGCCCGATAAAGATTTTACCCAGCTTATCTCAGATAAAATATTTATGCTAAAACCGGCAAAAGGAGGAAACAAGCCTGAGGTCTGGACCATGGAAGATGTTAAAGAAAATTTTCACGTGGAACAGGCAGAACAGGTCAAAGACATCCTTGCCTTGTGGGGTGATTCGGCTGATAACATTCCAGGTGCCCCAGGTATAGGAGAAAAGACATCAAAAAAACTTATAAGTGAGTTTGGTTCTATTGATGGCTTGTTTGAAAATCTTGATTCCCTGAAAGGAAAACAAAAGGAAAATATAGAGAACAATATTGAACTTATAAAATTATCAAAAGAGCTTGCTACCATTAATCAAAATGTAGATATTTCATTTGATGAGGAAAGTTTCAAAATAGAATCAGCCAATATTCCAAAATTGAGAGAAATATTTGATGAATTAGAATTTAGAACGCTTGGTCAAAGAATATTTGCCCGTTTTGAGCAGGGAAAGGAAAGGATGGAGCCGGTTCAAACTTCACTGTTTGATGATATGCAACCCAGTCAGAAAGTCGTACTGGGGAACTTTGGATTAAATGATATTTCTACTGTAGAGCATAATTACATTCTTGCTGATACCCCTTTTTCCAGGAAAGATCTAATCCAATTATTATCAGAACAAAATATTATTTGTTTTGATACAGAAACCACCGGTTTGAATATAATGGAGGATAAATTGGTTGGTTTGGCATTTTCTTTTGAAGACCACAAAGGGTATTATGTTCCTTTTCCTGAGGATGATCAGAAAACGAAAAAAATATTAAGTGAATTTTCAAAAATATTTGAGAATAGGAACACAGTGAAAATCGGTCAAAATATTAAATATGATATTCATATTCTGGCAAATTATGGTCAAAAAGTAGAAGGACCGATTTTTGATACCATGATTGCACATTATCTTATTGAACCGGATCAGAGGCATAATTTAAATTTCCTGTCGGAGGTATATTTAAAATACAGACCGATTCAAATTGAGGAGTTGATTGGGAAAAAAGGGAAAGCACAGAAAAGTATGCGTACAGTGCCTCTGGAAAAGATCAAAGAATATGCAGCTGAGGATGCAGATCTTACCTGGCAACTTAAAAGCCTTTTAGAAAAAGAACTGAGTGAGAAAAGCCTCTCTTCCTTGTCAGAAAAAATAGAAATGCCTTTAATTCCGGTGTTGTTTGAGATGGAGCGGGCAGGGGTAAAACTTGACGTCAGGGCACTTAATCAATATGCTATAATTCTAAAAAATGAAATAGAGAATCTTGAAAATGAAATATTTGATCTGGCAGGGGTGGAGTTTAACATTTCTTCGCCCAAACAACTAGGTGAAATATTGTTTGACCGACTCAAAATATCAGATGGTGCAAAACGTACAAAAACAAAGCAGTATTCAACCAGCGAAGAAGTGCTCGTAAAACTTATTGATAAGCATGCAATTGTCCCTAAAATGCTTGAATACAGGTCACTAAAGAAACTGTTATCAACCTATGTAGAAGCCCTTCCTGCTCTTGTAAATGCAAAGACTGGTCACATCCATACATCATTTAATCAGGCAATTGCCTCCACAGGAAGGCTGAGTTCAGTAAATCCGAATCTACAAAATATACCTATCAGAGAAGAAAAAGGCCGTGAAGTAAGAAAAGCTTTTATACCTTCAAATGATGAATACCTTCTGCTTTCTGCTGATTATTCGCAAATTGAACTTAGGCTAATGGCTCATTTGAGTGAAGACGAAACAATGATCCAGGCATTTAGAAACAACGATGATATTCATACGGAAACTGCTGCAAAAATTTATAATATTCCTGTAGAGGATGTCACCCGTGAAATGAGGGGACGAGCTAAAACTGCGAATTTTGGAATCATTTATGGAATTTCTTCTTTTGGTTTGTCTCAGCGCCTTGGCATTTCAAGAAGCGATGCGAAAGAATTAATTGATGGGTATATTAATACCTATCCAGGGGTTAAAAAATACATGGATAGGAGTATTGCTCTGGCCCGTGAAAAGGGATACGTTGAAACTTTGATGGGGAGAAAAAGAATTCTTAATGATATTTATTCAAATAATGCCGTAGTAAGAGGTATGGCTGAAAGAAATGCCATTAATGCACCCATACAAGGCTCTGCTGCCGATATTATCAAGCTGGCAATGGTACACATCAACCAGAAATTGCAAGCGGGTAAATTCAAAACAAAAATGATTTTACAGGTACATGACGAATTGGTTTTTGATGTTTTTAAACCTGAATTGGAAGAAATAAAAGAAATAGTGATAAATGAAATGGAGAATGTAATATCTTTAAGAGTTCCGTTGAATGTAGATCATGGGGTAGGAAACAATTGGCTCGAAGCGCATTAATATTTGCGAGTCGATTTGATATATATTTCAATCTAGGTGTAACAAAAACATATTATTGTGAAAGTTAAAGTTTTATTTTTTGGAATTTTAATGTCTGAATCTGGCAAGCAGGCAGTAGAGGTAAAAGATGTAAAAACAACTTCTGAACTTAAGGATAAATTGGTGAAAGAATACCCTAAATTTTCAACTTATCAATACCAGATATTTGTGAATCAGGAGCAAATAACAGGCAATACCTCATTAAAGCCGAATGATGAAATTGCCCTTATACCTCCATTTGCCGGAGGATAGGAATAATTTTTAGAAACGAAATCCGATTTGTAGGGTATAACTGAAGCCAAATCCAAAAATCAGATTAGCTCCCTTAACGCTTAGGGCACCCTCCAGTAAAGAATATTTACTTAAGGTAGCAAAACCAACAAGACAGACCCCTGAAACAAAACAATACAAACAAAAATGAATGAGCTATTTTGAGTTGGCAAAAATTTCAGCAGGTTGTTCTATATTAAGAATCGTTAGATACTCATCAGTATTAGAAAGAATCTCTACTGCAGCCTTAACGTCTTCATCCCAGCTAAGAGTACTCTTTATACTTCCAGCCTGATAATAATACCTACCAATGATTTCACTGCTAATGAAATGCTCTATTTCTTCCTTATTATGATCGATATCTTTATCCAGGTTGTGAGATAGCTTATCCTCCAATTGCTGAAAATCTGCAGCGTAATCTTCATATTTATTATCTCTTTTGGTTTCTCTGATCAGGTTTTGCAGGGCCCTTTCAGTGCGGGTTTCATAACTGAATTTTTTCTCTTTCACAAAGGTTTTAAAGTCTTCAAAATCACCGTCAGTGAATTTAAAATCTTCAATAGAGGGAATGCTTTCATGTAAGGAGGCATACTTTGTAGCATAATCGAAGAAAATATATTTTGCATATAAATTTGCGGTTAAAAGGCTGGCATCTCCAGGGCTAACATCAATATCAGGAACAATGCCCCCGCCATCTCGAACAACCCTGCCATGCTGTGTCTTAAACTCAGTAATAAGGGAGTCGGGCACATGGCCAACACTTCCATCCTCATTTCGGTTTGCGTAATCCAGGGCCTGGATACATCTTCCGCTGGGAATATAGTATTTTGCTGTGGTAACTTTTAGCTGGTTGTTGTATCCCAATGGCCGAGTTGTTTGAACAAGGCCTTTTCCATAGGTTCTTTCACCTAAAATTACTCCACGATCAAGATCTTGCACTGCACCGGCAATAATTTCTGATGCTGATGCAGATCCTCGGTCGACCAAAACTGCCAAAGAAATTTTAGGATCAACAGGCTGATTTGGAGCTAAATATTTATGATCATAATCTTTTATTTTGCCTCGTGTACTAACAATTTCCTGTCCTTTATCAACAAATAAATTTGTAATATTTACAGCCTCAATCAATAAACCACCAGGGTTACCTCGTAAATCAAGTATTATAGCTTCGGCTTTGTATTTGGATTTTAACTCAAGAAAGGCTGATTTTACTTCTTCACTGGCACCCTGCGTGAAATTTGAAAGACGAATGTAGCCAGTTTTATCATCTATTAATCCATAATAGGGAACACTTGGAATACTTACTTCTTTACGGGTTATTGTTTTTATAATAGGTTCGTCAACATTGAAGCGTCGAACAGTTATAAGGACATCAGAATCAGGAGCCCCTTTCATCATTTCACTTACTTCCGTTGAACTGGCCCCTTTAATAGATTTATTGTCGATTTCAATAATCTGATCACCAGCTTTTAGTCCGGCCAGGTCAGCAGGAAATCCTTTATATACTTCTGAAATAGTAATATAGTCTCCACTGGGTCTGATCAAGGAGCCAACCCCACCATATTGTCCTGTTGTAACAAAATTAAAATTCTCCAGTTCTGATTCAGGGATAAAAACAGTATATGGATCAAGTGTTTTAAGCATGGCATCAATGCCCGTCTGGATCATTTTTTCCGGATCCGGATTGTCAACATAGAAATAGTTTAGCTCCCTAAATAAATTAGAGAAAACTTCAATGTTTTTAACCAGTTTAAAATCTCGACTTTCGTTAAACGAAACAAAACCTAATGAGATAACAATAATCAATATCCCTGCACCAGTGAGCTTTACTTTTTTACTTATTCTGTTCATCTCTATTTTCATTATCAACGGGTATTTAATACTTGAAATTTAATATGCTGAAATAACTATAAACTATTTGAGTTATTCAGGCTGCAAAAAAAGTGCCGAAAAATAGGGTTTTTTATTAAGAAACTCTTTATTTATCTGCTAATTAACATTATTTAACGTATTAATATACGCGAGTATTATGTTAAAGTTATAATTCAAAATATTTGTTTTTTAACCTTAATAATATTCATTGGGCAAGCTTTTGCTGCATACAAGTTTTCTTCTTCAGCATAATCCTCCAATTGTAAAACATAGAATTCTTTTTTTTGTTCAGAACCAACTAGAGTGGCCAACCCATCCTTCTCATCCATTTTCCAGTATTCAGGCGCTATATCAAGGCAATTTCCGCAACCAATACAGTCATTTCTCTTTAATGTAATAGTTATCACTATTTATTTATATTCAGTAAGTTATACCTTGTTATTAGGGTACTGGGTCATATCCATTTCCTCCCCAGGGGTTACAAGATAAAAATCGTTTTATTGACAACCAACCTCCCCTGAATGGTCCATGTTTTTGAAGGGACTCAATACTGTAAGATGAACAACTTGGTGTATATCGACACACAGAAGGAAAAAGCGGAGAAATAGCTTTCTGATAAAATTTTACCAGGCCTATCATGAGTATGCTTATAACCTTTTTCATTTTAACAACAATAAAAACAATCTAAAGATTCAAATTCGTTATTAATTTGTGAATGATCTTCTGAACTTGTTCATGAATGACAGGGTATTCAACAACCGTATCATTAATATAGACAAGAAATATTGAGATCTTCATATTATTAAATTGAAGAGAATCTTCCAGTTCATACTTTTGCGTGCGATATGCTTCTTTGGATCTCCGTTTTAAGAGATTTCGGTCAACTGCATTTTTGAATCTCTTTTTTGGAACACCAATAGCAAATTTCAAGGGCGTATCCTGTTCTTCAAGGGGCAACCAGAAAATGCGATAGGGATTTATTGTAAAAGTATTTCCTTCAGCAAATAGTTTTTCAATAACTTTTCGGCTTTTAAGCCTTTCCTGTTTTTTAAGCGTGTGTTTTTTCACCAAAACAGTTAAACATGGAGACCAATAGAAAAATCTAAAAGTGCTTTATTAAAATAAAGAAGAGCAGATAATTACTAATTCTTCTTATTAAAATCAACAATGAATTGATCCAGGGCCATTGTCATTGAAGGGGCTTTTGAATTTGGTGCCTGAATATCAATCCTTAAACCAGCCTCCTTAACTGCATTTGCAGTGGTTGGTCCAAAGACAGCTATTTTAGTATTGTTTTGCTCAAAGTCTGGAAAATTATGCAAAAGCGATTTAATACCTGTTGGACTGAAAAACACAAGTATATCATACTTTACTTCAGAAAGGCTTGAAAGATCACTACAAACAGTCTTGTAAAAAATCGCTTTGGAATAATTGATTTTACTTTTTTTCAGCAATTCCGGAATCTCAGTTTTATGAACATCAGACAAGGGGCATATATACTTCTCTTCGTGATTCTTGGCAATTAATTCCATAAGATCCGGGAAAGTTCCTTTACCATAGAATATCTTCCGTTTTCTATATACGATATACTTTTGAAGGTAATGTGCATTCGCTTCTGTTACACAAAAATACTTCATAGAATCTGGAACCTGGATTCTCATTTCCTCAGCAATACGAAAGAAATGATCAATAGCAGTTTTACTTGTAAAAATAACGGCCGTATGATCAAGGATATTGATTCTGTATTGCCTGAATTCTTTAACTGCTATACCTTCCACATGAATAAAAGGTTGAAAATCAATTTTCAGGTTATTTTTTTCAGCCAAATCAAAATAAGGAGACTTTCCATTCAATGGGGCTGGCTGAGAAACAAGGATTTTTTTTATTTTCAAGGCTCGTAAATTTAGATTAAACGAATCTTATTGGCTGCTTAGAAACAAAATCCTGATCAAGATCAGAATAGGTAAAATTTCCAAGGCGCAAAGATACAAAATTCCATATAATACAGAAAATCTTTTGATAAGAAATAAATACAGCAGCCTGAACACCCTTAATAAATAGACCAATCCGATTATCACCAATCCGAGATAAATAAATAAATGATTCATTCCGGTATCAATATATGCCTCAAAAATTGAAACGGGAATTAAAAACAGAGCAATATTTTTTACAGAAAGAGAAAAACTAAAAAAATATTCACTAAATAATTTTTGTGAAAAAGAGATATATCCAATAAGTTGCAGCACAATAAATTTTATGAAATACCAAAGAATGAAAACGCCAACCAGTATAAGGTAGTTTATTATAGGGTTGTAATTCAATATGTTTAACTCAAAAAAATCAGAAACCTGTAAGAAAAATATGGGAGCGATGAGAAAAAAGATGGTATTTAAACCAAAACTAAACCGGATAAACGGCGTATTTTTATTTCGGTATAAATTATTCTCGGTTTTATAACTAACCAGGGAATAAAATACTGGGGCAAAATACTTTCCATAATATAACCTTACCCTGGCTAATTGGGCTAACACAAGCAAGAATATGATTAAATACCAGGCGTGATTACTATTTTCTGCAGCATTTGTCCTATTCTGGTTATGAACGGAACTTTTAGGATTAATTAAAATAATTTGAGTATTATCCTTTTCAGTTCCACGATCTTCATAAATATAAAAATCGGCTTCCCGGGAAGCTTTTTGAACAGGTTCCAGTTGTATTTTATCTAAGAAATAGGGGTCTGGCCAATTCGTAAGTGAGTCATAAGAGAATATGATACTATTCGATTCAAAATCGACCTTCTGCTCTTGAAGCTCAATCTCTTTAGTTGCCTGATCCTTTTGCTGTTGAGCCCTTCGAATGCGCTGCGATTCAATTCTTTTTAACCGGAGCTCATTTTGAATAAAGATGCTATCTGTCTCGCTTTGCGAATATTTTTTAATGCTTATTTGAGTACTGTCTGTCTTTGTTGTATCCTTTTGCAGTGAGATTGATGCAGGAACAGAATCAATTTTTTGTAAAGTATCTTGCTTTAAAACGGGAATAGTATCCTGAGGCTGAATGAATTTATTTTTTGTTTTCCCGTTCATTTATGAAAAAAATTTGCACAAAGATACAGAAATTTAAAAGTTTAGGGAAAGACAAAAATAGATTTAAAAATAAGGCAGAAAGGACTGTCTTTCTCCGGATAGATCCTGAATTTTGCCCAGTAAATTATTGCTTAGTCTACTAGCTCCAATTCTGAATAATTTATTGTTTAACCAATGTTCTCCCAGTATATTCTTGACTATAGTGAAATAAATTAATGCATCCTCTGGAGTCGAGATCCCCCCTGCAGGTTTAATACCAATAGCTTTACCCGTTTCATTAAAGAAATCATGAATGGCTTCCACCATAACTAAAAAAGCTTCCGGAGTAGCAGCCGGCTCAATCTTTCCAGTAGATGTTTTAATGAAATCAGCTCCACCGTCCATGGCAAGAAAGGAAGCTTTTCTAACGGCGCCATATCCTGGCAGGGCTCCTGTTTCCAGTATTACCTTAAGCTTTGCATTACCCGTAGCTTTTTTAAGCACTGCAATTTCATCCTGCACTTCAACATATTTGCCTGCAAGAAAATTTCCAACATTCAGTACAATATCTATTTCGGTTGCACCTCGTTCAACAGCCAATTGTGCCTCCTTTATTTTAATTTCCATAAATGTTTGCGAGGCAGGGAATCCTCCGCCAACGGATGCAAAACCAATGTTTGCATTTTTAATGGTGGAGCAAACTACCTGAATTAATGAGGGATATACACAAACAGCAGCAACATTAGGAATATTAGGAAATACACTGGGGAAACGCTCTACCTTATTACACAATTCAGATACATTTGCCTCATTATCGGTAACACTTAAAGTAGTAAGATCGATAAGATTCATGATTTTTTTGAGGTTTGCAACAGACATTTCCTGCTTGCTGTTTTCTATCATTTCTGCGACCTTAAGTTCAATGTTTTCATGGTTTGTGGGCATCTCTAGTGTGTTCATTCTGGTTTCTATTTTATATTGAAATACTATTATCTAAAGTCTGATAATTTATCATTATTCTGGTGTCGCTCATTATCTCTTATGGTCTTTTTTGACAGGTTCTTTTCAAGAGCATCGGTTAAATTTACTCCGGTTTGGTTGGCCATACAAATGAGGACAAAAAGTATATCAGCCATTTCATCACCCAGGTTGGTATCTTCTTCATTCTTTTTGAAAGACTGCTCTCCATATTTTCTGGCAATAATCCTGGCCAGTTCTCCTACTTCTTCAGTTAGAAGTACCATGTTGGTAAGTTCATTAAAATATCTGACTCCATATTTGTTGATCCAATTATCTACCTGCTTTTGTGCTTCTTCTATGGTCATTTTGTTGAATAAATATAGATGTGATTAATATTAAGAGAGATTTCTGGTTTTCTGAGGTTCTTATTCCTTATTTTTGGTATCAATATATATAGTAACCGGCCCATCATTTATCAGTGATATTTTCATATAAGCCCCAAATTCACCCGTTTGAACCTCTTTATTTATTAACTGGTTTAATGTTTTTACAAATTTATTATAAAATGGAATAGCCATTTCAGGCTTTGCTGCTTTGATGTAGGAGGGCCGGTTTCCCTTTTTTGTTTTCGCATGAAGAGTAAATTGACTTATTACAAGAGCCTCACCATCAACATCCTGTATGGAGAGATTCATGACACCTTTCTCATCATCAAATATTCTTAATTGGGCAATTTTTTTACACAGCCATTCTTTATCATCATGGGTGTCTTCCTCTTCTATTCCGATGAATATAAGTAAGCCTGACTTAATTTCAGATTTAACTTTATCGTTGATACTTACAGCGGCTTTTTGGACCTTTTGTATTACTGCTCTCACCTTATTATTGAAAATTTTTACCTGTTTTATATCCTTCTTGCAAAATTAAGAATAAAACTACCATTTTTCATTGTCATTTCTAATGAATTGAAACCTGCCTACCGGCAAGCGGGTCTCGTCGTTACCTTCCTCGAAATGACAAAACGTTTTTGAGCATTTCCTTCTGTATAGATTCTAATCAATCTCTTTTTTTCATAAGGCATACCCAATTTGGAGCCGGGTTGGCCTGATCGGTTTCAAAGTGACTTTTAGTAAGAGAGATAATTTCAAAATATTTTTCGACTGCATCTGCTATATTCCTGGCAGAATGCATGGGCGGTCCGATTTCTCTCGGTGGGGCATCAGCAGAGCCAATTAAAGAAAGCCACAAACCTTTTGCATTCAAGTGAGAAGCTACATTCCTGGCAATTTTAAGTCTTTTCTTATTTGTTCGAAAGCTATGAAAACAGCCTCTGTCAAAAACGAAATCAAAAAGACCTTCTGAAATTGAATCATGAAGAATATCGGCTACAATAAACCTGCAGTCCACATTGTTATTTCTGGCTTTTTCAGTAGCCAGCTTAATAGCTGTTGCTGATACATCGCAAGCTGTTACTTCAAAATTTTGTTGTGCCAACCAAATTGAATTGTCTCCCGTTCCACAACCGATTTCCAAAACCTTGCCTTTCGGAATGGTTTTATCTTCAACCAGATTTGTGAGGCTTGAATCAGCTCTTTTCACATCCCATGGCAAATCTCCAGTTATATATCTGGTTTCAAAGCGAGATTTCTTTCTCATAATTTTCAGGAAATTTTATATGAATGATACAAACAAGTTAATTAAAAAACAAAAAAAGCCCAATTTCATTTAATTGGGCTCAGTATTCAATTATGAATAAACTTATTAGCTATCAGCCGCCATAAGGAAAAGAGGCTTCATTTCAAATCTGTGATAATGAGGTCTTAAGCGTTTAATATTATAGTATTTTTCTACGTTTACTATCTTTTTTGAGCTGGTTACAACGTCAATTGGAACATCGTCGTATCTACCGTTTTTCAATACAACCAATCGGCCATGAAATCCGCCCAGGATAAGATCAAGTGCAAGGTTTCCAAATGCCATTGGTACAATAGAATCAACTGCATCCGGATCTCCACCCCGAACAAGGTAACCCAGCTTCTGGTTAATTACATTTATGGTGGCACCATTATTATACTTGGAGGAAAGACCTTTTATTTGCAAAGAAACCTGGTCTCCGATACCGCCTAACTTTGCATGCCCAAACATATCTTTTTCTGCATCTTGGAAGACCATTTCCCCTCCCTTATACATGGCCCCTTCTGAGATAAGAACTATGGAATACTTACTGGTATTTTTATTTCTATCATATACAAGAAGTTCAGTAAGATGATCAATATCAAATTTATATTCAGGTATTACACATCTGTCCGCTGTTCCGGCCATGGTTGGTAACATAGCGGTAAAACCAGCATAGCGGCCAAAAACTTCCATAACCAGAATCCTTTCATGTGAACCGGCAGAAGTACGAAGATTATTCGTCATCATAATAGTTCGGGTAACGCAGGTGCTAAAACCTATGCAATAATCTGTACCAGGTACATCATTATCCATTGTTTTTGGAATTGCTACAACCTTTACCCCTTCTTTGTACAGGCGAACCCCATAACTTAAGGTATCATCACCACCAATGGGGATTAAAAAATCAACGCCCAGCCATTCAAGGTTTTTAATGATCTCAGGAGTAAGGTCATTGACCTCCTCATTATAACTTGATTTTAAGTGTTCAGGAACTTTTTCTTTTGGCATATGACTGGGCCGGGTCCTTGAGGAATGCAAAAAAGTACCACCAGTTCGACCTGCCTTATTTACGATGTCATCCGTTAAAGTGACATAATTCATGCTGTTATCGGCCTTCTTGTCTCTTTTAAGTTCAGTTATTCCTGCCCATCCACGTCTTAATCCAATTACCCTATATCCTTCACGATTTGCCCTGATTGTAACTGCTCGAATTGCTGGGTTCAGACCTGGAACATCTCCACCACCAGTTAGGATCGCAATTATGCCTTTAATTTTTTTTGTATTTGCCATTTAAGAATAAATTTAAATAAATATTATTTCTGATAAGTTGATATTCGGTTAATACCTTAATTACAGCGGGTTCAAATTTAATGAAATCTGTTATCGGACGATAACAATATGAGATTTTTTTTATTTGATGATTTGAGGTATTTTCATTTAAGAATTTACTTCAATCATAATGGTGTTTTTATCCTCCGCATTGCCAATCCTTTTATTAGTAAGATAACTCCAAGGAATAGTGTTAATACAAATAATGCAAGATTTGTGATCAGAAGTATTTTTGATGTGAAAATGAATTTTCTCAGGCCATCTGCCTCGATTGTCATAAGCTTAATTTCCTGGTCCTTTTTATCGTACTCTTCCATCATTTTAAGCAAGTTACTCGAGTTTTCTTCAAATACTTTGTTTAATGAATCAACCAGCAATTCACTCTGTCTAATTGTTTTATCCAATACTGCCAGGGAGTCAGACAGGCCGGCAATACCAATAGGATCATTCATCATTCTAAGAATAGAATCATTCAAAATTTCGGCATTAAATATTAAGATACTTATTTGATTGGCTGTTTGATCAACTGCAAAATTTAAATCTTCAATGCGTTTTTTCTGTGTATTATAATTGTTCAGTTTAAAATCCTTTTCAGCTTCTTTTTTATTGAATTTTAAATCTGATTCGTAAAACCGACGGAGTTGCTTTTCCATTTTAGTGACAGGTACCGATATGCAAAATAGAATAGTGAATAATCCAATGCATATGTAAAAGTATTTGGCAAAATTTAAATATTTCTCCATGATTTATGTGATGTTAGTTAGCGAAGATCATCCACAATGGAAAGAATTACATTTAGAACAGATTCTCCATAAATTGCTGATCTTTCAGGAGACCATCCTGTGGCAGGATAGGGTAAGTTTTTGTTGTCTTTGAATGGCATTTCAACGGTAAGAGAGAGGCAATTAAATTTTTGGCCGATCTGTTTGGAACAAATATTCAGATTTGCTTTCCCTGGTTCATCTTTTTTGTATCCATGTTCTATCTGGAAATCAGGGGTTACCTCTATCCACCTGGATAGAAACTTGTCCTGAAGAGTTTTTAGCCTCTCGTTAAAAGCGGGTATGCCTTGAATGGAAGATATGAAATTGTATGGCAGAGATTCATCTCCATGGATATCAAGGTTCAGGTCTACCCCAGTCTCTTCCATTTTATGGAGTACATGATATACTTCAGGACTCTTAGACTTGCTTGGATTAGCCCACTCGCGGTTGAGGTTTCTCCCTGCAGCGTTAACCCTTAAATTACCAAGCATGGAACCATCCACATTGATGTTGGGAACGAGGTAGAAAACAGCTTTTTGAAGAAGCTTCCTGGAGACGGCGTCACTTTCGTCTAACAATCGGCTGATAAACCCTTCCATAAACCATGATGCCATTGTTTCACCCGGATGCTGCCTGGCAATAAGCCATATTTTCCTTTTGTCATCACCAGGATCTCCGATAGTTAACAGATCTATATCCCGCTCCTGGACAGTATCCCCAAGCGACTCCAGTACACAAAGAGGTGAAATCTGGGCAGAGTGAACCATATCTAAATGCTGCTCATAGGAGAATGGAGTAAAATAAGCATAGAAAACTGAATTAAACTCTGGTTTGTGCTCAATACTAAGTACCTGGCCATTAAATGATGTGGGAACACGAAACCAGTTCAGTCGGTCGTAAGATGCCACAGCATTGTAATCTTTCCAGCCATCTGGTTCAAAAGTATCCCCGGCATTCAAGATTTTGATGCTGCATGGATAGCCAGCAGCACCCTGCATTCTGAAATAAAACCATTGTGAAAAATCTGATAAGGTGTCCTTTCGGATTTCAAGTTGGATATCGTCCATCGAATCAATCGATAAAACCTTAATATTTCCACCATCGAAATTGGATGATATTTTCATAGATAGCTGATTTCAAAAATAATGTTTTATAAGCTGTTAGTTCCACAATAAACTTAAGCAGTCTATTCTAAACAAAGACTTTAAAGGTAAGAAAATAATCAATTTCAGATGTTAAGAGTCGGGGAGTCCAGAAGTCTAAGAGCCAAAAGGTCCAAGAGTACAAAAGTAAAAAGGTACAAAAGACAAAAAGTCGAAGGGTCTTAAGGTCAACAAATCTAAAAGTCAAAGGTCGAAAAGTGCAAGAGTCAAAAGGCCTAGGAGTACAAAAGTCTATGAGTCTAAGAGTATAAAAGACAAAAAGTATATGGATCTAAGGGTCCTGGAAGCAGCTAGTAGAGTTTATTAGGGCCTAAATTACTTTCAGGAAGATCGCAGATATTTGGTAAGAGATGCAATTCCAGCAGATATTTGTTTTGCCCTGGTTCGTCTCTCCTCTGCAATTGAAGATTTGATATAGCCTAAGTCTTCTGCGGTATAATATAAGCTTCGCACCTCACCACAAGATCCTTTTGCAATATCAAGAAACCGTGCAAATTCAGTATGGCGTTCAAAACCCTCAGCAATGTTGTTCATTATCGAAATACTGGCTCGCTGGATCTGATTGAGAAAACCATAATCATTAAAGGAAGAACCATTTGGGAAATCATTATATGTTTTCATAACTAATTCACGTGCTTGTTGCCAAACCCATAATTCTTCGAATCTTTTTGCCTTTTCCATTTCACTTTTTGACATTTTGACTTTCGACAGAATGGTTTTACGGATTTCGTAAAGGGATGGTTATAGAATCTTGAGATAATTTATTAACCAAAACAATTATTGTGGGTAGAAAAAAGAAACAGTCCAAGAGTCCAGGAGTTGAAAAGTCGAAGAGTCAAAATGCTAGGTTAGGTCAAATATTTTAAAAATTCCATTTAAATCGGAGGAATCCAAATGTTGTTCTATTAATTACATCGGTTCCGAATTTTCCCTGAAAGTATTGAAAAACAAAGGAAAGAGTCAAATTTTCAAGAATAGAATAATCAATGGAAGGCCCAAGGTAAAATCCTTGTTCAGTGGGGTAGTAGATACACGCAAAAGATCCATTCAGCAGAGGTGTTATAGGATATGAAATCTGTGCAAGTATATTGTAATCGGTAAAGGCGATATTCTTAACATTGAGTGAAGAGATTAGATAATCTCCAAACCCATCAAAATCATATTCGATATTGGAATAAAGAAAATCAAGTCCAATAAACAGGGAGTTCGGGAAAGTATAATCTCCTGATATGGAAAACATAAATTGCTCAGGGTGAGAGTTATGTAAGGAATGAAACCAGGTAAATTCGCCCCTGAATCCAGCTCCTTTTATGTTTCCGGCCCATCCCGCACCTAATATATAATCGTCGTTTTCAAAAACCCCGGTTAAAAATTGTATGTCGTAATTAAATGCAGAAAAAACATAACGCCCTGCTGCTGTTACCTTATTGGCACTGTCC
Organism: Bacteroidales bacterium; assembly: GCA_033791445.1. Classification (GTDB taxonomy): domain Bacteria; phylum Bacteroidota; class Bacteroidia; order Bacteroidales; family VadinHA17; genus JANTGF01. The sequence goes on along the minus strand of JASJGS010000243.1, from coordinate 53,926 downwards.
ACTTTTGCTGCAAGGTCTATGGAGGAGGAGCTGCCGGTATAATACTGGACCCTAACGGCATCGCTTCCGGGACGTTCAATATAATCGAAGTCAAAATAGGAATATGCATTAAAAATATCATTGGGATTCCAGACCAGGGCTTGCGACCAGTTTATTCTTTGTCTTCCCACCCGTAACTGAAAATAGCCAGAGTTATAATCTATCCAGACCCTGTCAATAGTGGAATAGAGAAAAAAGGATGGTTCATTGAGTATCAGCCAGGATAAATTCATCCATCCACCATCACTACTAACTATTTCAGAATAATCAGGGATAAAACGAACCAGGTCTCCATACAACAATCTATTTCTCAACTCCAGGTCAAAAGTCCACTTCTCATTGGCATAAAACCTAAAATTCAGTCTATTATGAAACTGACTTTCAATCAACCAATCTTCATTCCACTTTTCAAACATGACTGTTTGCATATTGCTCAGGTAGCCATTAAAAGCAAATTTTTTATCCTGACCTGAAGCAGACAAAATGCCACCTATGAATAGTGCTAAAAATACAATGTGCCTGAATAATTTCATGAAAAATAATTAATCAATATTGTTTGATGACAAGCAATGTAAAATTACCTTAGTTCATCGGAATCAACTTTTCCGTCGACGAGAGTGATAACCCTTCTTGCTTTTGCTACCACCCTGGCATCATGGGTTGAAAATATAAAAGTGATATTTTCATTTTTATTCAATTCTTCCATAATATCCAGTAGGGTTTCAGTCGATTTTGAGTCCAGGTTTGCCGTTGGTTCATCAGCCAGTATAAAGGTTGGCTTGGAAGCCAGGGCTCTTGCTACGGCTACTCTCTGTTGCTGGCCACCACTCAATTTGTTGGGTCTGCTTTTCGATCTGTCTCCAATCCCCACAGCTTCCAGAAGTTCCTGAGTTCTTGAATTTCTTTCTGCCTTTGATTTTCCTTGCAGGTGCATAATAAATTCAGTGTTTTCTCCCGCAGTTAGAACAGGGATAAGGTTGTATGACTGAAAAACGAAACCAATCTTATTCAACCGAAAATTAGTAAGCTTACGTTGGCTTAGCTCCCAGATATTCTGGTCATCTATTACTACCTCACCGGAAGTCGGCCTGTCAAGTCCCCCCAGCATATTTAATAAGGTGGTTTTTCCTGATCCTGATGGGCCAACAATAGCAGCAAACTCACCCTTTTCAAATCTCAGGTCAATATTATCAACGGCTTTAACTTTTATTCCAGCACCGTCGTAAATCTTGGATAAATTCGTGATGTTAATTATGCTCATTTTATGTGATTTATGTATTTTTAATTAGATAGTTTTCTAAATTCTATAAACTTATTCTATTCTCAAAGCCTCAGCAGGATCATACTGCAGGGCTTTATAAGCTGGGTACAAGGCAGCAATAATGCCTGTAAGTATTACCATAATAGTCACTACCACAAACTGCGATGGATCTAATGTTGTATATACCACTGTATCATACCCTAATTGAGAATAACCTTCGGCCCACCTAGAGAGGTTAATGGGATGTTTCCCAAAATATCCTGAAATAGCCCATCCTAATAAGATGCCCGCCATACCGCCGGTCAAGGATAAAAGAACTGTTTCCAGCATGATCATTGCAAAAACTTTTCCTTTACTCATTCCTATGGCCAATAACATACCCAGTTCCTTTCTTCGTTCAAGAACAACCATAAGCATGGTATTGATGATTCCAAACAGCAGGGCAAATAATATAATTACAATGAAAATATAGTTGTATAGATCCATTATCTCGGTCATATAACTCATTTCCGGACTAATCTCTTTCCAGTTTTCAACAGCCAATTCAGGGAGTTGTTTTTTAAGTTGATCATCTACTACCATAGAAAGGTCATTGTCATTGGTGAGGATGGCAATCTCATGGCAAACACCTTCTGGAAGAGCAGTTAACCGAGTAAGATCGGTATCGAGTACATAAATATTCTTTTCATCAAAACCAGTGTTTGCTGATTCGTAAATTCCAGCTATTCGGAAAGCTCCTCCAGTGATGTTTTTGTCCATGTCCTGAAGAGTAATCACAACTTTCGAGCGTACTTTCACTTTTAATTTATCCGCCAGTTTCTTTCCAATTACAACAGGATTTCTTTTAACCCCCTCAAAATATTCACCATCGATTATTTTTGTACTAATTCCTGAAACCATTTTTTCATCAGATGGGTTTATGCCTGCGATTTTTACACCAGCGGCAGTTTCGGCGGAGGCAACCATGGAGTAGATAATTATCCTTTTACTAACTCCTTTTACATCTGGATTGTCCTTGACCAGATTGTAAGCCTTACTGGTTTCATGAATGTAGTTTCCCAGGTCGGTATTTTCTTTGAAATTGGGATTGTGAATCTGAATGTGCGAAATCTCATTTGATATCGCCTGATTGATTCTCTGATCCACCATCCCTGTAAAAAAAGCGGATGAAAAAATACCAGCAGTAAGTCCAAGGGCAATGGCTGTAATTACAACAATGCTCCTTACTTTACTTCTCCAGATATTTTTCCATGAAATTGACCAAATCATTGGGTATATATTGTAAATTTTTATTTCTGAGAGGCTAAGATATTTCCAATTCAATAATTTTAAATATTTTGATTAAGCACGTAAGGCTTGTGAAATATTTAGTTTAAAGGTTCTAATAAGAGGAAGAATTCCAATCAAAACGGTTATTACAAACACAGTTAAAACCTGATTATAGAAAACACTGGGAATCCACGAGAAGTACATGTAGGGTTCTATCCCCATTTCAATCATTGTTCCTGCTGCATCTCCAGTAAGTTCAACGGGGTTATTAAAAAAGTATGAAATCACAGGGATGCTTGCTATAAACCCGGTTATTACCCCAACAAAACCGATGAGTATGGTTTCATAGAAAAGGATAATACCCAGTCTGGTTCTCTGCAAACCAATAGCAACCATAACACCCATCTCACGAAGTCTCTCTGATAGCATCATGGTTATAGTACCCAGGATCCCAAAACCAATAATGATATAAAGAATACCTTTCATGACAACGGCACCTGCCCTGTCTGCTTCAATCATTTGAACTATTTCAGGTTGCATTTCATCCCATGTCATTACTGAATAAGGTGAGGAAATCTCTTTTTTAAGGACCTTGTTCGCATGAGGCAGATCATAGGGATCTTCAACCATTACTACAAGAGAGGTAATTAGATTTTCTGCTGTAAAAAAATCCTGGGCATTTTTGAGATCCATGTAAGCTACCTGGCGATTAAGATCTGGATTTGGAAGTTTAATAATTCCCCGAATCGGGTATTTGCCAGCAGCACTTACTCCATGATATCCCTGTCCCAATAATACCAGCGTATCGTTCACCTTTACCTTCATATAATCTGCAAGGCCGGAAGCCAGCAAAAGTCCATCGTCACCATTTTTAAGATATTCCCCTTCAATTAACCACTTGCTAACGCCGGTGACATTTTCTTCTTCTACAGGATTAATGCCAAACAAAATGCTTCCGCGGGTAATTTCCTGTGATGAGGCTAAGGCAAAAGATTCAAGGCGGGGAGCAAAACTTGTTACACCTTTTGTTTCCCTGATAGTTTGATATAATTCTTCTGTTGGTTCAAAGGTGTTATTAATGGTTTTCTTGTCCCAGTATTCCTCATTCTGTACCTGCATGTAGCCGGAATAAAACTTAACCACGTTTTCAACCATTGAACTATATGAACCTTCCTGCATCGATGACATGAGGGTTGACAATATTACGCCAAAGAAGATAGAGCCCACGGTTATTAGAGTTCTTTTTTTGTTTCTCCAGAGATTTCTCCAGGCTATTTTTAAATTTTCCATAATTTCTTAAGTTCAAGTACCTTTTTTAGGCTTAAATACTCTTTTGCTTATAATGTGCTATCTTATTCGTTTCATATTCTGGATGGAGAAAAAACTTTCCGGAAGATCTACATTAAACTCAATTTCATTGAACTCCATAGTTGTTTTTTGCCCCTCTTTATCTACAGGTATTATTTCAAAAAATGTTGGCATCACTCTGTCGCCTACGTCTTTGATTTTTGAAAGAGTCTCTTTATTAACCAGGTAGCCATCCTCATCGTAATACTCGTTTTTTAGTGTAAAAAATTCCTTTTTAGACACCCAGCTAATAATTTTACCCCAAACTACGGCTGCATCCTCGTGAGGAATGAGTTCAATTTTGTAGCAATCATACCCCTGAACGGTTTCATTTCCTGTTATCTTCTGGTCATAATCATTTACTATAGACGATTCTTTTACGAGGTCATCATTGGTCATGTCTGACCCCATCCAGGACTGCATCATCATAGAGGGAGGAATTTTAATCATTCGTTCAATGGTGGGAACCCAGTTCCACATTTCTTTTTCTCGTTTAAGAAATACCTGGCCCTTTTCTTTTGCCGGAGCAGTAACATAGATTAACGAATATTCCGTTCCTTTAGACCAGGTTTTAAACGATAAGGTTCTTTCCCATTTCGGCCTTATAATTTTCATGGTCATGTTTCCCTGGCTGGATTTACCACGGATTAGGTCATTGGCTTTATCGATCACTTCTTTGGCTGTTAGCTCCTGGGCATACGTAGACCCGAATGAAGTCAAAATCAGTAACCCTATTAAGGCTATTGATAATTTTGAAAGAATGTTTTTCATTGTATTGGTTTTACTTTTTATAAATACTTCTCTATAAAAATTTGGTTTATAGTGTCTATTGGAAAATTTTGAGGATCAAAAACGTAATGCATTCCAAAGCCATCCAAAATGGCTAAAAACATCCTTGCTTCTGCTTTGGGATCCTTTGACCCTTTGCTGGAAAAATAATCTTCCAGGGGCTGTATCATTGGGCCCATAAATTCTTTTAATCGTTCCTCAAAAATTTTGAAAATCGGAGGATTCATAATTAAAATGAAATACAATTTCCAGAAATCTACATTGCTTTTTAGTTTTTGGAAGGTGTCGTTTATAAATAATACCAGCTCATCTCTTGTTAGGATTCCATCATGATTGGGATCAAAGTCTTCAAGCATTTCATGCATACCATGATAAAAGATTTCAGTGAGCAGGTTTTCCTTACTTTCAAAATAATTGTATATAAGTCCTTTAGAGATGTTTGCTGAACTTGCTATTTTGCTCATAGAGGTTATATAATATCCTTCTTCGGCAAATAGTTTAAGTGCAGTGTTCATAATAAGAGTCCTTTTTGACTCTCTGATTTCTTCATTCTGTTGTCGAGTTCTTGGGGACATAATATTTATTTCTGTTGACTGACTGATCAGTCATTAATTTCGTTTTTAAAAAGCCGCACATGCGACTATAAAACTGACTGACCGTTCAGTCAAAAATATGACATCTAATTTAAATCTCCAAATATTTTTGAAAATATTTTTAACAATTGTTTATATAACACTAATATACAGACTGATAAAATAAATATATTAGTTAAATTCCCATCGATTCACTTCTCGAAATGACAGTAAAGGGATATTAATTGCTCTATATTTGTACCATTTAGAACAAAGTGAATAATTTATTTTGTACGAATCAATCTACATCCTTAGTACTTTTTTCAAACTCCTTAAAAACATCTGTGAGTTTTTGATTTAGAATTTTGATGAGGTCTTTTCGATCTTCTAAATTGTATTTTTTATGTAAGTTGATTTCAATTCGACGTGGCTTGAATTTAAGAGTAAAAATTTTCTCTTTCTCGGCATTTTTTCCCCTGGTAATGTTAAAAACATCCTGCCTTGTTAGGCCCTCATATAAGAACTGCCGATAAAGCTCCCACTGTTTCTTTGAATAGCCATCCTCATTTGTATCCTCAACTCGTCTAATTGCTCTCAATAGTCTTACATCATTGGTACTTTTGTTTTTCAGCAGGTCATCCAGTATTCGCTTATCCAATTTTAGGGTATTTAACAAGTCACCTACATAGGTTTCATCCTTCCCAATAGCTTTAGAGAGTTCTCTTTTATCCGTAAAAATGCCAGCGTCAAGAATTTTCTTAAACGCAATGGCTTTTTCAATGTTGAATAGGTCTTTTCGTTGTAGGTTGCCTACAACTGTCATTACCTGGACCTCTCGTTCAGTCATTTCTTTAACTATACATTCAATGGTTTTTTTGCCAAGCAATTTCATTGCCTCAGCTCTTCTATGACCATCCACCAGCTGGTATGAATTGTTAATTTGTCTGACAACAACAGGATTCAGGAGGCCATTTTCTTTGATATTTTCAGCAAGCATTTCAATGTTTTTCTCCTCACTTACTTTATCACCCTCTTCAACAAAAATCATTCTTCCCTGGTAGGGAGAATCCTCAATCTCATTAAGTTTAATTAGGTGAATGGATTTTTTCATAGAATGTAAACAGCTTATGTTTAACATAAAGTAATTTATTCTATCATTTGATTAATATGAGCTCCAGGCTTGATTTCTAAGACTCAGATTGTAAAAATAGTAAATTAATTTATTGAATAAAATCTATAAATCATATTAAATAGATAATACTATTCTATGTTCGGTCATGACCGAGTTTAATCAATATTTATTAGAAAGTGTATTTACTCTGGTTTTATTTCACCCAGAATAGAGATGTCAGATTGTAAATAAAAATAGAAAAAATATAATATTATCATGCGTGAGAGAAATATTATTCATACTCAATATTCCACAAAATGATAATACAAATTTCTAAAAGGCTTGCCTCAAAAGGCATACCTATGAGTAAGAATGAAGTGTTAATAGCCGGTAAATCAATTATTAAAGAGTGGATCTCTTTTTACAAGGATTTATAATGCAGAAAGATAGATTTTATTCAAATTTGCTGAAAAATGCTTTTACTAGTTTAATGTCTTTAAAATCCAGGCCTTCTAAATTGATCTGCCTGGATGATAAATCTTTTAGCTGAAGACTTATGCCGAATATCTCTATTTTTACCTTTTCTATGTCATCGACTTTTATGAGCTCAGTAACTTTAGTTCCTGGTAAACGATATCGAATAAGCTTGTTATCCCATTTAATGAACTTTTGTCTTCTTTTATTAATAGTAAAGTATAAAAAAAGGTAAAGGGCCCCGAGTGAGAGAAAGCTAATAATATTCAATGTACCAAAATCTTCATTTAACCAATTAATAGAGAAAACTTTTCCAAAAATTCCTGCAATACCAATAAATAGGGCTAAAATTCCAATAGAAATTAAAAATATGTTTTGAGCTCTATTGCCTTTATAATATGAGATTCTTTCCATATTTAGTTTGTTTATAATCAAAAATAAAAATATCCCTCTTTTGGAGCAATTGGGGAGTGTCCAAATAGCAAAGTTATTGTAACTCTTAAGGAATTCCTTCCTTCCCGCTTCCTTCGATTGAATATATTTTCGTCAATTCACTCTGAATAGTCTCAGCCAATTCCTTGTAGGCTTTTTCTTTCTTTATAGGGTCACCGTTTCTGACCGCTTTAAAAAAAGCAATACACTTTCTCTGGTCTTTGATGTTCCATGTTGCTGTGTAGCCGGTTTTATCAGGGAGAAGGCTAACTTCTTTATTTATTTCTGAAATATCCCGTCTGCCATGTGCCCAGTTGATGATATGTGAGTAAAAAATTAGTGAACGGTCAATTAGAATATAAAGAAATTGAATGTTTTCATTAGGACCAACCTGAACCTGCTGACCGCCCAGTTTTATACCACCAACTTTTGATCCTGCTAGTTGCCGGCCCCCTCCCAAAGCTGCCCAGCCAGCCCCGATGGCCCCCCCAATTGCAGTGAAAATACCAAAGGAGATCCCGGCAGTAGCCAGGTCAATAGCTGCTCCAATTGTTCCTCCTGTGATGGCCGCTAGTGTGGTAAGTTGTTTTTGACTCAGGCCAAGGACTTGCCAGGTTTTCTCACTGAAAAGGTCCTGATGAATAATTGAATGTTCCGGAAGGTCATAATTGAATATATTATGTTTATACAGTTTTCGAATTTGCTGATGTGCTGAAGTTTCAATTTTTTCAATGGACCTGATATATTTATCAAATAATTTGTTTTTCAGTTCCTCTTCAAAAACTTTTTCATTAAAATTTTTACTTATAGAGTATTCCAGACTTTCCGTTAACATTTTTAATATTACTTCAGTAGTTCGAACAGATCGATAAGCCCAATCTTTTTTAAAAGATGAGAGAACAGTAGAAAGTGGATCGATCCAATCCTGGTCTATACCTTTTAAGCTTTCTAAAAGAGAAATTCGTTCAGTATAAGTGGCCTGGTGGGCATTAAAATTTCGGATAGAATTAAAATGAAGTCTGAAGGCAGTTTTCCATTGAGACAAATACCGGGTTTCTTCTTCTTTTAAATTAATGATTGCCATACGAGGTGCGCCAGAGAGGCGAAGAATTTCCATTTCCGCCTCATCAACACTGCGAAGTGGCCTCGATCCATCCACTACGTATATGATCCCTGCACCGTGAGCTATGGGGTTCAGTAGTTCACAATCCTGTGCCATGTCAGGGTTGTTGATATGCTTATCGATGAAGGCAGGTATAGCTTGATCACTCAGGCTTTCATGGCGTTTGAGCCACTTCAATATTGTTTTGGGATTTTGAAAACCGGGTGTATCTATAAACCGAATAATTTCATGGCCATCAATAATTACTGGGTAGGTTTCGCAAACAATAGTTTCTCCCGGAATAGCACTAATGCGGACACGATCATTTTCAGCCAGGGTAGATACAACGGAGGATTTACCCTCGTTGGGGTGTCCTACGATTGCAAAAGCAGGTATTTTATAATAGTTACTCATGAACAAGTTTTTCCGTTCGCAAATATGGATCACCCATAGCCATAATTTTATCTTTCCAGGTTTGAAAGTTAATGGGTTTTACCGGCGTGAATATGGTATCAGCCTTGGGTTTACCTATCAATACAATGAGTATCGGAATACGTTCACCAAGTTGATGTCGAAGTGCTTTAGTAAAGGCAATATCCTCGACAAGAGGAGGTTGCCAGGCCTCTGCAAGGATAATAAGATGTGTCCAACCCTTTTTAAAATTACTCAGGTTCAAATGGGTTTGAGTTAAATCTTCAGCAGTTTCAATATTGTTAATTTTAATTGCTTCCACCACCTGGCCACCGAGAGTTTGACCGAAAGCCCTTTGTAAACTTTCATGTGAAACGGAATCATAAATGTCATTTGGGATAAGAACAATGAATTTTTTATCCAAGTAATGATCATCAAATAGGATTGTTGTTTCCTCTGAAAGTTTTTCTCCTGCTTTCTTTGATATAGATTCTCCCGGGCTACCAAAATGAACATCCGGGCATGTCATCCTGTCCATGAGTTGGTCGCAATCAGCATGGTTAAGTTTAATATTATTCAGTAAATGTTTCTGTTTTAACAGCCCGGCAAAATAAATAAATAAACGAGGTAAAAGGCCGTAAAAAAGTACTGAAAAGCATAAAAACGGCCACCAGGCCACCAGGTCAGGAGTAGTAAGGTGATAAATTCCATCCTTCAGAATAAGGTGACTGCCTTTAATTTGTTCCAGAGTAGGGTAGGCAATCTCTGAGGGTACAAACCAGGACCATGGAACTGCCATCCCTTTTACAATTTTATATACGGCATCAGCACCTACCTGGATTGTGGACTGCCAGCCAAAAGCTAAATCTGTTCCCAGCACTTTTATTAGGGTTATAGCAAGTATGCCCAGGTTGAATCCAATCCCGAAAAGTTGCATGGAATTGAAAACTGGCCAGTAAAACAAGGACCCATAAACCTGCTTCTTTCCTTTTATCAATCCAAGGATAGCTGAATAGCCTTCCTGCCTGGATCCTGAGAGGGAAGATTTAATGCGACTGGTTAACTTTCTGGTGAGAGAAATTGCAAGGCGGCTATATAACGAATAAAATACGGATGTATAAAATAAGCCTGGTTGAATCAGGCGTATCAGAAAAAGGATACCCAGAAGCAGCAATAAAAGTATTTGAATAAAGACAGTAGCTCCAAGGTATACGGAAATATTTAGTGGAGCAGTGCCGGTATAGCTGAGTAGAGAAAAGGCGAGACCTATACCCACTATACTTCCAAAAATAAACAGGCCATATTTAAGAATCCGGAAAGCTTCATCAAAGGCCTCACCGGGTAGGATCGTTTCTCTACCAGCAGCACCTTTTTCTATTTTTTTTCGTTGGTCAAGCCAGGACTTAATAATGAAGCGCCGTGAATAAGGTTTTGTTTTAGAAAGATGAGGCTGAATATTTCTTAGAAAAATTTCACGATCTTCGGAATCTTCCTTTTTCTGGTTTAGTCCCGTGCCCTGTTTATCATTGACATGGAGGAAATATTCCAGGTCGATCAGGTTTTCTATATACCACCGGGTTTTCATCAGTTAGAAAAATTATTTAGCTTCAAAATAATTGTATATTATAACCCTTATAGACACTGATGATGGAATATGTTGAAATCCAATTGAGTTTTCATGGTTCTGGCAAATTGATTTCAATACTTTGTTATAAATTTTCAGGCTAATATCTTTTTTAAATTTCAGAGAGGATATTATTTGTTTCGCAAGTTATTACTTAATACTTGTAATAACAAAAGATAACAACTAATCCAATGACAGCTTTCTTTTCATGAATTCAGGATTTAGTTTATTACTTTTTCACTCAACTTTCTTAGATTAAACAGTGTTTGAAAGGGAGGATCAACCATGAATTTATTAATGGCCCAGGCGGGCAATTTGATTTCTGGGTCAGATGACACTTTATATTCTATTTTTGTAAGTCCATTTTCCAGTTCGGTTAGCTTAAAATATCCTTCAGTACTTTTTAATCTGCTCATGTCTTTCCTTTCAGGAATGAAGTCTGGTAATCCCCAGTAGGATATCAGAACCAGGTTGGAATCCTTCACTTCTTCCTGTTTAAAACACATTACAATATCTTTATTACGCATTGGCCATGGAATCTCTGACTCATAATAATCAATATGCTCATTATCATTTACTTGCTCAATAACTTTTGCTGATGTTAAATTCGGCATCCAATTTGGTTTGTTTTTAACATCGTTGATAATTTGAACAATCACTTCTTTGGGGGCCTTTATTTCTGTAATTGCAAGGAATTCTTTCAGCTTGCTGTCCGGAACCTGTCGGGTATAGACCTGAATACCATCTTTATCTTTAGAGAGTTTCCACCCGTCCGAAGGATTGAAGTCGGATTGTTGGGAGAACAAATTGAATAAGCTAAAAAATATATAAGATTTTAACAGTATGATCTTCAATGTTTTTACCTTAGTTAGTTGCAACAATGCTTAATATAAGTAGTTGTTGCAAAATTATGGCAATCTCGTAAATATCAAAGCTATTTCCTGAAATGTTCTGTAAGCATCTCATATAGTTTGCCTTTGAAGATACCATCCAGCTCCTCTAGAGACTTTAATCCAAAAATGAATGATATAGCAATTGGGTCGGTGCGCCAGTTGGTATGGCCTTCATAGAAGCCATATCGCATAATAAATTGAGGCTCCATTTCACCTGTAAAGATTTGACCTAAGAGTGTCTTTAATTCGGTAAATTCTGTATCTGATAAATGGTTGTAATGATTCTTCAGGTAATGCATTTCACCAGGTTTAATTTCTCTCCATAAATGGATGTGAAAACTTCCCATAATACCATCATCAAAAATGGACTTTTGTCCCCCCTTCGTGTCACCCGCATCAACAAAGACCTTCTGTTTATTGTAAAAGAAATAGAGTATGTTTTCCCAACGATGTTTTGACATATTCCACCTATTTATTTCAAGATCAGTATCCATCATGTTTAATACGTGAAACAGGGGTTTTGCTAGCTGAGGATGTGTGAGGCCTAATTTTTTTACCAGGTGATTATCCCCTTTCAGGACGGAGAGAATATCTTCATCCTGTGCCATAAAACCATCTTGCGACAGCCCATTGGGTCGACCCAGTAGCGTTATTGTATCAAGTGACCAATCAGTTATCGTTTCAATTTGGTCAAGTTCTTTTTCTGAATGCAAACCCTTCTTTCCCAGCTCAGGAAAGTCTTCCGTATCGATAATAAGTTGAGGGCAAATACCCTTATCATTGCTTGAAGAAACAGGAATTATTGCGAACTTCATTTCTTTGTTCACAGCTATTACATACTCTGCCCCGGCCCTGTCGATAAATGGAGATGGTAAATCGGGTTTTTCCTCATTTACCCTGGGATAAATCTTGTAGGGAATAGTCTTCACCATGGGCAATTTAGCCTGTGAAAAGCCTGATAATGCAGATAGTATTATACACAAGAACATCAATGAATTTCGAAAGACCACCAACATTTCTGCTTTCATTTTTGCTAATTATTAATTATAAAAATGCATAATTTAGTATGGAGTAATTGTTTTCAAAAATATCCTTATGGAAACAATTCGAAAACACCTTCCAGTATAAAACTACCAACTTAATAAGGCTTCAATTAGGGTAAGAGTGGCTGTTTTAATGTTATGGAATTTGGGGATAACATTTGCTATGTAAGTTACTATAATCTAGCGACAAATGCAAATTTAATCAGGAGGATTAGAAGCTATATTTTAGTTTAAACATGAGCATATTGTAGTCGTTTAAACTTACAAATACGTTATTGCCTTTCCCTGTAAATAGAGCGGCACTTAGCCCGATGCTTATATTATCTGTAGCCCGATACTCTATTTCAGGTACATAAATTAGGGAATAATTGTTGCCAATGTCCTTCCAGTTGGAAACAATAAATGCCCCTGCCAGGGGTACAATTTTCAACTTTTCATCAAAGAAGGTTTTTTCCATGCCTATGAAAAAGTAGTCATTCAATTCCCCCTTACCTTTTTCATTCATAAAGCCATGTAAATACTGGAAGTTTAAGTAAAGGCCATTTCCAAAAGTATAATCCGCTCCAACGATAAACTTGACATAGGGTTCTTTTTTTAAAATCACACTATCCACTGTCATAGGCCTTAAATTTTCAGGGACTAATGCTGATAAATCATTGGTCATAATTACTTCTTCAGCAGGTAAAAATACTGCTGCTTCAGCCCAAACTCCTACACTCCCAATACTTCCGGCCAGATCAGCTCCGAAAATATGATTTCGAGGAAAAAAGAGTTGTGAATTTACATTAACGCCCCCAGTAAGGTTTACAGGAATAAAAGTATTATATTTAGGCATGGGTAGGCCTTCTCTGCCCCATACGTAGCTTAGTGAAAAATCAAATCCAAGTGCAAATCCTTTAAACTTAAATCCCAAAACGCTACTTTCAGACAGATTAAACTTAGGAACTAATAGCGTATCAGAAAACTCATTTAAATATAAAGGTGGAGGAAGCTCCATAGGAGGAGTGAGAGCCTGAGCAAAGACACCTACAGGCAAATTATCTGGTCTGAAAAAGGGAATATAAATTGCCTGCAAAGAAAAGCTGTTGGTCAGGTAATAATTAAGATTTATGGCATCAGAGCCGCGGTGTCTCCCAAAATCTAGTATGTCTTCCAGGTCATAAGGATTTAAATTGTCAGTAGGATTTAGCCTGTCTCCGGTTCCCCATGCAATTCGTTGACGACCAATCTTAACATCCAGGTCTTTAAAAAAAAAGCCATAAAGTTCTACGTAAGCTTCTCGTATTTGCAGATCAATGGGATCAATAATACCTTTATTATAGAGGTCGCTGGAAGAATATATTTGGGGCAAACCAAAATTTCGAACCCAGATTTCGGTATGAAATTTTGATTTTCCTCCAAAATTCTTATCAAGTTGGAGATTCAATCGATTCTCATTCCACACCCAATCGTAGGGCTGTTCAATAAGAATGCGCTGGTCTGTAAAGAACTCTCCATATATTCTTAAGGGGTTTTCCTGAGCATTTACAGGATTGTTTAATGCAACCAGGATAAGTACACACAGGGTAAGAAATTTTAGTGTTTTCATCTCTAATGTTTTCTTAGAACTTTACTCAAGAAATATTTTTGGCCTCCTACATATAGCTTGTTACTGCACTGAAAGTTTACCAATAACCCTATATGAAAGAAGTAACTCTATATGTAAGAGGCCTGTTTATCATTGTTTCAATTTTCGTACTGTAAATTCATCATCCGATAAATTTTGATCATATTTTACATCATTCATTTCCATTCTGGTTTTATGATTCTTTTTTAAATCCTTCATTTCCACCACCTCGGCATTCCAGTAATCTCCAATTTTCTTAAATGTGTAGGATGCCTCTTTTATTTTGTTATTACCTTTATCATAGTATTCCATAAAGCTTGGGTAATAGTTGGTTTTATGAACTTTCATTACAACTTTAGAATATTCTGATTTAGAGGATTTTGGTACAAGGTTAAGCAGATAGCTATCATCCTCTGTTTTTAGCAAGGACCCATTGTATTTATCTACGTAAGCAATAGCTTCCATATCATCGTATGAAAAGTCTGTGCCGGCAAACTTTTGGTTTTTAACATGGGCCGCGATTCTTCTTTCCTTACCGAAAGCAGGCATATATACATACATGACATCATCGGGCAGGGATAAAACTGCTATACCGGCCTGTGATGCAGGTGAGGTAAAGCGTGTGAGCCGTTTATCTGTGCCTTTTTGCATCATGGTAGCCTCCCGTACTTTTTCTTTATTTGCCTTATCAATCAATACTATTTTAGTATTTGATTGCATATCTTTTGGGGAGTACATAACCTCATCCATTTTCTTTAAAATTTCAAGGGCGTCCTGGGCAGAAATAAGAATTAAACCTGAAAAAAGAAATATCAGGGATAGAACTAACTTTTTAATCATTTTTGTTTTCATATCATTACTGTTTTTTATTTTTTAATTGCAACAGAAGGTTTCTTTCGATAAGTTAGTACCAGTAAAGCGGGCAATAAGGAAAGGGCACCTAATCCTGACCCAACCATACTTAGTGCCACAAGCATTCCAAAATGTTGTAAGGGCACCAATTTTGAAAAAATAAGAATCAAAAAACCAGCGGTTACTGATAATACATTAATTGTTATTGCTTTCCCGCTGATCAGAATAGTGTCTTCAAGAGCCTTTTCAGCATTTCCATTTTCCTTTAATGAATGGCTAAAGTGGGTTATTATATGTATGGAATAATCAATGCCAATACCGAGGGCTATACTTGCCACCAATACGGTAGCCACATCAAGGTGGATTCCTGTTGCACCCATAAATCCGAAAAGAATAATAATGGTCGAAACAATGGGTACAGTAGCAAATATTCCTTTTTGCACGGAACGGAGAATGAATCCCACCAATATCAGCACTACAACAATCGCTATAAATAAGCTACTGAACTGACTGTTGATCAAACTTTTATCCATTCGGACATAAACCTGGGGCATACCGGTAACCTCCATTTCACAATACTGGCCAGAATTATCCTGGATAAAAACGTCCATATATCCAACGAACTCCTGCATGTCTTCAAATTCGGCCGATGCAAATGTGGATACAATAACTGCTTCATCCAGATCATCGGTAACCAGTTGCGACAGGGCATCCTGTCCTTCCAGCAGAAACCACAATTGTTCAATCTTGTCTTTTCTGTCTGGTATTTTCTTACCTTCCCCCATGGCATCGTTCATTTCTTCAATGAGATCAGCAATAGACTGGGTATTGTAAATAGATGAATTTTTCTCCATATATTCCTGTGTCTTTCTCATCATTTTCAGTAGCTCGGGGCTCTGAATATCACCTTTAAAAGACACATAAACAGGCATAGAACCTCCAAATTTCTTTTGCAATATATCTTCAGAGATACGTGTAGGGTTGTTCTTCTTGAAATAATCCTGAATGTTTACACTTCGTTTCATGAAGAAGATCCCAGCTATGCTTATTAGAATTAGAAAGCACCATACAGTCAGGGTATATTTAGGGTGTTTGATTAGAAGGTTCTTCAGGGAAATAAGTACTTTTTTTAAACCGGATGTACCTTCTTGGTTGGCTTCTTTTTCATTCTTTTCTTTTTTTGGAGCAGAAACAAAGGAAATAATGGCAGGAGTGAAGAATGCAGATAAAATAAAAGCAAAAAATACGCCCAGGGCAGTGAAAACACCAAAATCACGGATCATTATTAAATATGCGCCAAACACAAATGAAATAAATCCAACCATGGTAGTCCCAGCTGCGAGAACTACAGGAACAATAACATAAGAAAGGGCTTTGATAATAGATTTTTGCAGGTACTGCTGTGGTTGTTGGCTAATACGATTAACAACATGAATGGTATAGGCACTCCCTACTGCCAATAAAATAATAGGAATTGTATTTGAAATTATAGTTAATTCGTAGCCAAGCAGCACCATTAAGCCCAAGGTCCATATAATTGATATTCCTGCTGTTAGTATGGGAAGAACAACTCCCCTGATCGTCCGGAAACCAATAAAAAGTACAAGGGCAATAATAAAGAAAGTAATGGGGAATAGTCGGATTATGTCTGTAACAATCAGATCCGATATATCATTCATCATAAAAGGCAATCCTCCAAAATACAGGTTCTCCGGGAGGTCTAAATCATTTATTTTTATTTTGATCTCTTTTGCTACCTCTTGTATATCAGCCTCATCCAAAATATTAAATAATACCAATGTTGTAGTTTCATCTTCCGAAACAATAACACCCCGGTACATATCTTTTTGAAAAACTCTGTTTTTTAATTTCAACAGGTCTTCTTCTGTTTCCGGGAGATCATATTCATCAATAAGTTTTCCTATTTCTATTCCCCATTCACTTGATTTGATGTCAATAATATTACTTAGGCTGGTAACAGAAGCTACTCCTTCCGTATAAACTATTGTATCACTAATTTGTTTAATATGTTTGAGCACATCCGTATTAAAAACATTACTGGTTTCTACTGCCACCATTCCTAATGAATTGCTGCCAAATTTCTGCCCTATGCGGGTATATAAAGCTGCCACAGGATCATCATCAGGAAGAGAACTTATTATGTCTGAGTTGATTTTTATTTTGGTAATATGATATGAGAAAAATAGCGTTAATAGAATAGTTATAACTATTATAACAATTCGGTATTGAATAATTTTTTGAGCTATTTTTTCCATTTTTTTGAAACTAAACAATATAGTTGATTTGTACTATTCTGGTTTTATAGTCAGTTATAGAGAAAAAAATATATTATTTTGAAATTCCTTTAATTAAAATATTCATCATATTGTCAAAATGGGGCATCAACTCCTGGTATCCCTGTTGTGCAAATAGTGGACCCTCAAGACCTTTAAGAACCATGATAAAAACATAAATTAGAACATCGAGGTTCTCAGTCGATTCAAAATAATCCTGCTCTATTCCATCCGTGATCATTTTTTTTATGTTTGTTCCTTCCCAATTGTGGTATTCTTGTCGAATTCCCTCAATAAATTTATAGTGTTCAATAAATTCTGTAGTTACAGTTGATTGATAATTTACTGCATGCGCAAGAAGCTCTAGTCTTTTTAATAAATAGGCTTTTATTTTAACTGGAGGTTTAAGATCTGGGTTGTTTAATATAACCAGTAAGCCAGATTTAATAGTATTAATTTCTTCAGATACAACTGCTTTAAACAGATCTTCTTTATCAGTAAAATGGTAATATACAGAACCTTTTGCCTTTCTGGCTGCCCTGGCAATCTCATCGATAGTCGTCTTATGAAAGCCATAGCGGGCAAACATTTTTGAGGCTACCTCAAGAATTAAAGTTTTTGTCCTGTTCGATTTCATCATTGAAATAACTGACCAAATTAGTTTTCTGGTATAAAGATAGGACAGATTTTCTAATTCTCCAAATTCCGTTTACTGTTGAATTTACTAAATCGCTGTGCTTATTTCTATCGGGCAATGGTCGGAGTGGACAATATTTTGATGAATAGCTGCACTTTTAATCCTGGTTTCCATAGATTGGCTCAACCAAAAATAATCAATTCTCCATCCAAGATTTTTAGCCCTTGAATTTGCCCTGTAACTCCACCAGCTATACTGTTGCGGTTGATCGTTAAACTTCCTAAAACTGTCGAAAAACCCACTTGCTTCAAAATTGTCTAACCATTCTCTTTCTTCCGGAAGAAACCCGGATGATTTTTTATGTCGTTCAGGGTGATTAATATCTATTGGTTTATGGCAAATATTAAAATCACCAGTAATAATTAAGTTAGGTCTTTCTTTTTTTAGCTGAGTAATATATTCAAGGAAGTCATGCAGGAATTCCATTTTATATATTTGCCTTGGACCACCCTGTGTTCCGCTAGGGATATATACATTTATTAGAGTAGTATCATCAAAATCCAGGCGAATAACTCTTCCCTCTGAATCATATTTTTCCATTCCCATTCCATATATTACATTTTTGGGTTCGATTTTACTAAGAACCATCACTCCACTATATCCCTTTTTCTGAGCTGAAAACCAGTATTGCTTGTATCCCAAATATTCAAAAACAGAAGTTTCAACCTGTTCTTTAAGCGCCTTGGTTTCCTGAGCACAAAAAATATCAGGAGAACTTTCTTTTAACCATTCCGCAATGCCCTTATTTAATGCAGCACGAATGCCATTTACGTTGTATGAGATTATCTTTTGCATAGATGAATTTTAATAATTTCTCAAATATATAGATTTCTGCTAATTTTGACCTCAACTGGAGACTATGAATAAAAATGAAATTATAAAGGCTCAGGCAGTAGTAATAAAAACCACTGGAAGCAGGTACATATTAAAAACAGGGGATGGTGAAATATTGGAATGCGGTATTAAAGGGAAATTCAGACAGGCCGGTATCAGAAGTACGAATCCGGTTGTAGTTGGTGATCATGTAGGCTTTGAGTTGCATCCAGGACATGAGACGGGGACTATTATTTCTATTTCAGAACGTAAAAACTTCATTGTTCGCAAATCCTCAAAATTGTCTAAATACTCTCAGATTATTGCTGCAAATATTGATCAGGCCTTACTTATTGTAAGTCTTACATCTCCTGAAACCCACATTGAATTCATTGACAGATTTCTGGTTGCGGCAGAAGCATACCGTATACCTGTCAAACTTGTATTTAATAAGATAGACTTATATTCTAAGGATAAAATCCAGAAAATGAACGAATTAGATTCAATTTATTCTAAGGTTGGCTATCCTTCTCTTAAAGTTTCAGCTAAGGAAAACCTGAATATGGAAGACGTAAAGAACTGTGTGAAAGGAAAAATTAATTTATTTTCAGGAAATTCTGGGGTTGGTAAATCTACTCTAATAAATAAGTTGGATCCAGCCTTAAACATTACCACCTCAGAAATTTCAGATTATCACAAGACAGGTAAACATACCACCACTTTTGCTGAAATGCATGAATTGCACTTTGGAGGATATATAATTGACACGCCTGGAATTAAAGGATTTGGAATGGTTCACATGGAAAAGAATGAAATTTACCATTTTTTCCCTGAAATATTCAAAATCGCCCAAAAATGTAAATACTACAATTGCAAACATATAAATGAACCAGATTGTGCAATAATTAATGCAGTTGAGGAGGGTGAAATAAGCGTTTCAAGATACCAGAGTTACAGAAATCTATATTTGGATGAAGACTCAAAATACAGATAAATTGTAAATCAAATTTCCGGATATATAATATTCCAAATTTAGTTTAACCAAAATGGCCTGATAGCTTATAAAAATTTCAGCTACCGGAGAAACTGTAATTTTCTATTTTTAGAACAACTTTTCACCTGGTTTAGCGTATCCTTTTTAGACAAGAATATAATGCTAGCTGAAAGAATTATATGAAGGTGAATTAAGCATAATAGAATACGGTTTATTTACTTAATTTTGAAGGCTGTTAATTTTACTGTCGCCTAAATCAAAAAGTTCTTTTGGACTTTTTAACTATATGAAAAAAATATACTACCTGGTTGGATTTATCATTGTAATTATATTAGCAGCCAACTTATACTACTATTTTCAAATTTATAAGCAACAAATATCTCTTCAGGAAAGCTTTTTGATGAAGCAAACATTGATTGCTGGTAGTGAAATTGAAAAAACTGGCTACGACCTCGAAAGCGAACTTTCAAAAATTTTATTTTCCACAAATATTTCTAATTTTTTTGATGAGGGAAAAAATCAATTGGTAGAAAATGTTGGTAATCATGAGGATGTTCTTGCACAATTAAGATCAGTCTATTTCAAGTATAGCGATTTGGTTTCAAATATTCAGTTTTATAATAACCAGAAAAAAGTTTTTAGTATTTATTGTGACAGGCAGGGCGAGTTTATTACTGATTTTTATGCTTCCCACGAACAGAAAAATTTATTTAGGAAAGACACTGTCTTATTTAAAAATGGGGATTATCTGCTATATCTTCCGGTATTAACCGACAATATGATTGTAGGTAACTTGGAGGTAAGGGTTAGCTACGAGAAATATCTTAAATCGGTTCTCGAAAAATCACATATTGAAGATGTTCAGTGGCAGTGGATAATCGATTCAAACGATGATATTATATATATAAATCTTGGAGCAGAGGAACAAATAAAAGTTAGTCGAATAGAAAAGATTTCAAATGATCTTCGTAGCGAGAATCAAAATGTAATTCAGCACAAAGCCTTCAGAAATGGCCGAGAGATAGAACTTCTTTCTGCCTATTATCCACTGCGGTTCATAAAGAGAGATTTTGGTATTATCTTTTCCCTGGAGTCAGAGCTTATATTGGGATCGCTTATTAGGAGTTCTATCATTATTTCGAGCCTTACATTTTTACTGGTATTTTTAATAGCAGGTTTGCTAATTAATTATATTCAAAAACAGAAGAAAAAGGAGGCAGATCTTGAGACCTCAAGAGTTAAATTGTTTGAAATCGTTGAATCTTTACCAACGGGGATAATTATTCTCGATGAAAACAGGAAGATTATCAGAATGAATGAGGAGGCCTCCAACTTGTTCCCAAAAGACAAAAATATTAAAGCTGGAGAGGTACTGGGTGACTGGTTTTTCCGAACAGGTTATCCCGACAGCCCCAAAAAAATTGGGAAACACTTTCTAAATGATGTAGTAATATACAAGAAAGAAAACCGGGAGATTGCGCTGTATAAAAAAGAAGTGACTTTGCAGGATGGAGATAAAAATTTATTTCTGGAATCCCTGATAGATATTACACCTTTTGAAAGAGCAAGAAAGCAAGAAGCAGCAGCAGTTAAAACAAAATCAGATTTTCTTACCAATACAAGCATTGAAATTCAAACTCCCTTAAACGGAATAATTGGTTTACTGGATAACATAAAGCCAAAAAATCTCACTTCCGACCAAAAGAAAATTCACCTTAGCATTCGAAAAACTGCAGAATTGCTTCTTTCTATTCTGGACGACATATTAACCTTCTCCAAGATTGAGGCAGGGGATATGGTTACCGAAGAAATCCCGTTTTCATTACGCTCCGAACTGGATCTTGCCTTAGCACGGGTTACTCCCATTGCTAAAGAAAAAAATCTGGATTTCAAGTTAAGAATTTCAAAAGACGTTCCAGACAATCTAATTGGAGATCCCTTTAAAATTAGACAAACCATAAATCACCTGGCTGGGAACGCGGTTAAATTTACTTCTATAGGGCGAATTAATATAAAGGTTGAGCAACTTGAAAACACTACAGGCAAAGTTACCCTCCAGCTTATAATTGAAGATTCCGGAATTGGAATACCAAAAGAGGATATAAAGCATCTTTTTGATAAAGATTCCAATGTAAATGATTCTTCTGCCAGGAAGTTTGCTGGTGCCGGGCTTGGCCTCGCACTTTCCAGGCAAATGGTGGAGCTTCTGAATGGTGAAATAAAGGCAGAGAGTCCATCCGGTATTTCCGGAGATCCGGAATATCCTGGCTCAAGGTTCATCCTAACCTTTGAGGTTTATCCCGATGAAAGAATAAAGAAGGATATTCCTTTAAGTAAAGTAACCAGTTATACCCATATAAATGCTTTGGTAATAAAAAGCAATGATATTAGTGGGCACAGAGTCGCAGATATGCTTACCAATTTTGGAGTAAAAGCCCGCTTAAATTTTTATCACGATAAAACCATTCACCTTATTGAGTCGAATGCACAGGAGGAAAAAGAACGACATCACATTTTACTTCTTAGAGATTCAGTAAACTTTGATGCCTTTGAATTTGCAGAACAGTTAAAGGCTAAAAATCTAATGGAAAAATATCTGGTTGTAATTACAAGCTCAAATGATCAGAAGGGAAATTATGTGCGAAGTCGAAAGTTAGGTGTTGATTATTACCTGATAGAGCCCTGCCAGGGATCTGAGCTATTCAATATTTTACAGGATAACTTTCCAAATGTGAGAGTTGTGCATTCGGGCAATGTTTTGAAGTCAAAACTTAGGCCAGATATAAATATTCTTTTGGCTGAGGACAACCTTATGAATCAAAAATTAGAACAGGCTTTCTTTAAGAATCTGGGATATGAGATTGATATTGCTATAAATGGTCTAGAGGTTGTTAAAATGGTTGGTCAAAAGGATTACGATATTATCTTTATGGATGTAATGATGCCTGAAATGGATGGCTGGGAAGCTACCAGGGAAGTTCGAAATAAAGGCTTTAATATGCCTGTGGTTCCAATAACAGCAGACTTTAGTGAGGACGCTAAAGAGAGAGCCATTACAGAGGATATGAATGACTTTATTGCCAAACCGGTAAGAATTGAAGAATTAAAAAGGGTGCTTATGAGGTGGTTTACTGAATCGTCGGAATGAGGCTAGTTTGAAATTCTTTTCTAGCAATTTTTTCCATTATATGTTTTATGAACCTTTCTGAAAAAGTCGATATAGAATCTTTTTTTCTTCCCCGAACAAACCTGCCGATAGTGGATGTTCGCTCCCCAGGGGAATTTGAACATGCCCATATTCCTGGAGCTTATAACATACCACTTTTCGATAACACCGAAAGAGCCATAGTAGGGACTATCTACAAGAATTCAGGTAAAGAGGATGCTGTTTTAAGGGGCCTTGAAATCGTTGGTCCAAAAATGGTAAATTTGGTTAAGAAGGCAAAAAAACTGACTCCCGATAGAGAAATTTTCATTCATTGCTGGAGGGGCGGGATGCGCAGTGAATCCATGGCCTGGCTTTTTGAAACCAATGGTATCAAATGCTCTATTATTGAGGGGGGATATAAAGCCTACAGGCGTTATATAAAAAAGGAAATGGCAAAGCCGGCTTCCTTTCTCATTTTGGGCGGGATGACAGGCAGTGGTAAAACAAGAATTATAAATGCCCTGAAAGAGCTTGGGGAGCAAGTAATCGATTTAGAACAACTGGCACATCACAGAGGCTCCGCATTTGGTGGAATCGGGCAGGAAACTCAACCCTCAACTGAGCAGTTTGAAAACAACCTGTACGAAATTTGGCGAGATCTGGGTCTTAATAAAACCATCTGGTTAGAAGATGAAAGCAAATCTGTAGGACAGGTAAAAATACCCGATGAGATTTTTTTAAGAATGCGGGAAAGTCCAGTAATTCAATTGGTAGTAGAAAAACAAATGCGAGTTCAGGCACTAATATCGGAATATGCTGAATTGAATGCTGAGGAACTCAAAAGTGCCATTCTTCGAATACAAAAAAAGCTGGGAGGCTTACACACCAAAGTTAGCCTTGATGCCATTGATAATAAGGACTTTGCGATACCTGTTGAGTATGCCTTAAACTACTATGATAAAGCTTATATGAAAGGCCTGGGTACCAGGCAGGAAGAAACACTGTATCCGCTTGAACTGGAAGGAATGGAACCCCTTACAAATGCCAGGAAGATTTTGACTTTTGCCCTTTCAAATAAACTACTGACGGATTAAACTTGCTCCGTATGGCTTATTTTTAATTGTAGTATCAGACATCAAGTCTTGAGCAAAATTTATATTACATTGCAAATTTGGCGAAAATATTTACATTTGTAAATAGTATAATCTTTACAAAAAATTGTTCATGGAAAATAGAAAAATTATTACCTCTTTTGGTTACATTACAAAAGTAGAGTTGCTTCATACCCTTAATTCAAACATTCTTGAAAATTCTTTTGTTCTTGAGAATTTTGAATCTTTTCCAGGGTACCATGGTGGGGATTTACCCTCTAAATTTCATCCACATCATTTATTTCTGGTTACCAAGAAAGAGTATACTTATGAGCAAATTAGCAGGGCCTCTGATCGCATCAGGTCAAACTGTAAAATTGGTTTTGGAGCCAGACCTGCAGAACTTTTTGTTTTTAATAAGAAGGCTCCAGCCATTAGAATAAAAGATCTTCAAAGTTTTGAACAAATTACAGAACTGCAAAAATGGTATATGGATGAGGGTATTTTCTTTGCAAAACAAAGGAAATTCAACAATGAAGGGGTTATCAAAGTGATGAAGCAATTTGACCTTGATGAGGTAGAGGATGGAATTTTTATAGATCAGGAAGAACCATTGATGAGTTATCTTAAGGTCCCGGTGAAATTATCCTGGAAAGTCTTCGAAACAATAACTTATTCAATTAAAAATAACCTTGATAACAATAATTTTGATGCAGCACAGGGAGTAATTTTTATCAAAGATGTTACTGATGTTGTCAGAATATATACAAAAGAACACAATCTTGACTTTCTAAGTAAATTGCGAGCTCTTTATATCGAAGGGATTAGAAAGGTGCATTTGTAGATATTATTTCACTACTGCTGTAAATCAGGATTTGTTTCAACTATTTTGTAAAGTTTATCAGATCTTCTTACAATTTCTTCAACAGGTATTGAAAACCGTTCTCCCTTTTGGGTTTTCGCAACAGTTTTCAAATCCACCCTAATTTCTTTTACTTTTGTTTGAATTGCTCCCGTTGTAGGACCAGTAATTAAAATCTCATCTCCCGTTTCAAGGCTGCCGGTTTCCATGATAAACTCAGCCACCCCGATTTTTTGAAAATAATTATTTCCTTTTCCTATATACACTTTACGCTTAGTAGCCTGAGAGCCATATTTGTGGCTCCATTCACCCAACTTCCTGCCCAGGTAATAACCGTCCCAGAATCCTCGGTTAAAAACGCCAGACAACCTTTCTGTCCAGGAATTAATTTTTTCTGTACTATAGCTTTGTTCAACAATAGCATATACGGCTTCATTATAACATTCAACTACTGTTTTAACATATTCAGGGGGCCGGGCTCGGCCTTCAATTTTTAATACGCTTATGCCCGCATCTATTATTTTATTGAGAAACTGAATGGTCATCAGGTCTTTCGGTGACATAATATACTCATTGTCAATTTCTAGCTCATAACCAGATTCTTTTTCAGTTACAATATAGGGCTTCCTGCAGGTCTGCTGACAGGCACCCCGGTTGGCAGATGCATTGTTTTCATGTAGACTCATATAACATTTTCCAGAAATGGCCATACATAGAGCACCGTGTACAAAAAGTTCAAGTTTAATAAGGTTTCCAGATGGTCCCTTTATTTGATTTTCAACAATGGCTTTATGAATATTAGATATTTGGGTCAGGTTTAATTCTCTGGCCAGAACAACTACATCAGCCCATTGGGCATAAAATTTGAGTGACTCAATATTCGAAATATTAAGCTGAGTAGAAAGATGAATTTCAATTCCCTTTGATTGAACCTCAAAAATGGCAGCCTGATCAGATAAAATAATGGCTGAAACACCCGTGTTTTTTGCGGCCTCAACAATCTTACGCATTAGGCCAAGATCGTGATCATATAGGACCGTATTAAGGGTCAAGTAGGATTTGATATTGTATTCGCGGCAAATAGAAACAATTTTTCCCATGTCATCCAGGGTAAAGTTGCTGGATGAGGTGGCCCGCATATTCAGGTGCTGAACACCAAAATAAACCGAATTAGCCCCTCCCTGGATAGCAGCCATTAAAGACTCAAAGGAGCCGGCCGGAGCCATTATTTCAATATCAGATCTTTCAATGTTCATGAACAGAAATTTTGAGCTGGCAAAAATAATGAATCTTATTGATTTTCAATTAACAAACCCATGAAACAATACATTGTGAAATTTGGGATATTACTTTTTAAGGACAATTCGAAAAGTAGTACCTTTATTCAACTCTGAGTGGGATACGAAGATTTTCCCATCATGGTACATCTCAATGATTCGTTTTGACAGAGAAAGACCAAGCCCCCAGCCTCTTTCTTTACTGGTAAAACCTGGTTTGAAAATTGTCTTAAACATTGATTTCCCAAGACCCTTACCGGTATCTTTAAAGTCAATAAACAGAACCTGGGTATTATCAATTAATTGAATTTCAAGGGTCCCTTCACCCTTCATGGCATCGATGGCATTTTTAGCGAGATTTTCAATTACCCACTCAAAAAGAGGGATATTTAATGGAATTTTGATATCATCAGTTTCAGAAAAACCAAGCTTAAATTGAACCTTTTTTGAGGAGCGTGATCTGACATAGTTAATCCCATTTAAAATCACAGGAATTATATTAGTAGAAGTTAAAATGGGTTTTGAACCGACCTTTGAAAATCTTTCAGTAATTTTCTCAAGCCGTATAACATCTTCTTCAAATTCATTTACCAACTTAGGGTCTACCTTTTTCATTTTCAGGACATTAACCCAGCCCATTAAAGATGAGGTAGGAGTGCCCAATTGATGCGCCGTTTCTTTTGTTAAACCCACCCAAACCTGGTTTTGTTCAAATTTTCGCGAGCTGCTAAATGCCAGGTAAGCAACAAGAATAAATAAAATGATTACACCCAATTGAACGTAAGGAAAGTAGGCAAGCTTTGTTAGGATTAAAGAATCTTTGTAATAAATATAATTTTTTTCATCGTTGCCCAGAACAATTTCGATAGGGTCATGTTCATTCTTCATTATTTCAATCTGCCGTTCAAGGTATTTTGCATTCTTTAGGCGTTTGCTTCTTAAATTCCTTGTCGTAGTAGTATCCCCCTTCTCATTCATTAAAATAACGGGTACTGTGTTGTTGTTTTCAATGACTTTAACCAAAAAATTAATATTGGTGAGGGTATCATTTAAGTCAAGCTCAATAAGTTGTTGTGTAGCGTCAGCCCATAACTCAACCTTTTTCTTTTCTTCAAGCTTTAATTCTTTCACCAACCTGTTTGTATACAAGAGGGAGGAAAGCCCAATAATAATTGCAATTATTAGAAGAACTAGTTTTAGTCGTATTTTATTTTTGTACTTATCCAAAGGTTTACAGATGCTAAAAAGTTTGTCTATTTTTTAATGGTTGTATCAGGAACTTCTTCCTCTTCCCATGTGATATTGAATTTTTTCGTTTCTTTCTTATCTGACAAAGATGTTGAATCCGTATTTCTTTCCCTAAATTCTTTGCTAAAAAGTTGTTTCAGATTTTGTCTTTCATTTTTAAGGTCTGCTTTAATGTTTCGGGTCATACCTTTGCCATCATAAGATACATTAATGTCCTCGGGGTCTCCTATTATTTTCAGAGGTATGGTTGTTTTACCCAGCCCATCGTCTTCAACTATTCCAAATTCATTGTTCTCTTTCTTTTTATTTTTTGCCTTAGAGGCCAGGATATCGGATAACAATACCCTGACATTGTATTCATAACGTTTGTTAAAATAGTGATTTCCTGATGCTTCAATATTGAAAGCAGAAGTGTTAATTTCCATTAATGGCATGGTAACAGTTTCGTTTTTAATAAATACATCATTTTGCAGGCGGGAAAAATTAATGTCTTTTAATTCATCAACAGCAATAAATCTGGAAAGTTTTTGAATGGGCTCAAAATTTATAAGCTCACCGTTTTCAATCACATATTTACTTTCCGCAATAATACTTTTTTTGTCGATTCTCAAGTCATTGGACCATTTTGAATAAAATTTTATATTTCCAGACACATTTCCTTCGAGGTTATCATATTTAATGAATGTCTGTCCGAAATTTCCCATTTGATAGAACAGTTTATGAATATCAATATTGTCAATACGGGCAAGAGCATGCATCTGTAATACAGAATCTGCTTGCTCGAATATAGTTATATTGCCATTGGTTTTGCCATCCATGGAGCTAAAATTAACATCATCCAATAAAAGTGAACCAGGATTATATAACAGGAAACAGGTGAAATTTTCTGTTTTAAACCTTCTGTATGACAGAGCTTTGGCGTTCAACTTTATATGAGCTTCCATATGTTCAGGAAGGTGAATAGTCCTAACAGGAGTATTTCCTGGACTAGTTTTGTGTCGGCCAGGGATTATGGATGTTAGGTCAAAACCTGGCGTTTCGACATTTCCGGTAATTACCAAAGGTTTCCTTTTTTGATTTAGATAGGAGAGAACATTCTCTGCTTTGCCATGTATAGTTATAGGATTATCATTAATTTTCAAATGCAAACTATCTAAATGAAATCGTTCACCGAGTCTAACAATTCCGGAAACCGATGAAAATACTATTGGTCTCTTGAATGTTTTATAAGTTACATTTATCAGTTCAACCTGGCCTTTTGGATTGAATTTTTCCAGGTCATTTAAAGAAATCTTCCTGAACTCACGGAGTTTGCCGGTAATTGTCATATTTACCCTGGCATAGCCATCCAGGATCTCTGCATCGGTATTTGGGGTTAATTTAATAAACTCTTTCAGATTGAAAGTTCCTGAAGTAGTAATTTTAATTTCAGGGTTCTCTAAATTTTTAATCTGGTAAGTACCATTTATTGTTTCTCCACCTACACGGGACTGAAAACTATTAATCCGAAGTAGAGTTGTGGATGTATTATTTTTGCTACCATTGTCCAAATCCCCAGAAGCTGTAATATCAGCAAATCTTAAATTTGATTTTGGATAAAAGAACAAACCTTGCTTTAAATTAAATTGAAGGTTTATATGAGGATATTTATTGTCACCAAGAAATCCTTTTATGGTACCATTTAAAGAAAGATTTCCAGCAACCTTCAGGGCTTTAAACTTATCCTGTATATCTTCAGGAATTAACTGCAAAAGATTTTTTACTTTATTGCCTGTACTGGCAATGCTACAGTCAAGAAACAAGCTTTCTTTTTTCTGAAGAGTACCTGAAACCATAGTGCTAACTCCTGCAAAATCGAGGTCCCCATTTGTTATGGTAAATACATCATCCTTGATTGACAAATCAAGGCTTACTGATAGAGCTTTATTTGAAAGGACTAGAGCTTCCTTTGAAATGAGCTCCAGGATTGAAATCTTCGTATGAAATTTAATAGATGAGTGATTGTTCTTAATGATTGCTTTTTGTTCATCAATCGATGATTTAATTTGCAGCCTTTTTTCAATATCAAAATAGTCAAATAAGATATTTCTAAACTCAACCGATTTAAAATTTAATGAAAGTCCATCGGATCCATTCTTTTCAGGTATTTTAAAAACCTGGTAATTGTTCTCACCCTTTTCATTCAGAATTATATTTAGCCATCCATCATTCAGGATAATTTTATTAAATACAATTTTCTTTTGGATTAATCCAAGGGAATTTATTTCAAAGTATATATTACTGACATTCAGAAGAGTATCTATGCTTACCTTATTTGAATATTTAGAATTAAATTCTTCAGGTGAATAAACCGTAACCTGCTTAAAGTTTGCTGTAATATTAGGGAAGTGCCGGAAGAAATTAAAAGTAATTTCATTTACATCAACAAGGGTAGTAAGTTCCTCATTCAGCTCAGTGAGCAGTTGTTTTTTTATTTTGTCCTCATTTATTTGAAACAGGATTATTCCTATTCCTGCCAGAAACAGAACGATAAAGAAGAGAATAATAACTATACGCCTGAAGGTCCTCATCCGATTTTTAAGAAATTCGGGATACAATTAAATTTTTAATTCATTGGAATATGAAATGCAATATTGGGAACAAGAACGATATCCTGTCCAATTATGGTATAAAGTACAAGAGCTATTTTTCAAGAAGAAAATTCAGGTCAGCATTATTATCGACTTCGTATGGTTTTAGACCGAATTTGAAGATTCTCGCATCCCTGGGCCCAACAAG
Organism: Bacteroidales bacterium; assembly: GCA_033791445.1. Lineage (GTDB taxonomy): Bacteria > Bacteroidota > Bacteroidia > Bacteroidales > VadinHA17 > JANTGF01. The sequence continues at coordinate 23,899 of JASJGS010000243.1, read as the reverse complement.
CTTTAGATTTTCATTATCATACAGTAACATTGTTCCTTCACGAAGTCCTACTACATATATCTCTTTATTTACTGCCAGAAATTCTTCTATTCTCATCTCCCGAGTCTCCCCGGCATGTCCATCAGGGTTTGCATCGAGATAATGCGGATTAATCTGGAATGGCACGAGATTTCCAACAGAAAAGCTATCGGGTTCTACAATGGGCATATCATTGGTGGTTTTAATGCTGGGGCAGGCAACATTTGACCCGGCGCTCCAACCAATATAGGGAGTTCCATTTTTTACTTTTTTCACCAAGGTTTTAAGCATTCCCTTGTCCTGCATCATTTTTGTTAATTGCCATGTGTTTCCACCACCAACTATTATTGCTTCGGCTTCCTCAATGGCCTGAATCGGGTCAAGAAATCGATGGACAGATCTGACTTCATGGCCTAGTTCCAGAAATCTTTCCTGTACTTTATTTTCATATTCATCGAAAGAAAAAGTAACGGCGGCATATGGAATAAATAAACAGTTTTTTTTCTTGGAGCCTAAAAATTGACGTATTTGTTCTTTTGGATGATTTAAGTATTCTTCCCCTGCATTGGTTGAATTGCTGATTAGTAAGAGTTTCATATTTTATAAAATTGAAAGTAATTAATAGTTTTCTTGAAGTTCCTTGATATTAAAGTTTTTTGGGTTTGCTTTAATTCTAATGATATAATTTCGGTGATTAAATATATCAATGATCATTAATTTGCCCGACAGAATATCTCCTTTACCAAGTATCATTTTTATTACCTCATTGGCTTGCATGGACCCTATTATACCGGGCAAAACACCAATTACACCAACATCTGAAGGTTGTGGTGCTTCGTTTTCCAATGGAGGGCTTGGGTTCAGGCAGCGGAGAGAAGGGCCGTTTTTATAATTGAAAACAGAAACCTGTCCTTCAAACTTATAAATAGATCCATATACAAATGGCTTTCCAAGTATTACACAGGCATCATTAATTAAATACCGGCTTGAAAAGTTATCTGTAGCGACCACAACAATATCATATTCCGGGATAATTTCCAGGGCGTTCTTTTTGTTAAGAAGAATATTTAGCACCCTGTAATCAGGAAGATTATTCAATTCTAATAGGCGTTGACGAGCAATTATGGCCTTTAGCTTACCAATGTCATTTATGCCATACAATAGTTGACGTTGTAAATTGCTCTCATCAACCTTATCGTTATCCATAATACCCAACGTGCCAACCCCGGCAGCTGCCAGGTACTGTAGAATTGGGCAACCTAAACCTCCGGCCCCGACAACAAGAACTTTTGAATCTCTAATTTTCTCCTGTCCTTCAGGGCCAATCTCCGGAATCATAAGATGTCGGCGATATCTTCGGAGTTCTTTTTCGGATAAATTTGATGATGTCATAAACTTCAGGTTAGAATCATAAAGATATGAAATTCCCTGAAGTTCAAATACAAATTGACGATCTTAACCTTATATGATTAAAAATTATTTAAACCAGCTAATTTGTATAGAATATTTAAAAACTTAGTAAAACAAGGCCTGCGGAAATGGGGTGCAATGCTTCAGCTCTGTCTTTAATGAAAAGAGTATTTAAATTATAATTCACAAAGATTTTTATGAACTTGAATCCGGCTCTTAAAGTTACTGCTGCCTGCCATGGATTAATACTCAGGTCATCGTAATTCTTGGCTTTAATTTTACCAGGGTCATAATATTTTATTTTTGTGTAAGACCAAAGCTTCATGGTACCAATTACACCTACTCCCAAATAGAATCTTCGTCCATATTTTTTTGGATTTAGGTGGAATTCAAAAATTATAGGAAGACTTAGATAGTTGGCATGAAATTTTGACATTTTCATGTTTTGGGTAAAATATATAGGGACAATATTGCCATCACTATCCTTTTCTATACTACTATTTCCACTGAACTTATAATCATTCATTTGAAATCCCAAACCAGTGACAATACCAATATTTTTTTGTTTGCTTAGATTAATACTGTATTGAATGAAATTGATATTTACATTCCATGATTTACCCGAGCTAAGCGCGAGATAGCTATTAGTATATGAGCCACTTGGAGTCAGGTAATTGTTGAGTCCCAATTCGAATCCAGCCCAGTGACCCCTGAAACGTGGTTTGGCTTTGAAATTGAACTCTTTTTCAAGTTCAGATGCATCCAGAAACTCTACATTGGTTCCATCCCAGCCATCTATGATTTTGATGCCTCTTTGTCCAATTTTAACTTTTACAGTATCGTCTTTTTCATCAACAATTATGTTACCGCTCCGGCCAATTACCACATTGGTTCCATCAAAGTTATCTACTACCCGTACAACCTTATCTGGTCCCACTTTTACATTGGTAGTGTCGGGAGAAGCAAAACCAGTAGAAATGATAAACACCAGCAATACAAGGGCAGAAATAGATTTTTTCATAGTTTAAGTTTTAATGTTTTCTGTTGCTAAGACGTGCAGATAGGATAAAAGTTACAGGAAATTGTCGAGTTGCTACAATTTCTTTTTCTTCACACTTGAGGCAATTTTTAATCCCCTGGAGTTAAAAACAAATGCAGTTAATTTCCCTTGTTTATTGGATGCTGTATTTAGTTCCATATTTCCTCCAGAAATTTTGTTGGCTCCTTTTATTCCGGCATCGGCAAGTGAAACCAGTAAAGGAGTTGTGGTAGGTCTTGGATCGGTCGATTTTACTAGTTTAACCCGGAAGTCTTCAATTGTATATGCCTCAAAGGCACTTAAAACTTGAGGACTTAACTCCCTCGGGATATAGATTATTGGAGGATGCAGTTTATAATTATCAAATTTCTTAGCTTGTATGGTTTCAGACTTACCTTCTAGTAAAGGAATTGCATTAGTCATCAAATTTCGGTCAGACACTTCAGGATGATTATCTTCATCAAGATTATTAGATGCCAGTATTTTATTAATTGACTGATATGCAGACGGTTCAGCTGTTTTTGACGAATTGTCCTTTTCAATGGGAACCGTTCGAGACTTATCAGAAGCCAGGTTCTCTGATTTAGAGCCCTTGGGTAGGGTTTGGTATTGGTTCTCTTGTTGTGATTGTGATATTTGTGGGGAACCAAACTCAGATGATGATGGTGCAATAAAGAGAATCCTTACAATAAAGAGAATAAAAATAATGGCAGCTGCGGCAGAAGGAATCCAAATCACCTTTCGAAAATAGAATGGAACAGCTTTCTTTAGTAGGTTTTTATTAGGATATTGAATAGCAAGTGGTGTAAGTATTGTATTCTTGTATTTATACAATAGGCTTAAATACTCAGGTTTTTCAGATGTCATTTTTATAAATGCACCTGCCTTATCAATGCCTAAATCGTTTTCGAGATAAGCGATACAATTCAGTTCTTCTTCAGGAATATTGTCTAACAGATCAAGATACTCCTTTTTTAAGGAAGCTTTATCCTGAAATGTTGCGTCAGTTGGATGCAAAGAAAATTCGTTAAATGAAGTCAAAGAGTCGTTTATGTCAGGATTCAGGTTCAGGAAAGAACCAAATTCTGCCATATCCTGGGAATTTAAATTACCCTCAAGGTAATCTATCATGAAATGCTCATAATTTTCACGTGTAAACTTCATTTTATAACAATACTTCTACTTTTCCTATTCGCTCTTTTAAGAATAATCGACCTCGGTATATGTAAACTTTTACCTGTGATTCTGAAAGATTCAATATCTCGGCAATTTCATTATAGGAATAACCTTCATAATCTCTTAGTAAAATTACTGATCTCTGTGCTTCAGGCAATTGTAAAATTAGCTGGTGAAGGATTTCGTTTAAATCAGAATACTGATCGCTATACTGTGTATCACCGTTAAAACTTTTTACATATTGATCTTTTGATTTTTCCTTTCTGATTGCATCAATAAAGGTGTGGTATGCAGCTGAAAACAGGTATGATTTAACTTTTAAGAAGGATACAGAATCTACCCTAAGCCATAATTTTTCAAAACAATCCTGAACAATGTCTTTCGCTTTCTCTTCATCGTTTACATTTTTTAGGATAAAGCGAAAAATATTGTCAGAATAGAGGTCCACACTTTTATTGTATTCGGTAACCGTCATTCTATTTATGAGTCAATGCTAAGACGTTTGAAGTGTTAAAATGTTACATGAAGTTCTATTTGTACTGACGCACGCTCATGGAGCATGCTGCATCACTTTTAAAAAAAGATTATCAGAGATCCTGATTAAACCTTATACCAATGCACTTTCTTTGCCGGAATCCCTGATAAAAAGACATGATGAATTGGTTAGCTCAGGAGCTTCACGCATAAAATCAAAGAACAGGGTGTCAGCCAGGCCAAAAATATTGATATCCGCTTCAGGAGCTCTATGCAAAGTATCTGTAAAATCTCCAATAAATACATAGAATTCTGTCATTGAGGGAAGGCGAGCTTGGTCACTTAACTGTTCGAGAAATTTATACAATCGTTTCCTATCACTTTCCTTGCTACCAACCGTAATTAAATTAAGATTTCCCTGCCAATTGAGTTGAAGCTGGAGAGCAATTAAAACGGCCAGATGATAATTGGGACTTTTATCCCTCAACCAGAGATTTATATTGGTTTGTAGTCCAAAGCCTTTTTCTAGGTGTTGTCGCAAAATAATGGTTCCCAGGTCATTGTTTGCAGCATATACCGAGAGTTTAGTTATTAATGATTCTTTATCCAGGTTATTCCCTAAATTCAAAAACAGAATATTTGGCCGCATTGCTCCGGCCTTTAGGGTTTGCATTATAAGGCGAGCTCCAGGTAAAAACTTTTTATGCTCAAGTACAATAGAATGAACCAGCAAATTATGATCTTCCAAGGGGCTGATCAGCTCCGAGAGGTTATTTTCAGTGTCTTCCAGGTCATGATCCTGTACAGTAAAGGCAAAAACACTGCCGGAGGGATACACAATATTCTTAATAAAAAGAACAGATCCAGCCCATGTTTTAGGATCTTTTATAGGAATTAAAAGATCGGGTTTCCAGGAGATTTGGTGACGTGGAAATTTTGCAGCTATGCGTGAAGCTTTTTCAGCTAAAACAAGAAAAAATCCCCCTCGGATATCTCCTGATTCAGATTTCAGTCCACGTCTTCCCAGCCATATGTAAAGGCTAACGATAACCGCAATAGCAACAAGACTAAAAACTGGATTGATCAGGAACATTACAAAAATGCTTCCTGCAGCACCCAGAAGTGAAACAAAAGTCGGAATTTTAAAAGTAGGACGAAAACTAATGATCTTCATTCCCTGTTGCATAAATACCACCAGGTTAATCATGCCATAGGTAATTAAAAAGAACATAGTAATAAGAGTAGCCAGGGCATTCAGGTTGCCTAGTAGAAGAGCCGCCAAAATGATAAGAGAGGTGAAAATAGTTGCATTTCGGGGCTCATTATTTCGGGTCTTCTTTGAAAATACTTGATACAAGGGAACGGTACGCTGCTCTGATAACGCTTGCAAAATTCGTGGAGCACCGATAATACTACCTAAAGCTGAAGAGAAAGTTGCTGCCAGTATCCCCATTAATACCATGGGTCCCCAAAAAGCATAATCAATCATAACCATTTGATTGCTACGGAGTTCAGCAGGAGAAATATATTTTGCAGCAACAAAAGCCATAGCAATATAAATAACCATGGTAACCCCAATGGCACTGAGAGTTCCTAGAGGAATAGCTTTGCGTGGATTTTCCAGATCTCCAGATAAGTTTGCACCAGCCATAATACCAGTAACTGCTGGAAAAAAAATGGCAAAAACCTGCCAGAAACTTGCATCTTCAAATTCTCCTACAAAAGGGATAGCAGCAGTTGGCTCATTTCGTGTAAATAAAAATGACAATATGGATAAAGCCACTATAACCATAATAAAATATTGAATTTTTATGGCAAAATGAGCACTTATGTATGAAATACTAACTAATAAAAACCAGGCTATTATAGAGACCAAAATATGTGGATGGTTGGGAAAAATATAGATCCAGCCTTCTGTAAATCCAACTATATACAGGGCAGTAGCCAGGGTTTGTGATATATAAAAAGGAATGCCAATACTACCACCAGCTTCCAGACCAAGTGATTTTGTGATTATCGAAAAAGCCCCACCTGAACCAATCTTAATATTTGTAGTGATTGATGACATGGAAAGAGCCGTACAAATAGTGATCGACTTTGCCAGAACAATAATAAGAACTGCACCCAGAAAGCCAGCATTGCCCACTACCCATCCCAGTCTCAAATACATAATAACCCCAAGGATGGTTAATACATCCGGTACAAATACACCACCAAACACATTCAATTTCTTGCTTGTGATAAGGCCTGAATTTCCGGTATTATTTTTCTCTGACATATATGGTGTTGCAATAAGCGAAATCCCAACATTTATAAAAGGTCTAATTTATTAATAATTCTTAAACTAAAAAGGAGGGAAATAAACTATGTAAAATAGGGAGTACGCTTATTAAAAAGATGAATCTAGAAGCCAGGTCAATATTGCATTGAAACGAGTTATTAATTAATGGTCAAATAGTCCGGTATATTCTATAAATTTGTATGAATCAAATCGATAAATAGCAAGGAATATATTAATTTCTGTTTTTACGATACCATAAATTATTTTAAGGGAATAGATTATGAAGAAAATTAATCTTTGTTTTTACCTGTCATTACTGATGTTAGTCAATAGTTGCAGGACAAATGTTTCTATTGGGCCTGATATATTAAAATTAAACGAGAATTGGCTTATTCAGTCGGCTGACAGCATTCAAAATTCCGGAGAGAAATTGTCTTCAGTCAATTATGAACCAGAAAACTGGTTTAATACAGATATTCCTATTACAGTACTGGCAGCTTTAGCCGAGAATGAAGTTTATCCAGATCCTTATTATGGCGATAACCTAAAATCTATTCCTGGATATAGGGAAGGAAGGTGGCTGGCAATGTTAGAAGATAGTCCTTTTTATCCTTCCTGGTGGTATAGAAAAGAATTTGAAATACCAGCAAAAATGCAAGGCAGAAAACTTGCATTACATTTGGATGGCATTAATTATAAGGCAAATGTCTGGCTAAACGGAACCCAGATTGCTGATTCCAATCAGGTTATTGGAATGTTTCGTCGCTTTGAGTTTGATATTGATCAGTTCGTAAATGCTGGAGAAATAAATGTGTTGGCTATTGAGATCATCTCTCCTGGCCATTTACCGGATGTATTTTACCGTACGAAACAATTGGAAGCAACTACAGGGTGGGATGATCACAATCCTCAACCACCGGATTTAAATATGGGAATCTGGCGAGATGTATATATTAGTTCCTCTGGGTCGGTGGTTATAAAACACCCTTATATCGTTACTGACCTGGATCTTCCTTCACTTGAAAATGCAAGCTTAACGGTTTCAGCCCAGGTAGTCAATAAATCAAGCTCTGAAGTCGAAGGAGAACTTATAGGTACTATTGAAAATATCAAGTTTAAAAAGAAAGTTATACTCGAACCCAATGAAGCCATATGGGTAAAGTTTACTCCAGAAGAATTTTCCCAGCTTAAATTAGAAGATCCACGTTTATGGTGGCCACACCCATATGGGAAGCAAGAATTATATAAAGCCCACCTTGAATTTAAGACAAAAAATAAAAGTTCAGACCAGCAGGAGGTTAACTTCGGCATCAGGGAAGTATCTACATACATTGATGATGAGGGCTGGCGCGGGTATATGGTGAATGGAAAGAAAATTCTAATTCGTGGAGGAGCCTGGATGACCAGTGATATGCTTTTGAACCTTTCAGAAAGAAGATATGAAGCCCTGGTGAGATATGCCAGGGAAGCAAATTTAAATATGCTTCGATCAGAAGGATTTTCTATACGTGAGACCGATGAATTCTATGATATTTGCGACAAATTGGGTGTAATGGTTACCCAGCAAATATTTGGCCGGAATCTCCCTGATGAAGCACTATCGATTCAAAATATTGAAGATATGTTGTTGAGGATTCGAAACCATCCTAGCCTGGTACACTTCCTGGGCCACGATGAGACTTTTCCCACCGAAAATCTTGACAGTGCCTACCGATCATTGATTGCCAGATATACACCAGAAAGAACATACCAACCGCACTCAGGCGCCTTTGATATTGAGAACCGTTTTAAAACAGGTGGAACCAGAACGGGCACTTTGGAATTATGGACATATGCCTATCCTTCACATTATTATACCCACAAAGTTGATGGGGCATGGGGGTTTGCTCAATCAGGTGGTATAGGAGGAATTTTTGCTCCATATTCAAGCATGCAAAAAATGATGCCTGAAGATAAAATATGGCCACCCTACAATGAAACATTTTCATTTCATAGTGTTTTACAGGGAATACATTATTTTGATGTAGTCATTAAAGCCATGCAAAAGCGTTATGGCGAAATAAATGACGCAAAGGAATTTGCAAGTACAGGGATGCTTCTGAATTATGAAAGTTCCCGGGGCATGTTTGAAGCTTATGGACGGAATAAATACGATGCCCTGGGGATAACCACCTGGAAATACGATGCTGCCTGGCCAGCTGCTTTAACCTGGCAATATGTAGACTGGTATCTAAATGTAGGAGGAGCATATTATGGAGCTAAAAAGGCATGTGAACCACTACATGTTCAATATGCTTACGATGACGAATCTGTATATGTAATAAATAATTATTTTGAAGATTTTCAAAACCTGGTTGTTGAGGCCAAAGTTTTGGATCTTTCTATGCAACAAGTCTTTGCAGAGACAAAAACCATTTCAGTAAATGAAAATGATAAAGCCCTGGCTTTCCAAATAAATGTTCCTGAGGACATTTCAAAGACATATTTTTTAAGTTTAAAGCTAAAAAACGAAAAGGATTCAATTGTTTCAGACAATTTTTATTGGTTATCAACGGTCAAGGATATAGAAGGATCAAAAGAAGAAGTTCCCATATTTCATGAGGGAAGAACCTGGCATGTTTTTTCCGCAGAGCAAAAATCATATGCTGATTTTACAGCTCTCAAAAATCTCCCAATGGTTAAGGTGAATATGGATTATTTCATGGAAATCGGGGAGGAGGAAAATACAGCAGTTGTATTTCTGGATAATCCATCAGAAACAATTGCCTTTGGAATACAGCTTTCACTTGTTGAGAGCCTGGATGGTGAGGAGATTTTGCCTGCGTATTGGGACGATAATTATTTTTCACTTCTACCAGGGGAAAGCAGAACTATTAAAGTTCGATTCAACCCAGAAGATATGAAAAGCCGGGATGTGAATATAATATTAGAAGGCTCGAATTTATTATGATTCAGTGGATATTTTCCAGTGTTATTGGGATTACATAAAAATTTTAGGATTCAATTTCAATATCATATTTGTCTAGAAGTCCTGTAACATCAGGGAAAGAAAATTTAGCCTTTTTTATTCTATTATTTTCAGGGTCAATGGAATAATTTTCTGAAGTTCTAAAATCGGTTTTCTCAATGTTTGTGTTATAAAAAGTTGCCTCAGTCAGGTCACAATTATCAAATACTGAATTATTCAATACACATTCTGTAAAATCGACTTCTTGTAATTGTGAATTCTTGAAGGTCGTTTTTTTGATTTTAGTTTTATAAAATGAAGAATGGTTAAGTGAGCAGCTCTCAAAACTAAATGAAAGTCCAAACTCATGGCAATCATCAAAATGTAGTCCCAACATTTTACATTCTTTGAATTTTATATCCTGCAGTACTGTTCCTATAAGTTTAGTTAAACTTAAATTGCAATCAACAAAATGGCAATCTGAAAACCTAATATCAGAAAGGTCTGAATTGGAAAAGTCACAATTAATGAAGTCGCAGTTTTCATATTCTCCTTTTTTCAAAGGATTTTCTTTAAAGTCAATATTGTCAAAAGTTTTATCTTCAATATAAATCTGTTCCATTTCCTAATATAACTTAGGTATTGTTCTGTCTGCTTGTATCTAACTGCCAATATGGGTAGCCAGCATGACCATCATTTTAAATAGGTTTTGTAAACGCACACCTAAACGAATGGGTTTACGAGTAGCTTTTAACTCAGCAGCATGTTTTAGGGTGCTCACCTTCAGGTAGACATTTTCAAATACTTTTTGTGTAGTCCATCCGTGATATTTTCTTAATTGTGGCAAATTCTTGGTGCTTGTACTGCTGATCTTAGATCGTTTTAATGCATTAAAGTTAAATCCTGATGCTAGTGCTTTCCTGAAAGCATCATCATTTAGCCTTGGTATAATTTCTTTCGGATCAGCCCCACTTTTTTTATATAAACGAATGAGTTCAATATTTTCTTTTAACTCAAGAGCCACAGTTCTTTTAAATCCCCTGTTGCCTGTAATCCACTTATAGAGGGAGGAGGCAATTTTATCTGAAGTACTTATAGCTGCAAAGGCATCAGTTGGTTGCATTATTCAAGTTGTTATATTATATAAAACAAATACAGTGTATCTCTATTGCAAGATACTGAAATTCATGAAGTGATTATCCGCTTTCAAAATAGATCATTCCAAATCCAGGACCTGTTTATCCCGAATGAGAACTTCTTTTAATGCAGTGTAATCCACATCCTGCACCCCAATTCCAGCATCAATGGCCAGGGAAGCAGCTGTTGCGGCCGACTGACCCAACACCATAAAAACAGGTTCCATTCTAATGGAGCCATAGGCTATGTGCGAAGAAGACAGGCAAACCGGGACAAGCAAATTGGTGCTTTCTTCAGCTTTTGGTATAATACTGCTATAACTTATCTGGTAGGGGCCTCCGGGGTTAATTTGTATATCGCCTTCGTTTCGAACATTACCATCTTCATCTACATATCGTTGTACATTGTGTGAATCCATATTGTATGAACCCATCCCAATTGATTTTGTCGTAGGTTTTAGTCCACGTAGATGCAATTCGGTCATTACAAAATCACCAATCATACGTCGTGCTTCACGAACGTAAATTTGATGTGGCCAGTTGCCGTTATCAACAAATTCATCTTTGGATAAACCCCATTTGTTGATTTCCGTTTGAATTTCTTCCGGAACATGTGAATCATTTGCCAGGAACCATAAAAATCCTTTTTGATAGTCTTCGTGTTGCTTAATAATCTTTTGTCGCTCCTCATAGGAGCCTTCAGGATAATTATAATTTTTACCAATATTATCTGTTGAAAATCCACCATGATTATTAACATCGGTTTTCCAATTGGGTGCAGGATCGAATTTATTAAACACATTGCGCCATCCCTTTGCAAAATAGCGAGCCAGTAGCTCATATTGAGTCGCATCGTAATTTTCTGGTTTTGGAAAAGGAATGCTATTTTCGGGAGCTGTTGTCAGGCACATTCGGAAATTATAAGCCTGTATTCGATGATCACCTTCTCCATCTTCTCCCGGATTTCCATCATGTACAAGGGGAACCAGGCCGCTTGTTGGATCATCAGGAATAACATATGGACTAACCGGGAAATCAAATTGATGAGAAATAGCACGTTCTTTTTGAACTCCGTTTAAGGTTTCATTGTATACTTCATTGGACTCACGCCCAGTTGTATAGCTAATTCCCGCTGCTGCCATTAAATCTCCTTCATAGCTGGCATCAATAAAGATACGGCCTTTGTAAGTTTCTCCACTTAGCATGGTAATCGATATTATCTGGTTTGCATCCTTTTTTACACCTGCCTCGCGGTCAAGCCATTGATTTCGAAATACGGGAACTCCAGCATCTGCAATTAGCTTTTCAAATGCTTGTTCAGCTACATGGGGTTCAAATACCCACATAGCCTTATCATCTTTTCTATATCGTGAATACTCTGATGCTTTTTGATACAGCCAGGCATCAGGATTATCATAATGTTTTTTAAGTTCCTGATAGAACTCAAGCGCAAATCCACCAACTGTTTCTTTCCTACCAAAATCAGTCCATCCCAATCCACCAGAAGTCATTCCCCCCAGATGCTTATCAGGACAAACCAGAACAACCGTCTTTCCCATTCGTTTCGCCTGAATAGCTGCCGAGACGCCGGCAGAGGTTCCTCCATAAACCACCACATCATAATCTTTACCTGCCTGGGTTGAATCAATAGAGCAACTCGTAATAAAAAATACAAATCCAATGAAAAAGAGAGATACTATACGCATAATTTTAGTTTATAAATGATTAATTTTAAAGATCTAAAGGCACAGAGTAGAAATTTAGTGTTGATCTAAATGTGCTAAAATCATTCAAATCTAATTATTTTGAAATTAATAAGGAATCCCAATCTTCAATATTTCTTATCTTTGAGATATAAGCAAAATCCTTAATAGTTAAACCCATCCAGATGTTTAGAACAATTATATTCTCAATTCTTATTTTAGTAGCCTTCTACTCCTGTAGTTACAATTCTTTGGATAAAGGAAATGATTCTAAATCAATTGATTTACTGAATGCAAAATGGATTGGAGATTCAATACAATTACCTGCTGCCGACTCACTCTTTTATTTAGATAATCCAGCTCCTATTTTTCGTAAAGAATTTGAGATTAAAGAAGAGCTTAAATCGGCCAGGCTTTTTATTACTTCAGCCGGTTATTATAATGCCACCTTAAATGGAGAAAAAATAGGAAAAAATTTCCTGGAACCAGCCTGGACAAATTTTGAGAAAAGGGTTTATTATACGGAATATGACCTTCTTGAAGACCTTATACCGGGCAGAAATTGTATAGGAATAAGTTTAGGGAATGGTTTTTACAATCCACTACCCCTGAAGATGTGGGGACATCTGAATTTGAGAGAACACCTGCCTGTTGGAAAACCGCAATTTATTGCAAGTCTGAAGATTGAATATGCTGATGGAAGGAGGGAAACAATTGAGACGGATAAGACCTGGAAATATTCTTATGGACCGATTCAAAGAAACAACGTCTATCTGGGTGAAGTATATGATGCAAGAAAAGAACTAAGTGGCTGGAATAAGATAGGTTATAATGATAAGCAATGGGGTCATTCGAGTGAATTACCCGGACCTGGTGGAGAGTTGCAGAAGGCTTTTTTCCCTGCTATTCAAGTTACAGATATTAAGAAACCAGTGAAGATTTCTAGCCTTTCTAATAGCACTTTTCTGGTGGATATGGGAGTGAATTTTACTGGCTTATACAGGGTGAAATTATCAGGTAATCCTGGGGATATAGTAACTTTTCGATTTGGTGAAAGAATCTACGACAATGGTCAGCTAAATCCTATGACTACCGTTGCAGGCCAGATTAAGAGAGCGGACAAAGGTGGGCCGGGAGCTCCAGAAATTGCATGGCAGACAGACACATATATATTTGGCAACGAAAAGGAAGTATGGTACAGCCCTGTATTCACATTTCATACCTGGCGGTATATGGAAATTTCAGGGATAAGCAAGAAACCTCAAGTATCGGATATAGAGGGCTTGGCATTAAATACAAATGTTGAAAGCAAATGCAGCTTTTCCTGTTCCTCTGAGCTTTTGAATTCAATTCAGGAGGCTACTGTTAGAACCTTTCTTGCAAACTTACAAAGTGTTCAATCTGATTGCCCTGCGAGGGAAAAATTTGGGTATGGAGGCGACTTAAATGCAACAGCTGAGTCCTTTATTTATAATTTTGATATGCAATCCTTTTATCGTAAAACTATTTACGATTGGCTTGATGCAATGAATGATTCAATATTTATTGATACGGCTCCTTTTGTTGGAATAAATTATTGTGGGATAAGTTGGGAATCAGCATTTTTAACTACGCAGTATAATCTTTATTTATACTATAATGATACGGAGATAGTTAAAGAGTTATATGAGGCTGATTTAAAATGGATGGATAAGGTAGCCAACTTACACCCTGATGGAATTGTAAAGAAAGGTTTAAGCGATCATGAGTCTATGGAACCTGTTCCGGTTGAATTAACAGGAACCAACCATTATCTTCAGTGTGCACTTATTATGATAGAATTTGCTTCTCTTATGGGAGATGAGGAATCTGAGGAGCACTTTGAAAAGTTAGCCTTAAAATTAACCCGTCAATTATCGGAAATGTATTGGAGTAAATCTATACCGGACCCGATAAACCGACAAACCCTTTTTTCAACTTTATTATATAATGATATCATTCCACAAAATGATATTCTTGCAGCCATTGATTCTTTATCAATGGCATTGGAAAATGGACCCACAGGTCATCTCAATACGGGGATATTTGGTACCAAATATATGCTTGAAACCCTTTCCAGGGCGAGAAAAACCAATGAGGTTTTTAATGTTGTAAATAGCACTGAATATCCCGGCTGGGGATTTATGATAGATAAGGGGGCAACCACTCTGTGGGAAACCTGGAAAGAAAGTGATAATACCTATTCGAATAATCATCCTATGTTCGGTTCAGTATCAGAATGGTTTTTTAAGTGGTTGGGTGGAATAAAACCCGATCCTGAGAACCCGGGCTTCGAAAAGTTCTATATCGAACCTCTTCTTCCCGATGGCCTGGAATATGTAAAATGCACATACCATTCACCTTTTGGAAAAATTGTTTCCAACTGGGAAGTAGAGGAAGCCGGACATATTGTTTTTGAGATATTGGTTCCTGAAGGAAGCATAGCTATAGTGAATCTTCATGCCGGAATGGATCAAAACATTGAAATTTTAGATAAAATTAGCGGGATAGAGTATTCACCAGAAAAAGATCTTGAAGCAGATGGCTGCTTCGAGCTGAGAGTCGGAGAATATACGATTGTTCTATCAAAAATAGTTACTAATGAAGAAAGTCCGGTTGCTCTCTCAAAATAATTAAATAAACCAATTGGTAAAGAATACACAATCTATTTCTGTGGAACATTTATTGCAATCATATAATATCGCACCGGTAAGAATAGATAAGCTTGAAGGCTATATTTCTCATAATTATAAAATTCAGACAGAAGAAAATGAATTTTTTGTTTTAAAACACTATCGAGATATTAGAGAGCTTGAATTGATTCAAGCGGAAAACAAAATACTTGATGAGATTTCACCTAAACTACCCTTTCAACTTCCAATATCCTTAAATAGAAAAGGGAAAGCCATACATGAACACAATGATCAAACATTTTCAAGGCTTGTTCCCTTTATTGAAGGGCAATTTCTGGATGAGGTGAGACATTCTGACACCTTACTCTTTAATTTTGGGAAAGCTATTGCAGAGCTGAATGTCAGCTTAAAGGATAAGAGAAGCTCGGCTATTGAAAGCCGAAAATTATTATGGGACTTGCAGCACAACCTGTTAAATAAGTCAAAAGCAAAATATATTCAAGAGCCAGAAAAAAGGAAGTTAGTTGAATACTTTTTTGATCAATATGAACAATTTGTATTGCCCCATCTTCAAGATTTAAGATACAGCATTATTCATGGCGACTTAAATATCCAGAATGTACTCACAGATGGTAAAATAATTAACGGAGTAATTGATTTTGGGGATATTTGCTATTCTCCCCTGGTAAATGAATTGGCTATTGCCCTTAGCTATATTATGTTTGAAAAGGAAAAGCCAATCCAGGCCGCTAAAAAACTCATTGAAGGATATCAGGCGATATATCCATTGACCGAAAAAGAGTTGAAGATGATTTACTATCTTGTTCCGGCTCGGTTGTGTGTTAGCTTGTGTAGTTCTGCTGTAGCGAAAGCAAAAGGTGAGGATACTGAATATATCCTTATTAGCGAGAAACCGGCCTGGAGCCTTATGGAAAAATGGATAACTATCAATCCTGTTTGGGTTCAGGAGCAATTTTTAGAAGCAGCAGGTTATAAATCTGGAGATTATAAAGAGATAAAAAAGAAATTAGTTTCTGCACGAGAAAGGAATACGGGAAAATCGTTAAGATTGAGCTACCACACTCCCATCTATATGACTGGGGCAAGCTTCCAGTATATGTACGATCAGGAGGGGAATACCTATCTTGATGCTTACAACAATATTCCTCATGTTGGGCATTGCCACCCTTCGGTTTCGAAGGCAATTTCCAAACAACTTCGCCTGCTCAACACGAATACACGCTATGTTTACGATACATTTGTTGATTACACCCAGAAACTACTTACATACTTCCCACCAACTCTTAATAAGGTATTTCTGGTAAACTCTGGCAGCGAAGCAACCGACCTGGCCATACGAATGGCCAATGTCTTCACAGGAAGAGAGCATATGCTTGTATTGGATCAGGGATATCATGGAATTACCAATACTGGAATAAATGTTAGCTCCTATAAATTTGATGGAAAAGGGGGTAGGGGGTTATCAGATAAGGTTACAAAACTTTCACTTCCTAAGCTATACAATGGCAAGTTTTCTGATGCTGATTCATATGGGAAAGAGGCAACTGGAGTAATTGATAATTTAATTGGGAAGGGTATAATTCCTTCAGCCTTTATCGGAGAGTCTATTTCGGGTTGTGGTGGACAGGTTCCCTTGGCACCGGGTTATTTGAAAGCAATGAAATCCTATTTTGAGGAACATAATATCTTAAGCATAATTGATGAGGTTCAAACTGGCTTTGGAAGGCTGGGAGAATATTTTTGGGGATTTCAGATGCATGATATTATACCCGACATTGTAGTACTTGGAAAACCTATGGGAAATGGTCACCCTGTTGCAGCTGTTGTAACTACAGAAAGAATAGCAGATGCTTTTGCAAACGGCATAGAGTTATTCAGTTCATTTGGCGGAAATTCAGTTTCCTGTGCAGCAGCAAAAGCGGTCCTGGAGGTGATAGAAGAGGAGAAATTATCGGAACATGCCAGAGATACAGGAGAATATTTTGTAAAGGAATTAGAATCGCTGCAAAAACAATTTCCAGCCATGGGAGATATTCGTGGCCTGGGATTGTTTTTGGGCATAGAATTTGTGGATGAAAATCTGGTTGCGAATACAGAATTGGCCTCCTTTGTAAAAAATCAGTTGAAGAATAGTTTTATTTTAAGCGGAACGGATGGCCCCTATGAAAATATTTTAAAGATTAAGCCACCAATGTGCTTTAACCGTTCAAATGTGGAACAGTTTATTGAAAAATTACATCAAATTCTTAAAACCAGAAGTTAAAATGTGGAAGTATTTTAGGAATCTCTTATTATTGATTGTCCTGGGTTTATTGTATTCAGGATGTAACAAAGAAAGTTCTGAGGCTGGAGAAACTGTTGAAATATACCTTTTGAAGGAATACAGTCTGGTAACCAATCGCTGTGAGATTGTGACATCCTCCATAGTATTAAAAGATTCGGAACTAATCAGCAATGATGATATTCATTCCTATTTGCATGCTGAGCATAAAATGATTCTTAAAGATGATGGTATGGCAAAACTGGAATCTATTCATGATGGTACCCCATTTTGTATGACGGTGGATAGGGAAATAATTTATTCCGGATTTTTTAAGCCCGGATATTCAAGTTCAACCTGTTTCCATTCGGTAACCATTGACCCCTTGCCTTATCTTACCAATCAGATTTCAATTAACCTGGGATACCCCAGTACCCCTGATGATTTCCCCATTGATCCAGACCCACGAGACAATAGTATGCTCATGGAAACCTTTAAAAAACAGGGTAAACTAAAGTAAAGTTTTAATGGAGCTTATTGTTTTTTAGGAAAAATATAATTCTCGCCTGTTTTTACCTTTACAACTTTGTCATTTTCATCTAGCTCAAAAATTACAAGTTCTCCATTCCCGTTTTCTCCTGACCTTCGAAAGGTGTTTTCCCCCTCTGGAGTAAGGACTACAATTTCACTGGTAGGATTGTCTTCAGGAGGGAAGCTAAATCCGCTCATTACCAGAGCATTGTTATAAATTAAAATTTCTGTCTCGTAATACGAAGGATCAATATAAGTACCAACAAATTTTTTCCAGGAAGGGTCAAATTCCGGACTTGGTTTTTCTTCATCAAAAGCCTTACTTAAAATTGGAGTAAACTGTGAAAGGATCCTTGAAGCAAAAAAATTAGGACTCCCATCATCAGAATTGGTCATTACAATTACGCCTACTTTTTCTTTTGGAATAAATGATATTTGGGTACGGTTACCAGCTACCCAGCCACCATGCCCTACCGCCGTATTATCACCCTGTTTCCAAACCCGAAATCCCAATCCTTGCCCACTGGTCCAGCTATCGTGCAACCACTGAACTCGATGCATCTCTTGTAAAGTACTTCCTTTTAGTATTTGGGTACCTTCTTTTTTGCCATTTCCAAATTGAAGAGAAATATATTGAGAAAGATCTTCAACATTTGATGAAATATTGGCCGCCGGTGTTAGGCCTTTTGAATTTGTAAAAGGCATAACCTCACGGTTGCCATCCGATAATCGTTTTGTATATGGGGTAGCTATTTCACTTTTTTCCCTTTCCGAAAGAAAAACACGGGAACTTTTCATTTTTAAAGGGTCAAATATATTTTCCTTTATATATTCATCATAAGGCATGCCAGAAACTACTGATACAATTTCACCAGCAAGGGCAAGCCCCAGGTTTGAGTATTTGTACACCGTTTCTGAGGCATAAATCATTTCCTGTTTCGGCAGGGCACTGGCAATTTCTTCTATGCTGGGAAAATTACGGTCTGTCCAGTATGGAAAAGCAGCTTCACGAGGAAGTCCTGATGTATGGGTGATTAATTGTCGAATTGTAATTTCCGGTGCATCGGGAAAAGAGTTTTTAATGGAAAACCAGGGAAGATATTTTTTAATCGGATCATCCAGGCTAAGTTTACCTTCATCTCTCAATTGCATGAGCGCTGTAGCCGTAAAGGTTTTTGTTATGGATGCTATCCTGTAAACTGTTTGGGGTGTGGCAGATGTTTTTTGTTCCAGATTGCTATATCCAAAACCCTTTGCATAAATCAATTCCTGGTCATATATGATTCCAATAGACATGCCGGGAAGCTCCCGGAATTCCATCTGTGCATCAATCCACAATTCCAATACCTTTATATTTGAGCTAAACTCTTCATTCTCAATAATTGAATTTGTTTGTGAAGCCAAGGGGAAAATGCAAAAAAAGCCAAAAATAAATGAGACGATTAATATTTTCATTATCAGTCATTTAGTTTAAATAATCAATACAATTGAATTTTTACTTCAGCATTGAGTCCAATATATCCTGAGGGATAGGTCCCAGGTCTGAAGCAGAACAATTTTCTGCTACCTGCTCCTTTGTCTTTGCACCCGGAATGGCCGTGTGGCAGGCTGGATGAGAGATACAAAATCGAAGGCTAACCTGGGTTTTACTTTGGTCGCTGTAATAATCAAACAAGGCTTGTACTTCTTTTAGACCTTCAAGATAGGTCTTTAGTTTTTCTGGTGATAGGTTCATATTTCGGTGATCGTCTTCCGTAAATGTCGATTTGGAATCAAATTTCCCGGTTAAGAACCCAAATAAAAGAGGGATTCGTACAATTACACCAATTCCATATTCCATGGCTTTGGGAAAAAGCAACTCCTCGGCCTGTCTTTCCAGTAAATTATAACGTACCTGAATGCAGTCTAGAATATCATAATGTTGGTCGAGTAAATGTGCCTGTTCAGTTTCTTTAAATGATTGAATACTCAAGCCTGCATGTTTGATTTTTCCATCTTTCTTTAGTTGTTCAAGGGCCAGCCAGGGCTCGTCCCTCTCAAGCTTTTCCAGGTCGGGGCTATGTAGTTGAAGTATATCCAGTGTATCCAGATTTAATCTCTTCAGGCTTTTTTCAGCAGCAGAAATCAGGTATTTTTTGGTATAGGTTTGCTTTATGGCCCCATAACCCTCATCATCGTCAGAGGAGGCATTGTAAAAGTCATTTCCTGCCTTGGTGGCTATAACTATATTTTCTTTGCCACCTTCTTTAATTACTTTTGAAATCAATTCTTCGGAATGTCCAAAACCATACACATCAGCCGTATCAATAAAAGTCACTCCCTGGTCTATGGCTTCGTTGAGGGCTCTTATAGATACCTCATCATCTGTTTTTCCCCAGTTCATGCCACCAATTGCCCAGGCACCAAAACCCATAGTAGAAACCTTTGGTCCCTTATTTCCTAAATTTAGATATTTCATCCAGTCCTCCTGATAATTAAAGAGATAACTCTTCTATTTATTTAATTTCAGCACACAGAATATTGCGGAATTCAATATCCATTACTTTGTTTCCATGGAGCTGCAGCCCTATAGGGCCCTTCTCAATGGCAGTATCTGAGGTATATTTCATTACCTTTTTTCCATTCAGCCATACTGTGTAATTATTCCCATCTGCTTTGATACGCATAGTATTCCAGTCATCGGATTTGAGAAGCTCTTTGATTCCTTTTGCTTCAACGGGGTAATCACCAAGACTGCCAATATATGGAGAGCAGGTCATATCCCTTTTGTACTTGCCAGAAATCCCCATTTGGATTTGCTCATTAATGTCACGAAGGAAAACTCCGGAATCAACAGTTCCTTCTCCGAATTTGAAGTCTACCTCAATTATAAAATCAGTATATTCTTTGGTGGTCCATAAAATTGAAGCGGTTTTTTCAGGATCGCTCTTAGTTTTTAAAACCCCATCATGAATGGTCCACCAAATGTTATTATCCGGCACCTGCCATCCGGTAAAATCTTTTCCGTTGAATATTTTCTGCAGATCAGGTTCCCCGGCCTGAAGATTAATTCCTATTCCTAGGAACAATACCACTGTGAGAAGAATTAAGTTTTTCATGAATTTGTATTTTAATTAAATATTCAATTTAAGAAGCTTTATTATCTATCAAAAGTACATTTTATTCACACAATAATTTATTCCATTTTCCCATATGGAAATTAATAGGCAATTTCTTTTCTTTTATTATACCATGCCACTATTATAGCTGTTAAGCAAATTATAAATGCAACAAGGCTAATAGGGAGTAAATAGCCGGGCCACTCATTCGGTGAAAGCCATCCTTTAAAACCCATAACAAACACATGGATTAATACAAAGAATATATTAATGAATTTTAGGATGGATATGTACAGTTTATTTATAGTAAAATTCACATTTACAGCTTTAAGTAGCTTAATTAACCCCATAATTGTAAATCCAATAAAGGCAATGACTCCAGAAAGTAAACTCAACGACCCAGTTAAATTCAAATGGCCGGCTGAATAAAATTTTTCAAAATAGTTAGGTTGAAGGATAGTCAATGACAGGATTAAATGAGTGAATGCCAGAATATACATTATCGGCCATACTGATTCTGCGGAAACTATTTTCTTTGATACCGAAGTCCTGTAATAGTACATTAGCATGATAATAGTTAATGCAACAGACTTATTGAAGATATAAACAGGAAAGTCTGACCAGGGTACATTCTTAAAAATGTTGTAACGAATGATAGCATATATCATGGCAATTACAAATGAATAAATTACCCATTGGGTATTTCTTGCAGAAGTACTCATAAGAAGGAAGTTTAATTTCAGGCTAATACTTAATTGGGTTGAGCTTTATAAAACGGCAACTAAGATAATGAATGCTAAGAAATTTTAAAAATCAATTGGCACAAAATTTACAGAAGAAAAGAGGGTATCTAACAAGGCAAAAAATGCCAATTGCCTGGAGATTATTTGCCTTTTTCTTCTTTCAAAATCCTTTCCCATATTCGATATTCATTTGCAATGTCGGTTTCGCTTACAAATGGTTTATAAATCATGCGGACCTTAAATGAATATTCTTTACCGGGTTCGAAATCAGGGATAATATATTGAAAATCCCAGGCTGGATTCGTTGGGCCACCACCATTGGGTGACTGGGAAAAGCGGATCACCTCATCAGATTCAAACAAATAAGCGAACACCATATTGTGAAACTTTCCAAAGTAATATGGTTTGTCAAAGCGGAGGTCGGAGAAATGATTGGCTAAAACAACATTAAAATTGGGAGCAAAATAGAGATCATGCTTTTCGTTTTTATGAAGATGTGAACTTTTAACTCCATGTTTTTCTGAAAAAGCTGATAGCCACATTTTATCATGTCCTTTTTTTTCAAAACCAAAAAAATAGATTTTTTTATCCCGCGGGCTATGAATATAACTGGCCCAAAAGAGCCCTGCATAACCATGTTTGAAAAAATCACCACTGCGGGCTACCATTCGAAACGTGATGTCGATATAATGAGGTGGAACAAGGGTGAAGCTCGTTATGCTTTCAACATTTGACAATAGAGTTGGTGGCTGATAGAGTAGTACTTCATTTTCCCCAGCAATATATAATTCCATTGGATTCTTGCGAGGTTCCATCAGCTCTGGCAGACTGTCACCACCAAATATATGTTCCAGGTTAAAGCCTGCATAAAATGGAACAAAAACGGATGAATCCTGGCCAAGGTGATATAATTCAGCAATTCCGTTATAACCCTCTTTATGAACTGGTCCAAAGGCCATATTATCCACAAAAGTTGCTTTTATAGCTCCGTGTTGTACCGTTATAGGTCTGTTTACATGATCCAACTCAGGCTTGAGAACAAGTTTCTGAGAAGCCCCTTTCAGGCTGGAGATTAAAAGAATTCCAATGAATAAATATCGAATCATTCGCACAAAATTTTTCTACAAGATACAGCAAATAGAATCAAATCAGTAATTGGAAAAGAAGAATAAGGGTATGAATAGAAATCAAATAAAATAGGAGAGAACCTGTATAGCCAAAATAATAAGCACCAGGGCAACCGGATAAACTGTTGCATAGGCCAGTTGTGCTGTATTGGTTTTCGACATAGAATCTATAGCAGCAAGCCCTGGCGTACTGGTCATTCCACCGGTTAGCCCTCCCAGGAAAGTAAATATATTTACTTTTAGAAAGAAGTGGCTTACAAGGCCGGTAATAAACATCGGGAGAATGGTTATTATGGCTCCAATCAGGAAAAGTTTAATGCCATACTCATTATATGTTTCCACCAGGTTAGCCCCAGCCTGAGTTCCCACTGAGGTAAAGAAAAACAACAATCCCAATTGTCTCAAAAGTTGATTCGCTGCCTCTGACATTGTCCAAACAATAGGGCCGGTTTTACCAAGATTACTCAAGACTAATCCTACTATTAATATACCCCCTGTAAGGCCGGGACTAAATACAAATTTATCAGAGAAAGCTATTTGTATTTTGCCAACTAATATTCCCAGTACAATACCGGCCGCAATAGGGAAGAAATCTGTATCAGAAAGCTTTTTGCCCTCATTTCCAAGCAATTGCACCACTTCTTTTATACGATCTTTATCACATGCCAGCAATAATTTATCGCCAAAACGAATATGGATATCAGGAGTTGGAGAAATATCGATTCCACTACGACGAATCCTGGTGATGGTTGCACCATAAGATGCAATTAAGTTTAACTCGGCAATAGACTTGTTCACCAATTTTTTATTCGTTACCAGTACAGACTCAACAACAAAGCTCTCACTCATAGGAATTTCCTTTTTGGTGACTGGCCCTATCAACAATCGAATTTTTTCATGTGCCTCATTGGTTCCTACAGCTCTTATAAGATTCCCCTTTTCCAGGATAGTGTCAGGTGTGGGAGCCATGGTAAGACTTTCTTTGGAAACGCGAGAAATACTGGCCCCGGTCATGCTGCGAATGTTAAGTTCCTTCAGGGATTTTCCTAAAATATTCTGGTTTTCTACGATGTACTGTTTGGAATAAATCTCCGGATATTCAGTTAAAACCTCGTTGTTTATTTTTTTTTCTTCACGGACAAGGTTGACCCTGGTAAATTTGGGGTATAAGCGAACAAACAAAATAACGCCCAGTACCCCAAATGGATAAGCAATACCATATCCGATAGAGGCCAATGTGGAATTTGTACTGTCAATAGCAACTGCAAGCCCTGGGGTACTGGT
>JASJGS010000242.1:0-19919 GCA_033791445.1 Bacteroidales bacterium | reverse complement strand
GCTTGAGGGAACTACATATAATGACTGGCCATTCCCGGTTGGGATATACATATTACCCTTTTCATCCAGCAGAATATTATTTAAGGACTTTGGAATTATATTCTGGTCTGCCTGAGATTGAGAGTTCCCTTCAAAAGGAATTATTATGAAGCTCATAAATAATATCCAGAATGAAATGAATCTCGTAAAGGGGTATCTTGTTTTCATATTTTTTATATTTTGATGTTGAACGAAATTAGCAAAAAAGATCAATATGTAAATATACACAGGAAGAATATTATTTTAGTTTTTTCTGAAAATTGATTGGAAAATATATAAATCAACTTAACTTTAGTGGTACAATTTGAAAAAATCGATCATGCTGAATAAAATGAAAATACCTAAGGGCTCAAATGTCTTTAAGACCATTGAAATGCATACAGGTGGCGAACCTTTGCGAATTATTGTAGATGGAATTCCGGAAATTAAGGGCAAAACAATTCTTGAAAAAAGGAAATACTTCATGGAAAACTTTGATTATATCCGGAAGGGATTGATGTGGGAACCTCGTGGGCATGCTGATATGTATGGAGCCATCCTTACAGAACCGGTAACACCGGATGGTGACCTGGGAGTCATTTTTCTACACAATGAGGGCTACAGTACTATGTGCGGCCATGCCATTATAGCAATTACGAAGTTAGTGCTTGAAACGGGATTAGTAAAGAAAAAAGGGGAGTTGCAGGAAGTGAAAATTGATGCCCCTTCTGGAAGGGTTACTTCTTTTGGCCGGTTTGAAAAGGGAGAAGTAGAAGAAGTGAACTTTCGAAACGTACCATCGTTCCTGTACCTTGAAGATGAGGATGTTAAGGTTCCTGGAATTGGTCGTGTGAATTTTAATGCTGCATTTGGCGGTGCTTTCTATGCCTTATGTAGTGCCAGTGAACTTGGCTTAAACATGGATGCAACTGATTATGGAAAGCTTATTGATTATGGCCGGAGGATTAAAAAAGCAGTAAGTGGAAACTTTAATGTTCGACATTCTAGGGAACCTGAGCTGAGCTTCTTATATGGTGTAATATTTACAGGAGATCCATATAATTATAAAAACCATAGTAGGAATGTTTGCATTTTTGCAGATGGGGAAATGGATAGATCTGCTACAGGTACTGGATTGAGTGCAAGAGCGGCTTTATTATACGCCAAAGGCGACATTAAGCTTAATGAAAAAATCACTGTTGAAAGCATTCTGGGATCAACAATGGATGTGGAAGTTGTTGAGGAAACCAAAATAGGTATTCGGAAAGCGGTCATTCCAGAGGTCACAGGAAAGGCTTGGTTTACAGGACAGAATGAGTTCTGGTTTGATCCTGAAGATCCTTTTAAAGATGGTTTTATTTTCAGGTAAAAACAAAAGTTCATGCGAATTCTACTTCTTCTGCCTTTATTTTTATTTGCCTGCAACGAGCCTGATGGCAATAACACACAATCTTCAGGTTCCATTCTGAATTTTTCCTGGTATGAACAAAACTCAGAAATTGATGCCAGCCTGAGAGGTATATTTGCGGTGAATGAGAATGTGGTTTGGGCTTCTGGGAGCCATGGAACTTTTCTTAGGACTACAGATGGTGGTAAGCATTGGCACAAGGATACGATTGCCGGATATTCAAAATTTGATTTTCGTGATATTGAAGCCTTTGATTCTTTAACTGCACTGGTAATGGGAATTGCAAACCCGGCGGTGATTCTTAAAACTACGGATGGAGGAAAAAACTGGAAAGAGGTATACTTTAAAAACCAGGAAGGAATATTCCTGAATTCAATGATTTTCCGTAATCAGAAGGATGGTTTTATTGTGGGGGATCCAGTTAACCAAAAGTTTTTTCTTTTGTTTACTCACGATGGTGGGGAGACATGGGAAGAAATACCTGAGAATTCACGCCCGATAGCAAAGGAGGGTGAGTATATGTTTGCTGCCAGTGGAACTTGCATTGCAACTGCTGAACCTAATAATATTTGGTTTTGCTCTGGTGGGTCTATTGCAAGAATCTTTCACTCCAGAGATGATGGAATCAGTTGGAAAGAAGTTACCTTACCATTTATGAGCGGAACACCCTCCTCGGGAGTTTTTTCTATTCTATTTACTCCAGATGAAAATGGCTATTGTATTGGAGGGGATTATGCCAAACCAGATTCAACAGGACTTACTTTTATGTTTAGCGAAGATAGTGGATATACCTGGAAAGAGCCTGACAGCTCCCCTGCAGGGTATCGATCTTGTATTAAAGAAATCTCAGTTGATGGAAATCCTATCCTGCTTGCAGTAGGTCGAGAAGCTACCAGCTATTCAACTGATAAAGGGCAAAACTGGAAAACTATTGGCAATACAGGGTTTTATACACTTGATGTCGATGCTTCAGGTAAGTATGCCTGGGCAGCAGGTGCCGATGGAAGGATTGCTCGCCTTGTGATTGAATAAAATCCGTAATTTTAGAGCATATTGTATTAACTAATTTTATATCTGGTATTCAAAATTTATTTATGACATCGAATCAGAATCTTTCCGACCTAAGGAAAAAAATGAGCGAAAAGGGAATTGATGCTTATTTAATTCCTATAACTGACCCCCACATGGGTGAATATGTACCTGCACGATGGAAGACCATGAAGTGGTTTTCGGGTTTTACTGGTTCAGCCGGGAACATAGTTGTAACAAAATCGTTTGCTGGCTTGTGGACCGACTCCCGTTATTTCCTTCAGGCTGAGCAGCAACTAAAAGGTTCTGGTATTGAACTCGTAAAATTAAAGATTCCTCATACACCGGAGTATGTAGATTGGCTAACAGAAAATCTTGAGTCAGGTATGACTCTCGGTTATGACGGTGAAATGGTTTCAATCGGTTTGAGCAGGTTGCTTATTGAGAATTTAATTCCAAAGAATATTGTAGTTTTTTCAAACGTCAATCTTACTGGGGAAATTTGGAACAATCAACCTACTTTACCAAAGGAACCAATTTTTGATTATCTGGTTGAATTTTCAGGAATTTCCAGAAGGGAGAAAATTAAAATGATTCAAGAGGATATGAAAAAGAAAGGGGTCGATTTTCACTTGCTTTCGGCCCTGGATGATATAGCCTGGACCTTTAATATTCGGGGAAATGATGTTCTCTATAGTCCACTGGTTGTGTCTTTTGCTCTTATTTCACAAAGTGAATCTTTCTTATTTATTGACCATAAAAGGATACCTGAGTCATTAGAAACAGAATTTCAATCAAATAATATAATCATTCACAGTTATGAAGGAGTGTATGATTTTTTAAGTAAGATTGATCAAACAAAAGTGGTTTATCTTTCTCCAGGATCCATAAACACCCGATTGTATAATTCAATACCCTCGAACTGTGAAAAGAGGGAAGGTGTTAGCATTCCTACCATGCTAAAATCTATTAAAAATAAGACAGAAGTGGCTCATATTCATAAAGTAATGGTAAAAGATGGTATTGCTCTAACTAAGCTTTTCTATTGGCTTGAGAAAAATATTGCCAGGCAAAAAATAACAGAAGTCTCGCTGGCTGCCAGGCTTGAAGAATTTAGAGCTGAGCAGGAAAATTTTATGGCCCCCAGTTTCGCAACTATTGCCGGATATAAGGGCCATGGTGCAATTATACATTATGAAGCTACACCTGATACCGATGTGGAACTCGAGCCCACAGGAATATTTTTGTTAGACTCAGGAGGCCAATATCTTGATGGTACAACTGATACAACTCGTACAATTTCATTGGGAAATCCAACAGAGGAGGAAAAAAGAGATTTTACTCTTGTATTGAAAGGAACAATTCAACTAGCCATGATTGAATTTCCGGAGGGTACAAAAGGGTATCAGATTGAAGCATTTGCACGGCGAGCTTTATGGGACCATGGATTGAATTATGGACATGGTACAGGGCACGGCGTTGGCTTTTTCCTAAATGTGCATGAAGGACCACAAACAATTGGTTCAGGTGCTTCAGGTAACAGAGACATCTCACTTGAACCAGGGATGCTGATTTCCGATGAGCCTGGCTTTTACAGGGAGGGAAAGTATGGCTTACGTACTGAGAATCTGATTTTAGTGAAGGAGAAAAGTGTAACAGAGTTTGGCAGGTTCAGGAAATTTGAGACCGTTACGCTTTGTTACATTGATACGAATCTAATCGATTTAAATCTACTTTCTGAGCAAGAAAAAAGCTGGTTAAATGATTATCATGCAAGTGTTTATGAAAAACTGTCTCCATTTCTTTCTGATGAGATTAATGAATGGTTGAAAATTAAAACGGCAGAAATTTCCTAAAATACACCTTCAAAAAATAGATATGAAAAAAAGGAATGTGAAATTTATTTTGGCCAGTTTAGTATTTGTAGCTTTGTTTACCTCAATATTGATGTCGTGTGATTCCAAAACGGTCACAATTGAAAATGCCCTTTTAGATCTGGATGGTGGTACCTATACCGAGTTGGAATCAAGACAGCCTTTTAATTCAGTATATGAATTGCACTTCCGACAACCCCTTGATCATTCCAATCCGGATGCAGGATATTTCACACAGAAAGTGTATGTTTCTCATATTGATTCAATCAGACCTGTTGTGTTTATAACTGAAGGCTATACTGCAAACCGTCCATATCAGAGTGAATTAAGCCGATTGACTGAGGCCAACCAAATCATAGTTGAACATAGGTTTTTTGGTGAATCGATACCCGATCCAAAGGATTGGAAATATCTCACTGTGGAACAGGCAGCAAATGATCATCATAAAATTGTGGAATTCTTCAAAAAAGTGTACACCGGGAAATGGATTAACACGGGTATTAGTAAAGGCGGGCAAACAACCATGTATCACCGATATTTTTTTCCTGATGATGTGGATGTAAGTGTTCCCTATGTTGGCCCTTTGAATTTTTCATTTGACGATCCGCGTACCTATTTATTTCTTGATACAGTTGGAACTCCTGAGTGCAGGCAAAAAGTATATGATTATCAAGCCATGATGTTAAAAAAGAGAGATATTTTTTATCCAATGTTTGTGTCCTATTGTGAGTCCAAAAACCAAAATTATACGCGAGTTTCCCAGGAAGAAGCCTATGAATATAGTATATTGGAATATTCGTTTGCCTTCTGGCAATGGGGAAGGTGGACCTGTGAAGAAATCCCTAATGAAGCTTCATCGAATGAAGAAATTTTTGATCATTTTAAAGCGGTAAGTGGCTTTCAGTATTTTTCCGATCAAGGTATATTAGACCTGGAGCCATTTTTTTACCAGGCCATGACTGAAATTGGATATTATGGATACGATTTTTCAGAGTTTGAAGGTTTGCTGGAATTTGTCACCAATCCAATTTTTACATTTGCTGCACCTCAAGATGTGGAATTGGTCTATGATTTTCAGATTATGAAAGATGTCAATAGCTACTTACAATCAGAAGGAGATAATTTTATATATATTTATGGAGGTTCTGATACATGGTCCTCCACATCCGTAGAAATTGGAGATAAAACCAACGCACTAAAAATATATAAGGAGGGTGGGGCACATAATACCAGGATTAGTAACCTGCCTAATAATCAAAAAGAACTCGTTGTTTCTACACTTGAAAATTGGCTGGAAATGGATATTGATATAAGTAAAATTGAAAGAAAAAGAAGATGATTTCTATCCAGAGGTTGAATTTCTTAGTTTTGTAATTCTTTTTTTGATCAGAAGAGAAACTAATAACATCAAATGGATCAAATAAATAGGAATCGAACCCAACTAATGAAGAACCTATTCGGGTTGTTTTTTCTGTTTAGTATTCCATCTATTTTGCTAGCCCAGAGAACGGATTTGATTATTCTGCGTAATGGTGATCGAATTACCGGTGAAATAAAAAAAATGGAATTGGGTACCCTTACCTTTAAGACCGATGATATGGGTACCTTGCAGTTGGACTGGTCGAAGCTTCAAGCAATTCGTTCAACAAATGTTTTTGAGATAAAATATTCAAATGGATTGATAGATTATGCCTCTCCGGATACCACATCAATCCCTGATAAGGTTGCCATAGTTACACAATTTGCACCTGATTATAAAGCATCTGATGTAGAGATAATGACTATTGTAAGTATCATCAGGATTAAACAACTTTTTTGGAAAAGATTTAGTGGTTCTTATAGCCTTGGACTTGGCTTGAAAAAGGCAGACAACACTTCCAATTTTAATCTAAATGCTACTACCCGCTTCCGGTCCAGGAAAATTGAAAGTGAGCTTACCTTTATCACCAATCAGTCTAATACTGAAAGTGGAACAAAAAATATTAACCAGAATCTGAATTTGTCCTTGTATCGAATAATAAAAGGAGATTGGTTTGTTGGTGGTACAGCCAGTATGGAGACAAACTCAGAATTAGGTCTTGATTTACGTGCTCTTATTGCAGCAGATGCAGGTAAGTATGTGGTTGAGAATAATTTGCAAAATCTCTTTGTGGGAGCTGGCATTCAGGTAACAAGAGAATATACCAATGACTCCTTGGCTAATAATTCTCTGGAAGCTAAGGCCAGCGCCAATTATAAAATATTTAGGTTTCGACATCCAAAGATAGATGTTTCTGTTGATCCTATGATTTTTCCAAGTTTGTCAGATTGGGGCAGATTCAGGGCAGAAATTAATGCCAACGCTTCCATTGAGATCTTTAGAGATTTTTTCTTCGGACTGAATTTTTATTATAAATTTGATAATCGCCCGGCTGAGGGTGCATCCAATAATGACTGGGGATTCAATACTACGATTGGTTACACACTATAACTATAGCATTTTTTAATACTATTATTTTACTTGTTGGTTTAAATAGATAAATTATTTTCCAACTGTATAAAGTTCTTTTCCTTTCTCATCGTAGAAAGTCAATTTAAGGCCCAATAGTTCTTTATTCATTGAACTTTCTACATGTAGAAAGCCTCCAGATTCGGATCCTTCTTTTTGCACATAAGGTTGGATAATGGTGCTTCCCGGGTCTGTTGATTCTGGGTCACCAGGAAGCCTTCCTGAACGGGAATTGGCATCAACAAGAGCTCCACATGAGAACTCTTCAAAACCAGAAGGATCAATGGAATGATATTGCCAGTGCCGGTCCCCACAAAAAATCAAAAAGTTGTTTGAATTGAAGCCATTCTCAGTCAACCATTTGAAGAATAAATCTCTTTCGTATCTGAATCCTTTCTGGTTTACGTGGTTATCTGATTTGTATGCATCATCAGGGCCAATGAGTGGCGTAGGAGAGACCAGTATCTTATATTTTGCATCACTTATTAGTAAAGTAGATTTCAACCATTCGAATTGGCTTTTGCCCCAGATAGATTTTTCAGGGCTATCTGGTGTATCATTGGGACTCCTAAAATCACGATTTTCTGTAAACCATATTTGAACATTATTATTCATTCTATAAGTGCGATAAGTAACAGGGTTTTTCTCTTTTGGGTCAATTATGGGAACTTGCTCGAGGAAGATACTTTTACCCAACTCATGTTTTGGTTTTTCTTGTCCGGTTGTGTCGCAGTCATTGAATCGATAGTCGTGATCATCTTTTTCCCAATAAGCACCAATATTTTTAAATAATTCTACAAAACGAGATTGCTGAAACTGAAGTTGCCATTTCTGGCGCATTTCATTCCTGGTTTCTGCCCTGGGCACCTTTGGGTGGTCATAATATACATTATCACCAGTACCAATAAAATAATCAGGTTTCAGTTTTGTAATACTTTCCAGGGCCGGGTACCCAAGTGATTTATCTGGGCCTGAATACATATTTTCTCCAGGATTCAATTTAGTGCCATTCTTACCATAATGAAATTTGGCATAATTCATTCCGGTTACAATAACAAAGCTTACTGATTCTTCTGAGTTTTTCCCGGGAAGCGTAGTGAAACTTTGGGTATCACCAAATTTTGTATAGGTTCCGGTTATTCCAAATTCCGTCCTATAAAAATATTGTGTTCCAGGTTCCAGATCACCTAGCTTTGCTTTAACAATGAAATCGTTTTCAGCTTGAACCATTATCCAGCTAGAACGAAGGGGATTGTCAAATGTAGGGGTTTCATCTATTTCAAATCGAGCGATTCCTTCTTTCCCTGGAACAACAGTTCCCGTTTCCAAGGGAGAACTTGTAAGTCTTGTCTGTAAAATGACCTCTGAACTGGATATTTCTCCAGCCATTGTTCCCTGGGCATCGTATATATCCAATGAGTCATAAAACATTCGAGGAGTGAACTTGTTTTTATGATATGGATATCTATCAAATATTTCACCATTACTTGTAACCCGGGGGTCTTCAGATTCAAGCAGTTCTTTTAATAACTGCTTATTTAGTTTATTTTTAATAGACAAATAATCACTTTTATATGCTACATTATTAAGCTGATCGGGATCATTTCTAAGGTCGTACAACTCTTCGTTGGGTCTTTTTCCATAAGCTAGATTGTACAGCTTATTATATAAGGGAGAGTTTTGATTATCCAGTAAAACCTTTTTAGTAGGAGAAGCATCATCATCTCCATATATTTGGGATGGGCTCAGGAATTCAAAGTTAGTGGAATCTCCAGCCGGCCACCTGTCAGGTTCGAAATTTAAAATATAAAGAAATTCCTTGTTTCGAATGGCACGCATAGGATAGCCAAGGCCACCTTTCCGAACCCAGGCATGCCTTTCTTTTCCAGTCAAGACATGATCTCTTTTCGGTTCAAGCTTACCTGATTTTTCTGAATAAAGAATTTTTATAAGACTTTTACCAGTAACTTCAGCTGGTATTTCAATTCCAGTAGCTTCAAGAATTGTGGGAGCAAGGTCTGTTAAACTGACAAAATCATCGATTATCCTTTTTCCCTTAACTTTTTCTCCCCAACGGATAGCCAGAGGCATTCTTGTTCCCAAATCATACAGGTTAGATTTGCTTCTGGGAAAGGGCATACCATTATCAGAAGTACAAATAATGATAGTATTATCAAGCTCTCCCATTTCTTCCAATACGGATATCATATCCTTTAGGTGATGATCAAACCACTCTATTTCAGTGTAATAGTCCAGTATGTCATTCCGCACAACCTTATTATCAGGAAAACTGGCAGGAACGTCAACATTATCCGGATTTTTACCTGATTCTTTTCCTATGCCATTTTTATATGCCCGGTGAGGTTCAAACCCCCCATACCAGAAGCAGAAGGATTCATTTTTATTTTTTCCTGATAGGAAGCTTTTAAAATTCTCAGCGTAGTTAACCCGGTTGATGTGTTCAGGGGAATCAATTTTAATTTCATTGAAAGCTTTGCCTGCAGGATTTCTAGTTCTACCG
This sequence comes from Bacteroidales bacterium, assembly GCA_033791445.1. Classification (GTDB taxonomy): domain Bacteria; phylum Bacteroidota; class Bacteroidia; order Bacteroidales; family VadinHA17; genus JANTGF01. The sequence continues at coordinate 10,581 of JASJGS010000242.1, read as the reverse complement.
CCTTTCTCTATGATACCAGGCCCCCATCCCTTACCTGTATATCCAATAAAATATCCTTTTTCTTCTAATAATTCAGGATAGGATTTGAATTTTATTTGTAAGGTGCTCCATAAATTTGCTCCCTCCTCCAATCGCCAATGATACTGACCAGTTAAAATAGCTCCCCTCGATGGCGTGCAGGAGGGTGCCGAACAATATGCATTGGTAAAAAGCACTCCTTCGTTGGCAATTCGGTCAAATGCAGGAGTATACAACTCATTTGTTCCAGCTACACTTGCATGAGGCCAGGACCAGTCATCTGCTATAGCAAACAATATATTGGGTTGGTTTTCTTTTCCACTTGTACATGCAATAAGCTGACCAAGGAAAAATAAACCAATAGCAATTTGGACAAGATGAGTTGTCGATGATTTTGGGAATCTCATATGAATAATTTTATTCGTTGTTGATGGCATTGAAGTGAATAGTCATGCCAGGTTCGGTCTCTATCTCAATAATTTGATCCAATAAGACATCTTTTGAAAGTTCGATTCCGGAAACTTCTATATTGTTAGTTGTAAAAGGGTTATGAAGTCTTAAAAGACCTCCATTTTCCGAATAAACCTTTAAATGAGTAAAATTCTTATCCTGGATAGAGGCAGATATAAGAAATGCACCCTCGGTTCTAAAATTCGTAAAAGAAACATCTCTCCATTCTTCCGGCAATGCAGGGAATATATGGATTTCCCTGGTGTGACTCTGGAGTAGCATTTCCTGGATTCCAGATGCAAAGGCGAAGTTCCCTTCAAGAGTGAAAGGTCGGTATGTGAATTTTGATAATCCTTTCCCTGACTGATCTCCATTTACATGAAAACTATTTGGTAAGGTAAAAGAAGTCGCAAATGTTTTCAAAGCTTGAGCAGCCTTTTTTCCTTCAAAAGCTCTAGCATATAGATTTCCAAGCCAGCTAAAACTATATCCTACCCACCAATCTGTACCATGCTCTTCCAGGTTTGATAGGGTGTTTGAGATAATTTCCTGTTCGCTTATTCCCTGGCTCCAATCTATAAGACCCAAGGGGTGAAATGCCATAAGATGAGAAAAATGGCGATGAGATTCATCATAAGGAAATCCTGGTGCGAAGTTCAAACCTTTTTCAGGATCAATACTGTACGATGGCCATTCAATTAAAATGCTATCCCACTTATAAGCATCTTCTGTAAGATCCAGTTCATTCGCTAGTTCTGATGCTTTGGAATAGGTCCATTTAATTAAGGCCAGATCAAAATTGGTTGTTTCCTCAAACCATGCTTCCCTGGAATTATCATGAATCTCAGGACTAGAACTTATTGGTAATTTTCTTATTCCATCCTCTTTTATAGCAAGTTCATCTAAATAAATGGCTACAGATTTAAGCCATGGATATGCTTTATGTTCAAGGAAATCCCTATCCATTGAATATCTCCAGTGTAAATAAAAATGTTGTCCTAACCAGGCACCCACGGTAGGGCCCAAAGAGTATTGAATCCAACCACCCATGGCTTTTCCATCAAGTGTAGTAACACCTGGAACATTTAGCCCGTTTGTTTGAAAATACCTGGATGTAAATTCCTCAAAAGTTGATTTGTGATCCCATAACCAGCTGATAAAGCCCATTTCCTCTTCTAGATGGTTTCCGGTATAGGAGGGCCAGTAACTTAATTGTGTATTCAGATCATGGTGAAAATCTCCCTTCCAGGGTGGAAGTCTACCATTATCTGCTGTCCAAACTGCTTGCAGCGAAATGGGAGGAGTTTCTCTCCGAGAAGCAGATCCGAATTTATACATTTCAAGATAATATTGTTTTTCAAGAATGCTGTCGGGAATACTTATGGAAGATTTGGCCCAATAATCCTTCCACCACAACTGATGGTTCAATAAAGAATTTTCAAAACCGGATTCAAGGCATCGAGATACGATTGTATTTGCTGGTAAAAGTTCTGGTTTTTCAAGATCTGGATAATGTGAACTTATCGACCAGCAACCTTCCAAAACACTTTTGTCATATTGCCACTGGACATTTATCTGGTAATGAAAGCCACCCCAGCCTTCCTGCTTATAATCAATGGATTGCTCGGTGCTGGTCAACTTCCCCTTTGGATAATCAAGCCTCCTTAAATCCTGCCCGGTAACGGGACTGTCTATTCCTGAATCATCAGAAAGGTTATAGGCTGGTTCTATTAAATCTGTAGTAATTCGTTCTTTAAGTCCTTCAAATCGGTACCAGCCAACAGATCGGTCTGCCTGTACAAAGGTGAGTAAGCGAATATTGTTTTCCCATAATACCTCACAAATACCAGTATTGACATACAATTTTACTGATTTTATCTCTCCAAAACTCGAGATGTCAAATTCCAGAGCTCCTGCTGGAATTTTTGAGGGAGCAGCATCCCTGTCATATGGTACATCAAGCATTTGCTGAACCTCATCGTATTTATCCTCTTTCCACTTTTCGTAGACCCAGTTGAAGTTTAGCTCTGGATTTTGAAGGTTTTCTTTTGGTCTCAAATCCCATAAATCAGATCTATCAAGTGAGAACCGCAGCCGTTGATCTTTTTGCCATACTAAGGCACCCAGGAAACCATTTCCAAGTGGAATCGCTTCATCCCATGTTATGGCCAGTTCATCAAAAAGAAGATCATGTTTTGAATCTTCAAATGAATATTCTGATTGTATACAGCCAGAAAAGCTGACTGCAAAGAAAAGTATGATTGCTTTCATTCCGCGCATCAGGGACAAATATAATCAATGAGGTTGCCGGTTTTGTAAATCTATCTTATTCTGACTCCTTTTTGTAGGTGGAAGTTACATTATTTCATCCTCTATTACAAAACATTGGTCAAATAGCCAAGCTTAAAATCTTCAGCTTGCTATTTTGTTTGGTACAATTTTTGATTTACATTCGTGCAATTATTAATGATGTACACCAAGTGGATATGAAAAATATATTAAAGCTTATTACTGTTGTTCTATTATTTGGAGTTGTTTCTTCTTGTTTTAAGAAGGAAGAATCTACAATTGCCGGTATATTATCTGGAAATGTAATTCTAGAACCTATGTGTCCGGATGAACCTTGTGATCTTGGCCCAAAAGATCTGGAAGCTTTATTTGAACCCCGAAAAGTCATCATATATTCATCTGATACTTCTGAGGTAATTCAAAATCTTAGCATATCTATTGACGGTATATTCGCCACTGCCTTGCCAGTAGGGGATTATATCATTGACATTAATCATTATGAGAATGATATTTCTCCTGATGTACCATCAAAACTTACTATAGCAAATGGTTTTACCGCAACCAAAACCATACATATAGCTACTGGACTATAGCAAGAACTTTTTGGATATTTTTTATTTTTCCAGATTTTTAACCAATTAAAACTAGTGGACTTTACTCAGGTCCTTAATCCATATATTTCTAAACTTTAAAGGGGAACCATGGCCAAGGAATCCAATATGGCCTTTAGGATTGAATAATCCCGGGTGCTTTTTCCCATCCAATGTTCCGTTCGAAGCTGCTTCTTTGATATCGCCTTCAAGTATTACCTCACCATTGAGGATAACTTTAATTTTATTTCCAATAGCAGTAACTTCCTGGTAGTTCCATTCGCCTACCGGTTTTAGAAATCCTCTCTTTGCAGGTATAACGCCATATACCGAACCATGATATTGGTATTTTTCAAGGTTTTCATATACTTTGGCAGTATTGTCAAGTATCTGAAGTTCCATACCCACATAAGCTGCATCACCCTTAAGTGGTGTCCGAATACCAAGTCCATTGTTGGCACCTGGTGTAAGCTGAAATTCAAATCGTAATATGAAATCACTATATTCTTTCTCCGTATACAAATTACCCTTCCCACCCTTGTCAGGATAAAGTACTATTGTTTCATTCTCCACTATGTAATCTGTTTTGTTCCCTTTCCAATTATCTAAATTCTTTCCATTAAATAATTGAATGAAGGAGAGTTTTTTATTTCCATTGTTTTTAAGAATGGCGAGGGCTGCAGCTTTTGTATGGGCATTGCTGTCTTTGTTACATTGGTTTATGATATTATTCCCTAATTCTATGGAAGCTTCGGTATTTCCTGTTTCACCCAATCGCCTTAGATATATAAGCAGAGAAGCAGTTGCATTTGTGTTATTATAAGTAAATCCAGCATTCTCAGCTTCCTTAGTAAGTATGTTTTCAGCCTTTAGATCAGGAATGTTTGCCAATGCATACAAACAAACTTTTTTAAGTTCAGTGTTGTTAACATCGGAAAGAACTCTAATTCTTTTTGCTGATTCTTGTGACCGCATATAACCAAGTCCTTCAACAAGGGAGGTTTGTATTGTTACACTGCCAGTATTCAAGGCTTTAATAAGAGCCTTCTTGGCATCAACTGTACCGATATCAACCAGGGCACGAACAGCGGGATCACAAAGCTTTTTATTATTCAGGTATTCAGCTAATACAGTAACAGCTTCATTTGTGCCGGCAATCTGTAGGAGGCTCATATAAAAAGAATTCACCTCCTCCATATTTTCAATATTCAATGCTGCAGTTATGGTATTGGAATATACTTTTTGCCAATCAGATCCAGGCTTTTTGGTCAAGTAAAATGCCATACTTCCAAGGGCAAATCTGGCTTTTGAATCATCCCCCTCACCAGCTGGTTTGATCTGCTTTATTATGGCATTCAAACCTGGTTGACCTAGGTCTATAATCTCCTTCAATAAGGAACTAAGCTGTTCATTATTTTGAGCAGGCATTTGTGATAATATAGAAGATACCTTTTCATCAATATCAGTGTTTTGTGAACTGGATGTTAAACTCTGACTAAAAATTAATACTATTGCCAGGGAAAGAAATATTTTGAAATTAGATGTTTTCATTTTTTATGCTGTATTTATAAATGGATATGCTAGGCATTACTTTTTTAAATTGTCCAGGGATCTCTCATGGGTTGATCAATTAACTCATTTGCACCCGCATCATGTATAAATCTTTGTTTTACAGGATCATATTCCAGTGGACGAGCCAATCTTAGGGCAATTTTACCCAGGTTGACAATGGTACATGATCTATGTCCATTTGCTTCGTTGAGTGCAAACTTTTTCCTGGTTCTGACAGCTTCGTGAAAATCCCCTAATTGAGGGGAAGGATCAGGGAATGCTCCCAGTTTCTTCTCCAAATCAGGAATATCTGATTTAAATCCCTTATATAATTTTCCCAATGGACCTTCAATGAAGGCTGCATCTTTATCTTTATTCTCACCATCAAGGATAATCTTGCAACCATCGGCATATTTCATTTCAATCCTCCTCCATGTACCAACTGCATCATAATGTTGCTGAGGGGCATCGGCTTCAATGTATATAGGGCTTGTATGGTCTTTTCCCAGAATATACTGTACCGGATCAAGGTAATGCTGGCCCATGTCTCCAAGGCCTCCTCCATCGTAATCCCAGTACCCCCTGAATTTGGAGTGAACTCGTTCTACATTATAAGGTTTTACAGGAGCAGGTCCCAACCACATATTGTAATCAAGTGTTTTTGGAACAGCTTGTGGAGAGAGATTTGTTTCCCCTTTCCAGAAAAATTTCCAATCAAAACCGGTGGTGGCGCTAACGGTAACTTTTAAAGGCCATCCAAGTAAGCCACTGTCAACAAGTTTTTTTATGGGTTCCACAGTGGTGCCGAATCCGTAAAACTGATCTTTAAACCTGAACCATGTATTCAGCCGGAATATTCTATTATGCTCCTGAACAGCCTGGATCACTTTAATACCTTCACCTATGGTTCGGGTCATCGGTTTTTCACACCAGATATCTTTTCCAGCCTGGGCTGCCTCAGCTGACATAATACCATGCCAATGTGGGGGAGTGGCAATGTGAACAATATCTATGTCCTTACGTTGGAGAACCTCACGATAGTCAGTATAGGTTTTAACATCTTTGCCCGTAATTTTTATTGCCTCTTTAAGATGATCTGTATCCACATCACATACTGCTAACAATCTGGCTCCTTCATATCCAATATGTCCGCGTCCCATTCCGCCAACTCCAATTATAGCTCGAGTTAACTCATCACTGGGTGCTAAATACCCTTTCCCCCCCAATACATGCCTGGGTACAATTGTAATCGCTGCTCCTATGGACAAAGATTTCTTAATAAAATCCCTACGGTTGTTTCTATTGCTCATATTTGTATAGTTTATTTCAGGTTTAAAAGCACTCTTTAAAGATATATTTTTTTTAAATCAGAACATCTCGTTAAGTAAGGAAAAATTCATGGAATATTCCGGCTCAAACTGCTCAGAATTTATATACTGAATAAGACTGTAATAAAGTTGGCTAGCTACCGGATTAGCCTTGTCTTTTATTGGATACCCACACACCAGTAATTTACCTTTACCAGCCTTTAATTCAAATATGGAACCCACTTTATTGTTTCGGTGGAAATCATCCACAGGTTGAGCAATAGGCTTATAGTCTTCAGGCATATGATTTAGAATAAATCCTTTGGACTCAGCACTTATAGCTTCCCATTGCCAGTTGCTATGAAAAGTCGTGGGGAAGTGTTCAAATGCAGGGTGTGTGACCTGAAGAAGGAGACCAATATTGGTTTTTCCCTGACCAGGAAAGAATGATAGTGACCAATACAGGGGATAAAAATTCGCAATTATTGAGTTTGTTTCTGATCCTAGTTTATTAGCTATTAAAAATACTTTTCTCCCTGCCTCTAATGCTTCTGTAACATTATTTCCCCATTCCTCTGCAATCAATATATCCATTGTATCATTCTCTGGAATTTTTTCTGGGAATACCCAAATATCCCATTCATTAGTGAAGTCGGTATTTTCAATTTCTAGGTGGATGTTTAATTTTTGGGCATTTTTAATATCTTTCAGAGAAAATCTAATTGTTCCAAGATCAGTCAGGCTGCCTCTTTTAAATTCATTATCAGGGAATCTGTCACTCAGAATTTGCTCTCCAGCATCATTTGTAATGGTATAGGATAGTATTGCATTAAAATCGGTTACTCCGAAATGAGAAACCTGGGCTTTTGCTGAAAATATTTCCTTTGATGTCCAAATAAATTTTTCCATTTGCAACAGTGGGACAGTGCTATTAAAATGTTCCCTAAACTTATCTGGTGTAGTGATATTTTTTGTATCCCAAAAACAATCCAACCATCCAATTAAGGCTTCACCCTGGCCCTGGTAATCTTGCATACTTAAAAGCTGGACTCCTGCACAACTGGGGGTGCGAAGAAACGACTCAGTTTCGTATTTATACATGATTTGATTCAAAGCTCCTGAAGCGGCATGAAAATCCTGATCCTGGCTGAAAATGCCATTCTTCCTGGCCACATCTCTAAACTCCTCCAGGTTCCTGGCTTTTAATACTCCTGTGTATTTATCAATTTCTGACCAAAGGGGGTAAACTGGCCATTGACCTATTTCATGGGCAATGATTGGAATGTTTGCTTTGCCATAAGATTCTTCAAAATTCCAGTCTGTTCGTGGCCCATTTAGACCTCTAGTCCGACCCAAACCTGGAATATTATGGGTGGCTGAATAATCGTCAGTAGGCGTAATTTTCCGAGCTGTTGAAAGTGCATAAAGCCTGCGAGGATCTTTCTCTTTCGCCCTGGTAATCCATTCCTCCATTACATTGAAATCGGAATTGCCCAGCTCATTTCCTATGCAAAACATAACGAACGAGGGATGATTCCCATAAGTCTCAATTACTCTGTTTATTTCAGCAACCACAAAACTATCCCGTTTTACATCATATCCCAGGCCTGCAGGATGACCTCTGGTATCCATTTCTGGCCTTCCTTCAGCTATCATATTAGTATTCATCCACCAGTCCAGCCAGATAACTTCTGCTTGAATATAAATCCCCAATCTGTCAGCAGCAGTAAAAGCAGCTTCAGGTGGGCACCAAGAGTGAAATCGAACATGATTCAAGCCATATTCCTTATACTTCCTAAAAATCCTTTCCCAATCTTCTATATTACAAGAAGGGTAACCCGTCAAAGGGAAATGAACACAGTCAAGATTTCCGCGTAGAAAAACGGGTTTGTTGTTCATCAATAAATGGGTTCCATTGTGACTAACTTTTGAGTACCCAAATTCAACTTTTTTCTGGTGAATAATTTTATTCTCTTGTATTAGACTACAATTCAATTGATAAAGCTCTGGATTAAATTCGTCCCATTGATTCAATTCATCCTTTACAGGCACTCTTATCCATATCTTCTCTCCGAATTGAGCAGGATTGAGAAATTCTGATTTATGTAAAAGTTTTTCCCCTGTTTTAATATCTGATATTTCCAGTTTAACAATGTAATCTTCTACAGATTCTTTGGATACATCATACCCAACTTCCACTTTCAACTCACCATTGTCGATGTCAGGAAAAGTTTTCACGGAAACAATATGATCAGGATGAATAGCCTGGAGCTCAATTTTTCCAACAACTCCATTCCAAATACTTTGGGTATAAGCAGTATAGATATGTCCTTTGTCACCAATATTGTGAATCATATCATTATTAACCCTGATTGTAAGCTGATGTTCTCCTGGTTCTAGTTTGCCAAGCTGATGAATATGCGGAGTACCCATAGCATCAATTATTCCCATAGACTTGCCATTGAGAAATATACGCGATTCCCAGAGAACCCTTTCCAGAGAAAGTTGAATTTCTTTCCCTTTCCAGTTTTTAGGTATAATAATTTTTTTTCTATACCACGCGGGTCCAATATAGGAAAATTCGCGTGTAAGGTTACCATAGTCAGAGCCTTGAGTCCTGAAGCCCTTTTTTGCCTCATCGGTACTACCGGGTAATTGAATGCTGTTGGGTAGCATGGTATTATACCATTTATTTATGATCCCCTTATCCAGTGAATCCAGTTGAAATTCCCAGGATCCAGAAAGGGAAATAATTTTACTTTGATATTTTTTGTTGCATCCTACTAGAAAGATAAAAAATAGACATATAAATAGGTTTCTTGATTGGAGCATTAGAGATAAAATTTAACATTACTATTTCAAGATGAGAATTTCGTCTGGATAAGGTACCTGAGACCCTGATATTTTCATTACAGGCATTTGTGCATCAACATCTCGAAGATAATCAGATAATTCCTTTGCCATTACAATTAACTTATTTGGCTCCTGAAATTGCAGGTTTATTGATTCACTAATATCAGATTCTACATTGAATAACTCAAAACTCTGATTTGAATGGTAATATATAAGCTTCCAGTCTCCCTTCCTGATGGTGCTTGAAGCACCAATGCCTGGTCCGGTAGGCCCCCAGTTATTTGGGAAATGCCAGAATAATGGTCTGTTTTTAGATGAGAAACTCGTTTCCTTCAGGAAAGGAACAAAACTAATTCCATCAATGTGTTGAACACCTTTTAAATCTGAAATTTCTGCAAGTTCCAGGATCGTTGGAAAAAAATCCTCAATAATAAGATATTCGTTACAAACGGAACCTTCCTTTACAATATTTGGCCATTTCACAATCATTGGTTCGCGAATACCTCCTTCATGCGCCGAGCCTTTGCCACTCGATAAGGGTAGATTGTGAGTATGGGGTTGGCCCCCTCTGGCAACCGCACTGAGGCCTCCGTTATCAGACATAAATAAAATTATTGTGTTGTCCACAATGCCTTTTTCATCTAAATAATTCATCAGGTCACCCAGGCTTTTATCCATTGACTCGACCATGGAGGCGTATTTTGCCTCAATAACAGGCAATGAATCTGAAAGATAGTTGCTGAAAAATCGGGGATCTTCCTGGATGGGTGTATGTACTGCATAATGAGCCATATACAGAAAGAATGGTTTGTTCAATACAATAGAGCTATCCAGTGCTTTTATTGCTTCCAGTGTAAGTGCCTCACTCAAATAGATGTCTTTCCCATAATATTCTTCAAGTCCGGGTACACCCCAGGGTTGATTGTATTCATTCTCTTTATTCCCAAAATATTTTTCGCCATAATAGCTCCCGGGGGCACCAGCAGCATGTCCGGCAATATTAATATTAAAGCCCAGGTTCAATGGATCTGCACCAGGAGTATTGATAGCACCAAGATGAGCTTTTCCACAGTGGATAGTAAAATATCCATTATCATGAAGAATTTGAGCCAGGGGAGTAGCATAAACGGTTCTCTCTACGTCTGGGATGGAGCTCATACCATTTACATTCCAATCAGGTAGAATAAGGGTATCACTGGCCTGATCCGAACTTTTATTTTCATGAAGTGTCCAATTTGTAACCCTGTGTCGCGCAGCATTCATTCCAGTCATCAGGCTTATTCTTGTTGGAGAACAAACTGAAGATGAATAGGCCTGGGTAAACTTCATTCCTTCTGCTGCCAACTTTTCCATAGAAGGCGTTTTATAAAGTCTATTTAAGGTCGTTTTATCTTTATAAAAGGGGACAGATGTATACTGCCAGCCCATGTCATCTACAAAAAAAAAGATAATATTAGGCTTGTTGGATTTATTATGAGTACAGGATGAAAATAAGAAAATAATCAAAAAAAGTGGCAGCAGGA
>JASJGS010000241.1:0-2917 GCA_033791445.1 Bacteroidales bacterium | reverse complement strand
TTGTAGTACTGAACACAGAGAAGCTATTATGACTGAATTAACATCTTACTGTGACGTAGTTTTAGGAAATGAAGAAGATGCTGAAATGCACTTTGGTATTAAACCAGAAGGAATTTCTGTTCAAACTCAAGGACACGATGTGAAAGCAGAAGCTTTCTTATCGGTTTGTCAGCAAATGATGAAAAAGTTTCCAAGAGCTAAAAAAGTAATTACAACATTAAGAGGTTCTATCTCTGCCTCACACAATACTTGGGCAGGTGTATTATATGATGGTAAAAAAATGTACGAAACACGTCAATACCAAATAACTGATATCGTAGATAGAGTAGGTGGAGGCGATTCTTTTATGGGAGGTTTGATCTATGGTTTACTGAAATATCCTGAAGATGACCAGAATGCATTGGATTTTGCAGTAGCAGCCTCTTGTTTAAAACACACTATTAAAGGTGATGCAAACTTAGTAACGGTTGCTGAGGTCGAAAAATTGATGGGTGGTGATGCTTCGGGAAGAGTAGCAAGATAAGTTTAAATTAAATGCTGGGAAGCAATCTCATGGACATTTCTAAAAGATGAAAAAGTCAATAGCTATAATTTGTGGTGGAGGTCCCGCACCGGGTATCAATACAGTTATTAGCACTCTTGCCAAAACATTCATCAAAGATGGCTATAAAGTTTTGGGAGTACATCATGGTTATAAAGGGTTGTTTTCTGATAAACCTGAAGTAAAGGTTTTAAATTTTAGAAAAGCAGACAGAATTTTTAGCCGGGGAGGTTCTACTTTAATTATGAGTCGATACAAACCCAAGGATGGCGAATTTAAAGCTGATTTTTTCAAAAATAATAATGTAAAGCTGTTGGTTACTATAGGAGGAGATGACACAGCATCCACGGCCAGCAGGTTAACAAAATATCTTACCGATCATAAGTTGGATGTAGCTCACATACATGTTCCAAAAACGATAGATAATGATCTTCCATTGCCGGACAGAAATCCGACTTTCGGGTTTCACACGGCAAAAAACGAAGGAGTTCGAATTGGAAATACGGTATATGAAGATGCAAGAACAAGTGAAAACTGGTTTGTTGTTTCTGCTATGGGGCGCTCAGCAGGACATTTAGCATTTGGGATTGCGTCTGCGTGCCATTTCCCCATGATGATCATTCCTGAAATGTTCAATAAAACGAATATTACTTTTGAGAAATTGATTAACATGATTATTTCTTCAATCATCAAAAGTAAAATTAAGGGAATTGAATATGGAGTAGCTATGGTAAGCGAGGGTGTTTTTCATTTTATGGATGAAGATGAAATAAAGAATTCTGGAATTAATTTTACGTATGATGATCATGGTCATCCGGAATTGGGTAATGTAAGTAAATCTCATATATTCAATTATCTTTTACAGGTAAAATTGAAAGCATTAGGAATAGATATAAAATCAAGACCGGTAGAAATAGGTTATGAATTAAGATGTTGTAATCCAATTGCCTTCGATTTAACATTATGCACTCTTTTGGGTATTGGTGTAAAAAAATTATTTGATGAAGGAATTACGGGATGTATTGTTAGTGCTAATTCAAAGGGAGACATTACGCCTTTGTTCTTAAAGGATTTTGAAGATGAAAATGGTAAAGTACCACCAAGATTAGTTGATATTGATTCAGATATGGCTCAACTTTTTATCAACAACCTCATTTATATTAAGGAAAGTGACTATAAGGAAGCAAAAAAATATTTAGAAAATCCGGAAGAATACGATTTCAAAAAAATATTAAATTGGATTTAAATTAAAGAAAAAATAGTATGGCACAATTTTCAAGAATTGAAGTAGCAACAGTAATGAAAGAAACAGGTTTAGTACCATTGTTTTATCATAACGACATTGAAGTCAGTAAAAAAGTTTTGAAGGCCTGTTATGATGGAGGTGCAAGGTTATTAGAGTTTACCGCACGGGGGGATTTCGCACATGAAATTTTTTCTGACTTGATCAAATATGCCATAGATGAATTGCCTGGAATGGTATTAGGTGTTGGTTCTGTTACTGATGCTGCTTCTGCCTCAAGATATATGGCATTGGGTGCCAATTTTATAGTAACTCCTGTTTTAAGAGAAGACATTGCAATCGTTTGTAACAGACGTAAAGTATTGTGGTCTCCGGGTTGTGGATCTTTAACTGAAATTGCCAAAGCTGAAGAGTTGGGATGCGAAATTGTGAAGTTATTTCCTGGCGGAATTTATGGACCGGGATTTGTAAAAGCAATTAAAGGCCCTCAGCCGTGGACAAGTATAATGCCTACAGGTGGCGTATCACCAACTAAAGAGAGTTTGGAAAGTTGGTTTAATGCTGGAGTTACTTGTGTAGGGATGGGTTCTAAATTGATAAGCAAAGATGTAAAGGGCAATTTTGATCTAAAAACCATTGAAGAACTCACAAAAATGTCAATTCAATTGATAAAAAAATTAAAGAAATAATTAAGGGGCATGTCATTTTTTTTTGTTAAAATAAAATTAGTACAGCGGTTTAAAAAAGTTTCTTGATAATTCTTAGACAATATTCAGCACATGAACGTTTAAGATACTGCCCAAAGTTCATGAACAGTCGCTAAATCCTTTTTCATAGCTTGAAAAACAATTTTTTTATCGACGGATAATGTATTGGCACCTTTTTCAGCACCACCTAATGGGTATTCAAGATGCAATGAAATGGGGACATTTATTTGATATTCTTTTAGCAATCTAAAATACTTCTTAAAATCAACCATTCCTTCACCTATTGGTGTATTGATAGCTTTCCATTTCCCATTCAATTTACCCCATTTAAAATCCTTTAGCACAATCGTTTTGATATTTGGATGAATCAGCCGTAAACCATTTTCCCAGGATAATCCACCTTCAACCACAGCATGCCTGATATCA
>JASJGS010000240.1:0-5260 GCA_033791445.1 Bacteroidales bacterium | reverse complement strand
CCACTAATTATAACCAGTGTATTCTTTGGATCGGAGGCGAGCCCTTTTAAAATACCATAGAGTTCTTCATCAGGTTTAGCGTCTTCCGGATTTTTTTTAAATTCAGCAAGTGTTCCATCATAATCAAGAAAAATAATCCGTTTCTCAGCAGCTTCATAAGCACCAACAATTCTTTCAACTTGCTTTTCAGTAACCTTTTTCGTTAAAGTTGATTCCTGCAGTTCTTTAACCCCTTCCAGACTTTTCATAAAGTCATGGGCCCATCTTTTAACATCATACCTTTTCAATCGTTTCTGCATGACTGTGTTTCTTCGAATCTGCTCCTCAGCAGGCATCTCCAAAGCTTCAATTAAGGCAGCAACTATTTCATCATTGTTATTGGGATTTACAATAATTGCCTCGTGTAACTCTTTTGATGCACCAGCCATCTCACTTAATATCAAAACACCTGTTCCATCAGGCCGGGAAGCAACATACTCTTTTGCTATCAGGTTCATCCCATCTCTTAATGGAACAATCAATGCAATATCGGATAAAGAGTACAGTTCAATTAATTCTTCCTGGTTAAACTCGTGATTCAGGTACCAGATAGGCATCCATTGCATGGTTCCAAAAGCACCATTTATTCGCCCTACCATTTCATCTACTTGCTGTTTTAGCTCCTCAGATTTCTCTCCCACTTCATGGGTAATAGCAGCATTTAAGACCAAAACAATCTTTTCATGGTATTCAGGATGGGTATTCAACAATGTTTCATAGGAATCAAGACGCAATGGAATCCCTTTGGTATAATCCAACTTTCCTAAAGACAATATTAACCTGGTGCCTTTGTGCTTTATTGAGGTAACTATTTCTTTATGTATACTAGATTCCGAACCCGTTGCCCGAGTTTCCAATTTCTTAATAACTTTCTGGTATCTTTCATAGTTAATCCCTAACGGAAATACATCAGCTTCCAGAGTTCTATCACCTATTCGAATTTGATTAAAGATCGTATCATGCCCCTGCAGACGTCGCACACAACTTAAAAAATGGCGTACATAATCGTAGGTATGAAAACCAATCAAGTCTGCGCCCAGCATTCCCTCGAGAATCTCAACTCGTTGAGGCAGGAGTCGGAAAATTTCATAGGATGGAAAAGGTATGTGAATGAATAAGCCTATGGATATAGAGGGCATTTTTTGCCGGATTAATTCCGGCAATAGTAATAGATGAAAATCATGAATCCACAAATGGTCGTCTTCCTCAATAATATCAAGAATCTTTTCAGCAAATATTTTATTCATCTTCACATAGGCATCCCAGTATTCATTCAGGTAAATTGCATTGTGAGAGAAATAATGAAACACAGGCCAGAGAGTATCCCGGGCAAATCCCTGATAATTTGCACCCAGGTCTTCTTTAGGCGATAATACAGGTTCGCAATTGAATTCTTTTAATTTATATGTCAGTACTTCCATATCAATGTAAGATAGAACATGGTCTGACAAATCAACCTGTCCTACCCATATTGCATTGTTTTCCTGATAGAATTCGAAAACACCTGATTTTTCAATGTCACTCTTAAGTTCAACCTGGTAAAGGCCATTAACCTTTTGAACTTCAATTGGAAGATAATTTGCTGCGATAATTATTTTTTTCACGAAAGTGGATTTAGGTTATTCCTTCAACTCAACTATAGTACACTTATTCATGAATTAGCCTGCCTGTAAGAAAAAGGCTATGTAAACCATTTGTCTTTAATCAAGGTAATTAAGAATAAGTTTTCATTAAATTTAATAATATATTGTCGAAAAATAAAGATAATACCTACTTTTATCATTGCTTCCATAAAATTAAAAAGCTTACCGGTTAAAACAAGTTTTTAATCATCAAAAATAAAATTATGCTAAATTTTGATGCTGTTATTTTCGATCTGGATGGAGTTATTACAAAAACTGCTCTGGTTCATGGTTCTGCCTGGAAAAAAATGTTTGATGATTTTTTATTGGACAGGGAAAAGAAACATGGCGAGCCATTTAAAGAGTTTACTCATGCAGATGATTACCTTCCTTATGTTGATGGAAAACCCAGATATAAAGGAGTACAATCCTTTCTGGATTCACGGGGTATAGAAATTCCATTTGGTTCTCCTGAAGATGGCGAGGAAATGGAAACTGTTTGTGGCCTGGGAAATCGAAAAAACAAGTTTTTTAATGATGTCCTTGACAAAGATGGCGTTGAAGTTTATGATTCAACAGTAAAGTTAATTAAGGAACTAAAAGATAATGGTATCCGAATTGGAGTTGCCTCTTCAAGTAAAAACTGTAAACCAGTTCTTGAATCTGCCGAATTGATGCACTTGTTTGAAACACGGATTGATGGAGTAGTGTCCGTTGAAATGGGATTAAACGGGAAACCTGAGCCAGATATTTTTACCACTGCCTGTGATGAACTGGGAGTTAAATACAGTCGGTCTGTAGTTGTTGAAGATGCTGTTTCAGGAGTACAGGCAGGTGCTATTGGAAATTTCGGCTTAACAATTGGTGTTGCCCGTGAAGACAATGAGCAAGAATTAGAGAATAATGGTGCTGACATTGTTGTAACAGATCTTGCTGCCGTGAGTATTTCTTCTATTAATGAATGGTTTGAAACTGGAATAGAAGCTGATTCCTGGATACTAAAATATTACGATTATAATTTAGAAAAAGAAAGATCAAGGGAAGCTCTGCTTGCAGTTGGGAACGGTTACTTTGGCACAAGGGGCGCTCTGGAAGAGAGTAGGGCCAATAAAGTAAATTATCCTGGCACATACGTTTCAGGTTTATACAACAGGCTTACTTCAAAAGTAGCTGGAAGGGATATCGAAAATGAAGATTTTGTGAATATTCCCAACTGGTTGCCAATACGTTTCAGAATTGAGGGAAACGAATGGTTTGAGTTTTTGCCAGAACCAACATATGAAATTGAGAAAATCCATCGGTACTTAAATTTTAAAACAGGTGAGCTGAATAGGTTGGTAATCGTTAAAGATTCAAATGGAAAGCGTACTAAAGTTGAGTCGTCCAGATTTGCCAGCATGGAAGATCAGCATCTCGCCGGGCTTAAATTTTCGATTACTCCATTGAATTATTCCGGGAAAATTGAAGTTCAAACGGAATTAAACGGAAATCACATTAACGCTGGTGTGGAACGATACAAGGAGTTAAACCAAAAGCATCTCGAACCTCTTTCAGAACTTATAGAAGGTGAATATCATCACCTTGTGGTTAAAACGACCAACTCAAATATTCAAATTGCCCAAAGTGCCAAACAAATTGTAAATTCAAATGCAGCTGATCTCGAATCTAAAATTACATCTGCACCAGAAAGAGACTGTATTACTACTTCTTTTTCTTTTAATGCAGAGCAAAACCAGGAAGTAAGCATAGAGAAACTGGTTACTATTTATACCAGTATGGATGAAGGAATTGAAAACCCTTCAGAAGCCTCCAAACAGAAAGTCCAATTGCTCACTGCATATTCGGATGAGCTTGAAAAATCAAAAGCTGCCTGGAGTAAAATATGGGATAAACTGGATATTAAAATTAAAGGTGACAGGTATGCCCAAAAACTTCTTCGAATGCACCTCTATCATAGCCTGGTATCAGCTTCCCCACATTATAAGAACCAGGATACCGGAATTGGCCCAAGGGGATTACATGGAGAAGCCTACAGGGGACATATTTTCTGGGATGAGTTGTATATACTACCCTTGTTTAACATTCATTTTCCTGAGGTTGTAAAATCAGTTCTGCAATACAGGTTTTGGCGACTCGATAAAGCTAGAGAATATGCTAAGGAATACGGTTACGAAGGAGCCATGTTTCCCTGGCAAAGTGGAAGCGATGGCCGCGAAGAAACCCAGGTGGTACATTTAAATCCAATTTCAGGAGAATGGGGTGATGATTATAGTTCATTGCAACGTCATGTTTCACTCGCTATAGCCTATAATATCTGGAATTATTACTGGACCTCCAATGATCTTGAATTTATGATCCAGTATGGTGCCGAAATGTTTTTCGAAATTTGTCGATTCTGGGCAAGTAAAACACATTTTGATGAAGTTTCCAGAAAATATCATATCGATAAGGTAATGGGGCCGGATGAGTTTCATGAATCCATTCCCGGTTCAGGTATTGAAGGATTAGAAGACAATGGATACACAAATATTATGGCAAGCTGGGCTTTTACCACAGCCATTAAAATTATAGAGGATCTTCCTGAGAAGGACAAAGATTTAGTATTCAAAAAAATAAACCTTTCCGAAAAAGAGATTAATACCTGGAGATCAATAAAGGACAAATTAAACCTGGAGATTTCTGAAGAGGGTATTGTTTCTCAGTTTAAAGGATATTTTGGCCTGAAAGAACTCGATTGGCAATACTACAAAGATAAATATGAGGATATTCACAGGCTGGATAGAATTTTAAAGGCAGAGGACAAATCTCCTGATGAATACAAGTTGTCAAAACAGGCAGATTTCCTTATGACATTTTATAATCTTCCTGAAAAGGAAGTAAGCAATATCATCACAAACCTGGGGTACAAAATTCCTGATGATTATCTTACTAAAAACTTTGATTATTATATTGCCCGTACTTCCCATGGTTCTACACTGAGTCGCCTGGTCCATGCCAGCATTGCATACCAGGTAAATAAGAATGATCTGGGTTGGAAGTTATTTATGGAAGCCCTGGAAAGTGACTATGTTGATATTCAAGGTGGCACAACAGGAGAAGGGATACACTGTGGTGTAATGGCAGGAACAAGTTACACTGTTCTGAATACATTTGCTGGTCTTGATCTATCAAATGATTACCCCGGATTATGTCCCAACCTGCCTTCACATTGGGAAGGATTAAAATTTAATTTCAGTTTTAGAAAAACAGATTATAAGGTCAGTATCTCAAATAAAAATGTTGAAATAATTGGCAAGAATGACTCAAATAAGAAAATAAAAATTCATATTTGTGGCCAAATTCACGATTTACCAAACAATAAATTGGTAGAAATAAATTACAACTAAAAATATTTCAGTATGTTGGGTGATATCCTTCTTATAAATGACATGCACAAAGAAGCGGCATGTACTATTAAAGAATACGTTCTCAAAGAACTGGAAAAAAAAAGTAAAGGTTACAGATATATTGTTTCCATTTCCGGCGAATCAGGGTCAGGTAAATCTGAGCTGGCCCACGCTCTTGGAAAAATGCTCAAGCAACACAATATTCGTGTAAAA
>JASJGS010000239.1:0-9586 GCA_033791445.1 Bacteroidales bacterium | reverse complement strand
GTTTGAAACCTATGGGCTCCAAATAGTGAGAATGGGAAACAATTCGTCAGAAGAGTTTCCCATTTTTGTTTTATAACTATTCTGAATGATTATTCCCTGAAACGGAACAATTACCAAATCAAAACTGAAAGCCCAGTAACTTCAGTCCATCTGGAACTTCTGGGCAGGACATAAATAATTCCCACAGCATCCCTGACCGGTAATTTTCTATCATAACAATAATGGGGCCCTGGTCAATGGCCAGGTAGGAATTAGCTACCCAGCCTTCTGTAATATTAATGGCATCATAGAATCCATATTCTCCCCAGAGCTTCTCCCCAAGGCTATAATAAAAAAAACGAATGGCCTCCATCGAATACTCCGGGGTATAGGGCAATGATGAAATGGCCGCGGTGGGTGTAATAACTCCAAGGTCATTGGTGGGAGAATGGGCCGAATAGCCATTGTGATTATCACTGGCTGTCAATCCCCACATTATATCTGAATATCCAACATAATTGAGTGGATTGTCCTTGCAATAAGCGTGATTTATCTGGCTGTGATGAACATTTTGTTCCCAGTAATTTGCATAGCTATCCTGAAGGTTTCGCGGATCCAGGCCCAAAAAAGAATAATGAGCGAAAAACAGCGGCCCTCCATATTCAAATCCCAAAGGCAGAACAATGTTGTAATACGACTGTCCATTGACCATATCTCCGTTTCTTGACCAGCCCTGATGATATACCTCCGCATCAATGGGATGGGTGGGGGAAGAGGCTGCCAGAACATAAATGATCAGGGCCTCATTGTATCCCTGCACAGGCATATTCATTTCCCAGTTGAATTCTGGTGACCAGTGCCAGTATAGTTTTTTTTCATCATTTCTGGTATACCAGTCCCATTCAACTTCCTGCCAGAGTATATTTATCTTATCTATGATCTCTACTTCAGCCGTTTTAGCCGGATCAAGAAATTGTCTGACAGTTAATAAACCCTGGATTAAAAAAGCCGTTTCAACCAGGTCCCCGCCATTGTCTTTAGGACTGAAGGGAATGGCATCGCCTGTACTACCGTTCAGCCAGTGAGACCAGGCCCCATGAAAGCGATCGGCATTTTTTAGAAAGTCAACAATTTTCTCAATACGTGCTGTGCCCTCTTCGCGGCTAATGAAACCCCGGTTTACTGCCACCGGTATGGCCATGATGCCAAAACCGGTTCCTCCGGAGGTGACAATATCACCGGAAGTATTTCTTTCCCGGGCCATTCCACTGGTCGGATGGCCAAAATCCCAGAAATACCTGAACGTTTGTTTCTGAATCAAGGTGAGCAATTCCTGGTCTGGAATCTCCGGAAACTTTGGAATCGTATCCAGCTCTGTGTAAAAATTGGCTGTAAAGCCATCAAACTTTTCGTTTTCTGCACCTTTTACGGCAGAAGAAATATCCAGCCGGCATTTTGAATAATGAATGAGATTTTCAGAGGGTTCAATGATTATTTTCCGATTTCCATTCTCAAATCTTAAAGTAAGGGGTAATTGATTTTCATCAGAGCTCAGTTTGATTGAACCTGACTGTACCGATTTGATGTCTACAGGATAACTGAAAGTTATTTCAAATTCCTGATTGAAGGGAACATCGGTCACAGGGGCGGGAGTTAATAAACTCACAGGGCCGGAATAGGCACTTTCCAGCAAAAGTGGGGGGATCTCCTTATATTTCTTACAGGCCGAAGTAGATAAAAGTATTAAAAGAAGTGCAATAATTGATCGCTGTATAATCATCTTACTTGGTTTAGATTCATTTCCTTAACATTCTTATTGTCTTTGCCAATTTTTTGAGTCTGCTAGGATCAATTGCATTCTCCCAGAATCCATCGTACTTAATAGATGAGCCCACAATAAACCCATCTCCAATAGGAAAGTAGGTTTCCAGGTTTTCCACAGATATTCCGGATCCAATCAGAACGGGGATCTTCGTGTCTTTCTTAACTGCCTTCAACTTTTCAGAATCAGGGGCAGAACCTGTAAATTTTCCGCTTATAATTATCCCGTCAGACAAAAAGAATTCAGCAGCATGGGCCATTTCTGTTATCGATATATCATCTGTAATGGCATGGGAGCTATGTTTCTTTTTTATATCTGTAAATACCAAAATATGTTCAGCGCCTATCTGTTTTCTATATCGCAATAATTCTCCGGCATCGGCATCCATATAACCTTCGTCGGCGATATGTCCAAAAACAAAACCTTCGGCTCTGATAAAGTCGAGTCCTCCGGCTTTGGCAGCTGCGAGCGCTTCGATATTGGCCCCGGCTAAAATTTGAATACCACAGGGAAGCTGCGTTGCCTTTTTTACTTCATGGCCCACCACACTCATCATCCCAACTATTTCAGGTCCGACACTTCTTTTTAGATATGGGAGGTCATGCATATTCTCTATCATGATACCATCCATTCCTCCCTTTTTTAGTTTTGTGGCTTCTTTCAGGCAATGTGAAATAATCTCCTCGGGCTTTAAAATATTAGCGGGTGTCCCGGGTAAAGCAGGGACATGAATCATTCCAATGATGGGTTTTCTAATTTTGAATATTTTGGTAAAAGTATTTGTTTTCATGCAAAAGAATTGCTTTAATTTTGTTTCTATATTATTGTTCTAAATTATAAAAAACACAAGATATGAAATGAGTATATTACCTGAGAAAAAAGTTGAACTTCAGTATAATTATTCTAATTTCACAGTTGGTAAAATCCCCCTTGTTTTGTTAATTTAGATTTTTAAAAGTACAAAATAACTGGATCAATCATTGTATATTGGAATTTAAATAAACATATGGAAGGGATACGATTATTTGCCATCACGAAGGGTGTAATATATATATTATTTTAATACTATTCGCAGTATGTGTTTCACGGTGAATGTCAATATAGTAAAGGAGGAAATGGAGGAAAGATTTGGGGCTGTTTTAAATGACCCGGACAGCTACCGTCCGAGCTACTATTATCATGCCTTTGAACTACCTAAAATGCCAATAATCAGTCAGGCTAATCCGGATCTGATACAGATGTTCCACTGGGGTCTGATACCTTCCTGGACCGGATCAAAAGAAAAGGCAGACCAGATTCGATTTCGAACTTTTAATGCCAGGGCGGAGACCATTACCGAAAAACCTTCTTTTAGAAAATCGATCCAAACCCGAAGGTGCTTAGTAGTAGCAAACGGATTTTATGAATGGCAACATCGGGGAAATAAAAAAGTACCTTATTATATTTTTTTACCGGCTAGGGAGGTGTTCACTTTTGCAGGATTGTATGATACCTGGTTGGATAAAATAACAGGGGAATTATTCAATACCTTTAGCATAATTACAAGCACCGCAAACCCAAAACTGGAATTAATTCACAATTCAAAAAAAAGGATGCCTGTAATATTATCGAAGGATAATGAAGAAATCTGGCTCGATTCTACTTTAAGGGGAGAGGATGTTTTGCAGTTTCTGAAACCCTACCCAGAAGATATGGTTGATGCCTATACCATTTCACCACTGATTTCTAAGAAAGGGGTAGAAAAAAATGTTCCTGGCCTTATTAAACCTTTTCAATATGATAGTCCGGGTTTATTTGATAGCTAGATTATCCCTGACCAAGCCTAAGCTATTTCTTATTTATTGAAGAACTTTGTTTAAGTTTGTTAGTAGATCATGAAATTATTTTAAGCCGAAAATTTAAAGATAGCGGTCATGGAAAAAGGTTTAGTTATCGTGTTAATAGTATGGGGGGCATTGGCCATAGATGGCAAAGCCCAGGAAATATATACAAATACTGCTGGTGAAATGCTTTTCCAGATGAGTGAAGTCAATCGTGGAGGAAACCAGATACCTACAGACCTGCGCTGGACTATTTTCTTTCACCTGGGACAATATTTTCATTTTGATTTTAATGATTATGTTGGTTTATATTCAGGGATAGCCATTCGGAATGTGGGATTCATTATGAATGAAAAAGAATTGAACAGCCAGAATGAGAGTGTACTGGTGAAACATATTTACCGCACCTATAATATTGGGATTCCCCTGGCATTTAAGGTTGGCTCCATCAAAGACAATTTCTTCATTTTCTTTGGAGGCGAGTACGAATGGCTTTTCCATTTTAAACATAAGTACTGGCCAAGTGGAGGTGGGAGCAGAAACAATGAAAAAGTGAAATATACAGATTGGTTCAGTAGCAATACACCCTATTTCATTCCTTCTCTATTTGCCGGTGTTCAGTTTCCCCGGGGTATCAATGTGAAATTTAAATACTACATGCAAAATTATCTCAATAAAGACTATTTGGATGCGGATGGAAACAAACCCTATGAGGATCTGAACGTGAGGCTTTTCTATATTTCCGTATCATTTACCATACCTTACAGAGGCACCCGTACCTTATGGGAGAAAGAAACCATAACGGAATATGCCTATAGGTAAAAGACAATGATCAATAATCAATAAACAGTAAACAATGATCAATTATCAAGATACAAGAAATTCAAAATTCAAAATTAAAATTCAAAAAAGATTAGGGAGATCGAAGAGCGCAATGGTCCTAAAAATGAGATTCTTGATATTGTAATATTTTAAAAATCAGTCAATTTCAAATTTAGGCATTTTAGTCATTTAGAACTTTAGGCATTTTGAATAAGGTCGAAGAGTTTAATAGAAATGAATCAAGATACAAGAACCTGTAACCTGTAACCCGTAATCCGTGACCCTTAACCTGCAACTAAGAGTTAGAATTTAAAATTCAAGACTCAAGACTCAAAACTCAGGTAACGGGGTGACTATACTTCTGAATAGGTCAACTCACAGATAAAGAATTTACAACCAAATTGCATAAGTTAGTTTCAGGATCAGCTGATTTGACTGATAACCAAAACGATCGGTTACATCATTGATCATGTTATGATTATACACTACAAACAGGTCTCCTTTTGGGCTAAATGTCCATCTTAATCGTGTATTGGACCCCAGGTTTCGGCTTTCATTATCATATTGAATAAAGGAGGAAAGTTGTAAATCGGAAGAAAAATTTAGCATAACACGTCCTGCCCATAAATCCTGAACAAATTTTCCCTCAGGAAGATTGCCCAAATTTCTTTCGAAAGAAAACTCAAAATTTAGAAAGGAAAAAGGCCTGAGAAACAACTCCAATTCAATCTGATCAAGTGTTCCATCATAAAATCCTCCAAACCACCATGATATCTGCCCACTTACCCTTCGCTTACTCGCTATTTCCAATTCCAGTCTGTATCGTATCCAGTGATAGGCTCCTTCCTGTATAATTACCCCATCAGCAATCTCAAAAGGAACCTTGAGTTGTTCCCCAACAGGCACTATATTAAACTCAAATCTGTCGCCACTCTCCAGCTTGAAATGAATGGGTGCAGTAAAAAGACGGTAACTTTCCCAGGTGTTTGATAAATCGGTAACCATGCTGAAGGATGACTCAAAAAAGAATTGCCTTATAAACGAAATATTTGGCCTGGGCATAAAGTCAGCTCCCAATCTGTACATATTTACACCTTTTCTTGGAACAAAACCCAAAGACGGATCAAAGGCTTTTCCTATCCTTTTATATCCGGCAAATATATCCCACAAGTCATTTGGATAATCCAGGGAAACTCCGAAGGCTGATTTGTCACCCGAAAGGCTATCTCTGTTATTTATCAGGCCCCAGGCACCTACCAGGAGATTTTTATCTCCTCTAAAGGAAGATGTATTATAGGTATAGTCTACCCCGGCTGTAAAACTATTTGCTCTGCCTTCCGGATCGCCCAAGGTGGTTAAAAAACCAATTCTCGACTCTTTACCAATGTTTTGTTTAACCCGGGCTACCCCAAGAGTTGTTTTTGAAAGCAGGGAATCAACTTTACCCATATGGGTTACCAGTCCACCAAAATTTGTTTTGCCAAGCTTTCCATCCAGTTTTCCACCGACTAGAAGAGGTACCTGTTTTCCCTCGAATAAACCAATTTTTCGTGAAAAATATGGAACAATATCAAACCCCAGGCCCATTCCAAATTCGTAAATATCAGCACCCTGTAGAAAGAAGTCACGTTTCTCAGGATAAAATAACGGAAAACGGGTAAGGTTTGTCCGTCGTGAATCAACCTCCGTTTCTGCAAAGTCAGTGTTCACCGTCAGCTGTCCTGTGATATCCGGGGTAAATCTTTCTGTCAGGTCTAGACTGTTATGCCATTTGGTATTCAAATCGGTATCTACACTATTGGTAAAATTCAGATTTGATGATCCGCGCACAATTAAGCCAATTCCCAGATTAAAATCAGGTAAATTTGTAAGTAAACCAGCATTGCTTGTTTGGCCCAGTTTTATATCCTTACTAATCGCAGTCCAGCGGTCAATTTCCAGTTTTCGCTGAATTTTTCGTTCAATATTAAAGCCCCATTCTTCTATTTTCTTATTGAATGATAATGTTTTAACCGGAATTCTTATTTCAGATGTCCAACCTTCTTCATGGATCTTTGTTTTGGCACTCCATACAGCATCCCAATTGGAATTTTCACTTTCACCAAAACGTGCCACCAGAGCATCATATCTTGCGCCGAAAGGATTTATTGCAAATATGAAGCCGGTTCTTCCATCGAGATATGTATCAAGAACAAATTTCACATAATCTTCTCCCTTCAGATCAGAATCCCTGGCTTTGGAATAGGCCACAATATTTTTGGGATCATCATGACAGATAATTCCTATGTAGATATCACGCTTATCCATAAGGATTTTAACAGTTGTTTGAAGAGAAGCTGGTCCCCCGGTTTCCGGCTCAACCATGGTGAGGGAGTTTATTTCAGGGGCTTGATCCCATTCATCCTCATTCAATATACCATCTAAAGAAATCTTTTCTATAATCTGATGGGCTTTAATAACAGGTTTTTGATCCTGGGCAAAGAGAACTGCCGGGAATAAAGTCATTAAGAAAATGAATAGAAGATGTATGAAACTGTTGACTAATCTCATGAATAAACCACTTTCAACCTCAATAGAGAAGCAATCTCTAATTTCAGTGATCATAAAAGTAGAAACTAAACTGAAATTCATTCATGATTTATCCAGCTGGTCTTATATTTTGCCTTATTTAGAATTGTTTTTTGTAATTCTCTTCGGCTTAAAGAACACCATAATTGCCTGGCATAATAGTTTGAGAAGAATTCTGGTTCTGCTTGTCCAAAACTATTATCTAATAATTGATAATCCCGAAATACTTAAAATCTTTGATTTTTATAGCATTTCGAGCCTGCCCGACTGCGGGCGGGGATCCACGAAAAATGAGCAAATTGAAAATTTGCAATTTTTCGGGACTGTTAACTGTTAACTGTTCCCTGTTAATTGATAACTGTTAATTGATAACTGTTAATTGGTAACTGTGAATTGGTAACTGTTTGTAGAATTTTATTGAGAAGTAAAAATATAGGTAATGGTCCCCTTCTGCCTTGCTGGGAAGTTGGTGCCGGAATTGAACCTGGAGGTCATGGCGGCTTTCTTGGCAGCCTCGAGGAGGCAATAATCTACGCCGGCTGATTTCTCTTCCAGCAAATCCGCACTGATTACATTACCGTACTGGTTTACTAATATTTCAAGGGTGATTGTTCCTCCGTCTGGGCATTTATAAATGGGCAGAGGTAGGCGAATTTTGCTCCTGTTCTCAAGATAGTAAGATATCCGTGTGGGCCCCTGGTAGTCAGAAGCCATATCAGCAGCAGTTTTTTCTTCTTCAATCTGGTTTTCCTCCTGGTATTCCAGGCTGGCATCACTTTCAGTTTCCTGCTTTGCCTGGTCAATGAAATTTTCCTTACTTAACTCTCCGGCTGAGATCATCTCATTTTTAATCTGATCGATGTATTCATCAATATCAAACTGCTCCTCGGGAATACTGGCCTCGTTTACTGCAATATCATGGTAGATGTTGTCAATATACTCCCCCTCTTCCAGAGGAAGATCAATATCGATTATTTGTTCCAGGGCATCCTCCTGTAAAGCTGAAATATCAATTAAAATACCCTGGTCAAGGTTTTTGTAATCAGATGATAACTTTATTAACATAAAGATAATAGCAATAATTAAATGCACAATTACGGTGCCCATTATGCCATAGATATTCTTCTTTGTAATCAAAGCTTTCATCGATACAAAATTACTGAAAATTATCTTAATTAAATTGCTGAAGAAATATCCGCATAGATGCTGTTAATTTCATTAGTTTTGATTTTCAAATTATGGAGTATTCGGTATTTCTCAATCAAATCTTTATTCTGGGTGTTTTGGTGCTCATTGGAGTGCTGGCTGTGCGTTTTAGAGTTATTACAGAGCCGGTGAAAGAGGGCCTGGCTAAAATAATATTCAATATTACCCTGCCTTTGCTGGTGTTGGTGGGAATTTCTGAAATGGATATCTCCCTGGAACTTGTAGAAAACAGCCTCCTGGCACTTTTGTTTTCATTTCTTGTTTTGGGACTCATGACATTGCTTGGAGTTGTTTCATCGCGTATTGCCAAATTGCCGCCTAAATCTTCCTCTGTTCATATTGTTCATACTATGTTTGGGAATATAGTATACCTGGGATTTCCATTGATTAATGTTTTGTTCCCCGGTGGAGAAGGTCTGTTTTATGCCATGTTATTTCACCTGGCCTCCAGCCTGATCATGTGGACGGCAGGAATTAATATTCTTCAGAACAACCATAGAGACTGGAAAGGTGGTTTAAAAAATTTGTTAAATCCAAATACTTTTGCATTCCTCATTGGATTTTTAATGCTTTCTTTTTCAATAAAATTACCGGTTTTCCTTTCCAAATCACTGGGGGGCCTGGGTGATACTACTATTTATCTATCCATGTTATATATTGGTGCCATGCTGGCCAGTATGAACTGGAAGAAGGCGATTGCTTCAGGACAAGCTTATCTCTTAAGCTTCAATAAATTAATTCTGATACCTGTTCTTTCTCTAGGCCTGTATCTAATTATGTTTCACCTCTTTTCTTTTAAGTTGGATGAACCGGCTGCCTCTGTAATTATTCTTGAATCAGCTATGCCCTGTATGGCAAATATCGTAGTACTGGCAAAAATTTATGGTGCTGATGATAAACAGGCCACAGAGAATGTTTTTATATCCACCATTTTAAGCATAATTAGCTTACCAGTAATATATTATCTTATTTCCACAGTTTTATAATGTTAATGCTTAATTTCATTTCTGAATGGAGGCCTATGATTTTTATGCCAGTTAACTGGTATAAAATCTCTTGTAAATACTGTTTATTTTTGCTATTTTGCAACAAACCAATTATTTAGTGGGAATTATAATATAGACAACTTGTATATCGGAAAATGAATAGAAAAAGTGGATTAAATAAGCTGAAAAGGACCCAGGAATGGGATGTAATTGTAATTGGAGGGGGAGCATCAGGATTGGGTGCCGGAGTGGAGGCCTGTACACGAGGCTATAAGACGGTGTTGTTTGAGCAGCACGATTTTTCAAAGGGTACCTCTAGCCGGAGTACAAAACTCGTGCATGGAGGTGTACGTTATCTTGCCCAGGGAGATATATCCCTGGTG
>JASJGS010000238.1:0-7716 GCA_033791445.1 Bacteroidales bacterium | reverse complement strand
CACTTAAGTTGTTTTTTTTATAGATTAAACTTGCTTTATATAATGCCTTTTCAAAGCCCTGATCAAATATTTTTATATGCTCCTGTGGCTCCTGGCCATTTTCCACACTTTCCGTAGACGCACACGATCCTGAAAGCACCAAAATAAATACCAGAACAAGTACCAGAATCCTGTTGAAGCTATTTACAATCTCGAATATCATATTTAAATAAGTACTTTTCAAAACAAGTTGATAATATTACACTTATATACTTTTATCTAATCTTTTAGTTTAAACCAAATTTATTCATTCCCCAGCCTTAACTTTTACTTCCAGGATATTTTTCAAGAAAGGTCCCACCGGGAATGTCTGCATTCAATATGGTGTTCTGAAAGTATAGAATGGTATAGTCTCCATTGGATTCTGTCAGTACTACTTTTACAACTGTCAGGTCCTTTTTTGTCTGATAAATCTGAATCGATTTGATCATATCTTCAACCTCTTCCCATATAGGAATCAATTTCACCTGGTACAATTCCTTATTTTCAAAATAGCTCAGATTAAATTCTTCGTCGGATGGGAGCTTTCCACTGACTATGCTTACAATGATATTGTTAATTTGTTTGAACAACAGGTTTGAGTTTACATCATAGCTAGTTACTTTGTCCCCGTCTTTAATGCTGAATTTTTCATTGTGAATGATGATCGCATATTGAATGGGTTCAATGTATTCCCAACGAACACTATTCTCTCTTTGGAAGCTAAAACTTCCTTTGCTTGAGATTTTTTCATCCAGGATTGAAAGCTGCTTTTCCTGGATAAAATCACTCTGAATTGATTTCGTATTGGCAGAGAAATTTTCAAGAGCTTTCTTGAATTCATTTACATTAGCCATGGGAACAAAATTATCCTCATCGCTCTGAAAGCAAAATCCGGAAAGAATCACCACCAGAATCAATAAGTATCCATTAATCTGCTTCATACGCTTCTTCTGCTAACAATTTATCTAAACCAACTATCTTGTAATCATTTGTCTTCAACCAACTTATGAGCTCTCGGACCACATTGAGTGTTTTTTCACTTGTGTCATGCAGCAATATTATATCACCCGGGTGTATTTTTCTCTTTATTCTTTTCAAAACCTTCTCATGCTTTTTGACAGTATCCAATGACCTCAGACTCCATCCGATAGAAATCATATTCGTTTTTTCAAGAGCCCTTGCAAGAAATGAATTTGTAATACCAAAAGGAGGCCTGAAGAATCTCGGTTTCTTTCCAATTGCCTTATAGATCGATTCATTTGTGGCATTTATTTCCTTCAGCATACGTGAGGGAAGCTTAAAATCAAACAGAACTGAATGAGAGAAGCTGTGATTTCCAATAAAATGGCCCTGGTCATCTATTTTATTAAGGGGGCTGTTCTGCTTATTGATTTTCTCTCCTATACAGAAAAAAGTAGCAATAATATTGTTTTCTGACAGAATATCAAGAAGTTGTGGAGTAAATTGTGTGTTCGGGCCATCGTCAAAACTAAGGGCAATTTCCTTTTTTTCTTTGGATCCACGACAATACGACTTTAGGAAAAAGTTCATTTGAATGTTAAACACCCCAATCACCACCAGGGTAATATAGGCTATTGAAAGGATCGCATAAATCATTCCAGGCACCGGGTAAAACTGGTTAATCGCAATCAATCCTGCCAGTAGGGCTGCAAAAACTTTCCAGGAAACTTTATACATTATGGATTCGTTTTACTCATTGGATTCCTCCTCATTCAGGAATATCTTCATTTCACAGCTGGCACAAATCTTTCCATTCTTCCTTCTTACCGTGCCATTCACAATTTTAACATTAAATATGTTGTGGATCACATCTATGCTTGTTTCAATTTCCTCTCCCACTTCCGGAAGCTCAATTATTTCCAGGTTCTTAACTGCCCCTATAAAGCCCGTCAATAAATTCAATCCCATACTCTTGCGTTCGTATCCGGCTGCTGCTGCTGCCGATTGTGCAATGTTTTCAATAAGTCCTGGTTCCCGGAAATAACCCCCTGAACAGAAAATATTGGATTCCTCAATCCGAAATGAGGTGATGGTTTGAGTATCATTGGAACTGATAATGCCATCCACCATTATAATGGGGGCTCTCTGTGGGATCAGGTCTGTTATATTTGCTTTTACAGGCATTTCTCTGAAATCAGGTCTTTTTACGGCATTCAAACAGGGTATGACTTATACCAATATCTTCATAACTCTTATCGACATAAAGGCCTGCCTCTTCGATAAGCCCCAGTATATCCTCTGAATGATACATCTGGCTATTCCCGTTGGCCAGGCAGGTAAAGTACAGGGAGGTGGCATGTAAGCTGTATGTAGAGGCCTCAAATTTTTGCTTATCCCAATATGTTTCCAGAATAAGTAAGGATGCGTTCTCGTCCATGGCCTCATGTGCTCTTTTAAGAAGAGACAAAATATCCTGTTGCGAAAAACAATCCAGAAACTGGCTCATCCAGATTTTATTATAGCCTTTTGGAAAGGGTTTTGAGCCATCGAGCAGATTAAGAGATTTGGTATTGATTCTATTCTCAAATCCAAGCTCTTTAATGGCATTTTCTGCCACTTTTGTCTGGCCTGGAAGATCCAGTATTGTAAGTGAAACAGTGTCGTTGTATTCAGCACATTTTACCGAAAATCTACCCGTATTTCCTCCTATATCCAATATTTTTGCCGGGGTATCCTTAAATATAATGGGTAGTAATTCCCCGAAGGCATGGTCAGAATAAAAATGATCAAAGGCAAACCAGCTTTCCTTTACTTTTTCCGGTAATTCTGACAGAGCTTCATATACGGTATCCCATTCGCCAAACACTTTCAGGCCTTCCGGTTTACCATTATTAATAGCATCCTGTAGGTGGAACATTCCCAGGTAGTTAACATCATGTACAAAGTCCATATTCACCCCGGTAAGCTCATCGCTCATAATGTAATAACCGGTTTTTGTCAGAATATACCTATCCTCATTCAAAACGAGCAGTTCCATGCTTAAGCCTGCTTCCAAAAGTACTTTTACACCGTACAATGAGATATCCAGTTCATTGGATATTGACTCCATATCCGTACCTGATTTCCCGGATTCTCGCACATATTTAAGGATCCCCAAATCTCTCAGGGCTTTCGCAGCCTGGAACATAATGGGTCCAAAGGCTATTTTTTGTGCATCGAATTTAGCCTGTAAGGCTGATTTATTATCAGCACCATAATTTTTATGCATAGGAATACAATCTTTGAAAAGCTGCCACAATTAATCAAGTGACCAAAAATAATAATAATTAAACCACTGAACAGGGTATTTATTCACGATTACCTCCAAATCTTTTACATAATCATCGATCATGCCTCTCAACTGCTTGTTTCGTCCCTCCATACTTCCTGAGCGAGGATACCGTTTGGGTTTCGAGGCGTAAAAGTGGTAATGTGTCTGGGTTTCTTTCATGGCAGCAACGAAAATCACCGGTTTATTAAATTTATTCGCCAGGTAAAAAGGTCCGGTTGGAAAGTATGCGGGTTTACCCAAAAAATCAGCCACCATTTTCTTGGATCCGGGCATATAGCGATCGCCATGTATAGCCACCAATTCATTATTTTGAAGGGCTTCACTAATTTTTATTAAATGGGAATAATCGTCAAGGATGGGAATGATATTCAGGTTTTTCTCAACAAGAACCTCATCGAGTAAATGCTTGATTCTTTCATGCTCGGCCTCCAGCATAACAATATTAACGCGGGTTTCAAGCCGTTCAAGCAGTTGTCCGGCAATTTCCCAGTTTCCTATGTGAGCGCTTATGAGCAAGCCTCCCCTCCCTTCAGCTACTATTTCACGAAGATACTCTTCCCCTTGAAAATCAAATGTAAAGGTATTCGAGAATCCGGCTAACAAAGCTATCTTATCCAGTAGGATTTCACCCAGCTTGTAATAGTTTTTTAAAACACTTGAAAGGCTTTTTAGAACTGAGTATTTATGAATGTTTCGAAAGTAGTCATAGATTGCATTTCTCTCTTTCGGGGAGAAGAAAAAAAAGTAGAGAACAACAAATCTTAGTAGAAAGTAGGCCGGTTTAATTCCAAAGTGCTGCAGAATAAAAATAAAAATTTTGTATCCTGATGTTCCCCCTCTGGTCTTACCCTTCCAAGATGGCATTTGTTTTAAATTCGTTCTAAAATGTAACTATACAGATGGTCCAGTGTTTTAATTTTGATCATTTCTTCCGCTTGCATCTTCACACCAAATTCCTTATCAATAATTACCGCTATATCGACAAAATCAAGGCTTCCGATATCCAGATCGTCTTTTAGCAAAGCATCTGGAGTAACCTGATCTTCTTCAAGTTCAAATTCTTCAATTAAAAAGTCTTTGACTTTTGAAATTATCTCATTTTTGTTCATTACAAATCAACTAGTTGGAAACTCAGGGTGCAAAAATATTAAATTTCTCAAGTTATAGGAAAGATTCAATAGTTTAATTCCCAAAAATTGATAAAAGGGAGGCAAACATCCACCAACCTGTATAAAGCTTAATGTAGTTTCCTGACGATAAGTGTAGAATTTGTACCTCCAAATCCGAAAGCATTGGATAAGATAGTATCGATCTTCTTTTCAGTGGTTTTAGAAATGATATTTAATCCCGCTGAATATTCGTCGGGATTTTCAAAATTCAGATTTGGAGCAATAAAAGAATTCTGAGCCATCAACATGGAATATACTATTTCACTGGCTCCTCCCATCCACATTTCATGTCCGGTTAAGGATTTTGTTGAACTAATCGGAGTTTTAAGCTCCCTAAAAACATTATCGATTGACTGGGCTTCGGTTTTATCACCCACCGGTGTTGAAGTGGCATGTGCATTTATATAATCGATGTCTTTTGGTGCTAAGCCGGCATCTTTCAGTGCCCGTTCAACGGAATGGACCAGGCCATCGATAGTGGGTACTGAAATATGGTCTCCATTGGAGGAAAAGCCATATCCAAGAATTTCACCAAGAATGGGTGCTCCCCTTTTCACTGCTGAATCATAAGATTCAAGTATTAGAGTTGCTGCACCCCCGCTGGGTACCAATCCGTCGCGGTCCCTATCAAAGGGTCGGGATGCCTTTGTGGGATCATCCATGCGAATTGAAAAGGCATTAATACCATCAAAACTACCCATTGAAAGGGCATTTATTTCCTGCGCACCCCCACAAACTATACCGTCCTGTAAGCCCTGTTGTATCATAAAATATGCCATACCGATGGCATGTGAGCCGCTGGCGCATGCTCCACTTAAGGTAAAGTTTATTCCGCGTAATTTTAATATTACGGACAGGTTCATGCTTACGGTTGAGTTCATTGACTGGAAAATTGAACCTGATCCGACCAGCATGGTGTCTTTTCTTTCCCGAATTATGTCAGCTGCTTCTATCACCGGGATGGCAGAGCTGTCATTCCCATAGATAATGCCAAATTCATTTTTATCAAGGTAATCTAAATCGATTTTTGCTTGCTCCAGGGCCTCAATGGTAGCGAGATATGCATATTTCCCCTGTTCAGCCATCCCTACCCTCATCCGCCTGGGAATTGCTCCCTTTAAAACCGCATTCTCAATAATTCCTGTTAAACTTGACCTAAAACCCAGGGATTTTCTTTCGGGATCAATACCAATACCGGATTTACCACTATATAAAGAGTCCGTAACTTCCTTACAATTCAACCCAATGGTAGAATATACACCCATTCCGGTAATTACAACCCTGTTACTCATGTATAAAGACCTCCGTTAATATTAATCACTTCACCAGTAATATAGGAAGATTTTTTTGAGGCCAGGAATTGAACAAGGTCGGCTACTTCATCGGGTTTGCCAAAGCGGTTGGTTGGAATCATTCGTTTCAATTCTTTCTCATCCAGATCTTTGGTCATATCAGTAGAAATAAAACCAGGAGCTACTGCATTAACTGTAACTTTTTTCTTGGCTACTTCCTGCGCCAGGGCTTTGGTAGCTCCAATAACTCCTGCTTTAGCAGCTGAATAGTTTGTTTGTCCGGGCAACCCTTTTATGCCTGATAATGATACAATATTGATGATTCGTCCGAATTTATTTATGATCATGTCCTGAAGCAAAAACTTTGTTACATAAAAGAAGCCATTCAGGTTTATATCAATTACATTGGTCCAATCTTCTTTTTTCATCCACACCATTAACATGTCGTTTGAAAAACCAGCATTGTTTACCAGCACTTCAATATACTCTCCCTCATGCATTTTCCTCCACTCACCCAGCACTTCCTCAACCTCTTCAATATTGGCGACATCAAATTTCAGGATTTCACCGCTCCCATTGTTTTCCTGGATAGATTCAATCGTTTTTAAAGCCTCATCCTCATTTGATCTGTAATTAATCAAAACATGATAACCCAGTTCGGAAAGTTTATAAGAAATTGATCTTCCGATACCCCTACTTCCTCCTGTTACAAGTGCATTCATCATACTTTTCCAACAACATTTGGCCGATTGTTCTGCAAATATTCTTTAATATTTTTCAAATCGGTATATTTAACCGTATCCTCCCCGGTTATGGTTACGATTCTTTTAATTTCATTAAAATAGTGTCGTGCATTAGAGGACAGTTGTTCCTCAAAGCCCAAATACTTCACCGCATATGCCAATGATAGAAATTCTACTGCCAGCACCTGGAAAGTATTGTCAATAACCTTCCGGCTCATTAAAGCGGCATTTGTCCCCATGCTTACAACATCCTGGTTGTCCCCATTATTTGGGATGCTATGAATATATACCGGATTTGATAGTGTTTGATTCTCAGCCACGGTAGAAGTTGCTGTAAATTGAGTGCCCTGCAAACCCAGGTTCAGACCCAAAACACCCAGGTTAATAAATGGGGGCAATATCTCATTCAACTTGCTATTCATGAGAAAGTTAATTTGCCTTTCAGCCAGGATAGAAAGCTTGGTAACTGCAATCTTAAGCTTGTCCATTTCAAAGGACACATAATCACCATGGAAATTACCTCCGTGATACACCTGTTTGGTTTCTGCATCAACAATGGGATTGTCATTTACCGAGTTTACTTCCTCGGTGAGGATTCTATCGGCATTTTCAATGGTCTCATATACAGGACCCAGAATTTGGGGGACACATCGCAATGAATAGTACTCCTGTACTTTTTCCTCAAAGACATTCTTATTTCCATTCTTAATTTTATAAGAATTATCCTGCCTGCGCTTAATCAATCGGCTTCCCTCCACAAACTCGCGCATTGCTTTTGCAATTATTTGATGTCCGGCATGCTGCTTGGTTGAGTTTAGCTCAAAGGAAATATGATCGTCAAAAGATTTTACAATTTCATTGATTAGGGAGGAAGCAATTACTGACCAGTTTACCAGGTTTCTGGCGCGAATTACATTTATCACCCCAATGCCTGTCATAACTGATGTGCCATTTATAAGACCCAGGCCTTCACGTAGATGACATTTCAAGGGTTCCAGTCCGAGTTCCTTAAAAACCTTTTTTGCTGGCTGAAGTTCACCTTTGTAATACACATCCCCTTCGCCCAGCAGGGCCAGGGCAATATGAGAAAGCTGAACCAGGTCACCGCTCGCGCCAACGCCTCCATGTTCCGGAACAAAAGGAATAATATTATGATTAATGAAGTATTCCAACAGATTTACCACATCGATGTGGATGGC
>JASJGS010000237.1:0-6236 GCA_033791445.1 Bacteroidales bacterium | reverse complement strand
TATAGGTCATAGACGTTGTTCCCACCAAGGTTATGAAATTTCAGTTCTTGAGAGATAACGTAGATTGATGCTATACTCACTGCTAATATATGGATAGAAATATCTTTTATGAAGCCAAACTTCTTATTGAAATATTGACGTGCTTGTAAAAGAATTCCTGTTAACATAAGAGTTCCAATAATCGCTTCTATCAAGTTTGGAATTGAATAGGTAACAATTAGAAAAATGTCAGGTGTTTTGTTTTCCAAAATCCAAGGTCTCAGATATAATTTATTCAAAATAAACGCAAGAATTGCCATTCCGAATAGGTATCTAATATATTTTTTTATTGGTATTTCTTTCATTTTCTTAATGTGCTACAACTTGTTTATATAGTCAACTTTCCATATCAAAGTTAACCAATATATACCATATAGGTGTGTATTGGTTATGTTTTATTGAATTAAGTGGACCAATATATTTACCCTAACTTTTTATATTTAAATTCTCAAACGGACTTTTAACATTTCGAATACTTTTTGTACTTACATGCGTATATATTTCTGTTGTCTTTGAACTTTTGTGCCCCAGAATTTCCTGAATAATGCGTATATCATATCCACTTTCATGCAAATGAGTAGCAAATGAATGGCGCAATACATGCACTCCTCCCGGAATTGTAATTCTTGCTCTTCTTTTGGCTCGTCTGAATATATTACCTACACTTCCAGCAGAATATTTAATGCCTTCCGATCCTTCAAACAAATATTTGGTAGGTCGGTGTTTTCGATAATATGTTTTTAGCAACTCCAGAATCTTTTGTGAAAGACCAACTATCCTGTCCTTTTTACCTTTCGCATTCCGAATATTTAATACCATTCTATTTGAGGCCACATCGGTGATTCGTAAATTTAGGACTTCCGATCGTCGGAGGCCTGCTGAATATATCAAGCTTAAAATGGCTCTGTGTTTTACATTGTACACTTTACTGAGTAACTTCTGTATATCTTCCTGTGACAAAACCTTTGGAAGTGGCTCACTCTTTCTGGGCCTTTCAATCTCGCCTATATATAGCTTTACATGGAATCGGTTTTCATAAAACTTCTTAATAGCACTTATAAGTTGATTCTGGAAAGAAGTAGATTTTTTAAGCTTCATAATATTATGGTAATTAAACAT
This sequence comes from Bacteroidales bacterium, assembly GCA_033791445.1. Classification (GTDB taxonomy): domain Bacteria; phylum Bacteroidota; class Bacteroidia; order Bacteroidales; family VadinHA17; genus JANTGF01. The sequence goes on along the minus strand of JASJGS010000237.1, from coordinate 5,078 downwards.
TTCAATATCTTTAACCTCAATCTCCGCCGGGTCCTTCTCGATATGAAAAGTAAAAAACTTATGTAGTATCGAAATATATGATTGGATAGTAGATTTCGAGTAGCGGTTTGTTTCCAGGTACCTTCGAAAATCTTCCAAATCGGACATTACTTCAGATTTTAATTGACTCACTGCTACAGCCTTATTTTGGTCTGTAAGTTCATGATAGATTCTTCTGTTTTGCTCGCTTATTGGAAATACCCAGGCTTTTTGAACACCACTGTAATAGCATCCGGGTATTTTCTTTGCATGGTCGCGGGTAAAAACCCCACAGAAATTCTCAATTTTATATCTGTTTTGACTTATCTGAACCAGTTTGAACTGCATCTTGCTATCTTCTTTTTTCATTTCTGAATGTTTTAATGAATGCTAATAACTTAGAATTCCACACTCAAAACTAAACACCTGTATTTAGATAGTCGGTTATTAATTATTTACAATCGTTTATAAGTGTTTGTAAACGAATAGGACATTGAATTTCAGCTTTATAGAGAAATACTATCCAGTACTTGCTTTATTACTAGCAGAATACTAACTTCGATCCCTTATAAACCACAATACCAGCCTAATGAATCTAAACAGACGAAATTTTATTAAAACAGGCACAGCTGCGGCGGCAGGTACCATGATTTTACCTCCCATTTTGCAGTCTTGCCAGAACACTCAAATCTCTGCTGACGTGAAAAATTATATGGACCATTTCGAGGTATCGGCCGAATTGATGCAAAAAGTCATCTCTGAAGCCATGTCTAAAGGGGGCAATTATGCCGACCTCTTCTTTGAACACAAAATAACAAACTCCCTTGGTTTAGAAGACGGGAAAGTAAACCGGGCCTACTCCAATGTCGATTATGGGGTAGGAATCAGGGTGCTGAAGGGCGACCAGACCGGTTTTGCCTATTCTGAAACTATCGAAACTGAAGCCATGTTAAATGCTTCCCGAATGGCGGCAAACATAGCGAATAGCCCACAGGAGTTTAAAACCGACGCACTCAATGAAAAACTGCCTTCTGATTATTATAAAATATCAAAAAAGTGGGAGGATGTATCCGTTAAAGACAAGGTACCTTTCGTACAAAAGGTCAACGATAAGGTATTTGAACTCGATGAAAAGGTGATCAAGGTAAATGCCTTCTTAACAGATGAATCCAGTTATGTGCTTTTCTACAATTCAGAGGGGCGGTTAACCTATGATTATCGTCCGCTGGTGAACTTCGGAGTTGTATGTATCATGCAGCGTGGCGATCAGGTTGAAAATAGCTATAGCGCACGTTCTTACAGAAAAGGTTTCGAATGGCTCTCTGATGAGCTGGTGGATATGCTGGCGCAGGATGTAATAGACAAAACCAATATATTGTTCGATGCTACCAAGCCCAAAGCCGGTGAGATGCCTGTAGTATTAGGTGCAGGTGGTTCTGGGATTCTCCTGCACGAGGCCATTGGCCATACCTTTGAAGCCGATTTTAATCGGAAAGGGACCTCCATCTTTAGTGCTAAAATGGGAAAAAATGTAGCCGAAAACTTCATAAACATTATTGACGATGGTACACTCGAAAACAACCGTGGAGCTTTAAACATCGACGATGAAGGCAACGAGGTGCAGAAAACCTACCTGGTTAAAGATGGAGTGCTAAACAGCTATATTCACGACCGAATTAGTGCACAGCATTATGGTATTGACCCAACCGGAAATGGACGCCGACAGTCATTCAGACACATACCTATTCCAAGAATGCGGTCAACCTATATGGAGGCCGGCCCACATACTCGTGACGATATCTTTAGTGAAGTGGATTATGGTGTATTTGTGGATAATTTTAGCAATGGACAGGTGAAAATTGGTGCTGGCGACTTTACCTTCTTTGTAAAATCAGGTTACCTGATTGAAAAAGGGAAGTTAACGCAGCCCATTAAAGACATCAATATTATTGGAAACGGACCTCAGGCCCTGGCCGATATTTCGATGGCAGCCGATGATTATCTTACCGATAATGGAACCTGGATGTGTGGTAAGGACGGACAATCCGTTCCGGTAACAATGGGATTACCTACGGTATTGGTGAAGAAATTAACAGTGGGTGGAACCAGTGCCTAATCCCCTGAAAGCTTAGAATTATTTAGAAAAATTTGAAAAAAAGAAATCATGACCAAAGAGGAAAAATATTCATTAGCAAAATGGGCCATTAAACAGGCCCTTGAAAATGGTGCTCAGGATGCCAAAGTAAGTATTTACGACAGCCAGAGCAGCAGCGTTGAAGTCAGGGAGGAGAAAATTGACAAACTGGAGCAATCAACAGAAAGTGGCCTGACTATTTCATTGTATGTCGATAAGAAGTATTCTTCACATTCTACCAACAGGTTGAACAACAAGGAAGAATTGAGCAGGTTTATCAAAGAGGGTATTGCCGGAACAAAATTTCTTGCAGAAGACGAGTTTCGGACCCTGCCCAATCCTAAATTGTACTATAAAGGGAAAAATGAAGACCTTGGAACCTTCGATGCTGACTTTCTATCTCTCGACCCACAGAAAAAAATCAATGCAGCCTTTGAAATTGAAAAGGAAGTACTCGGAAAAGATGAACGCATAATATCCGTTACCACCAGTTATTACGATGGTATGAGTGGCAGTGTAATGGTTACCAGCAATGGATTTGAGGGCGATACGGCCAATACCTACTATGGCTTAAATGCTTCCGTTTCTGTAAAAGGGGGTGATGCCCGACCTGAATCCTACTGGGGAGAAAGTGCTATTTTCCATAATGACCTAAAAACTAATGGGATAGGCGAAATTGCACTTCAGCGGGCCTTGAATAAAATCGGGCAAACAAAAATTGAATCAGCCAGAATGCCCATGATTCTGGAAAACAGGCTGGCAAGCCAGAGTCTGCGCCCGCTTATTTCTGCCTTAAACGGATCGGCCATTCAACAGAAAAACTCATTCCTGGTAGATAAATTGAACGAAAAAATCGGTTCAGACCTCCTTACTATTACAGATGATCCTTTTATTATCTCGGGTCGAGGATCCCGCTTGTTCGATGGAGAGGGACTTGCTTTGAAGAAGAGAACTATTTTTGAAAAGGGAGTTTTGAAAAGCTATTTTATCGATACATATTATGGAAAGAAGCTGGAAATGACTCCAAACTCAGGCAGTACCACTAACCTGTTAATTACTCCAGGAAAGAGAAGTATGGAAGAAATGGTAGCCACACTTGACCGGGGAATTCTTATTGCCGGGTTCAATGGTGGAAATACCAACGGATCAACCGGTGACTTTTCTTATGGTATTGATGGTTTCCTCGTCGAGAATGGGAAAATTGTGAAGCCTGTTTCTGAAATGAATATTACTGGAAATATGGTGGAACTTTGGGCCAAACTTGCGGAAGTAGGAAGCGATGTGTATGAAAATTCATCCTGGAGAATGCCCTCACTTATGTTTAAAGATGTAGATTTTAGCGGGATTTAGAGAATACTGTTAGCATTAATAATTTTAGAATAGCTTAGAGACTATTAATTTACCGCGTTATGGGATTGATTTTCTTAACAGTTTAGAAGTCAGACTGAGCTTGTCGAAGTCTATGACCCGGTCCACATTCGACAAGCGTTCGACTGTGCTCACGCCGAAGTCTCAATGTGACCGTAATTATCAAATATTTGGATTTCAATCACCAATGCATTTAATAATCTTTCTGTTGAATTTATATTTTGCCACTTTCTTCTATTATTCATTCTGATTGGGTTTACACCCCAGAAGGGTGGAGGTAACTAAAGAAATCTCGCGGGTTTAGATTCAATGAGACAACACATCCCGATTCTTATATATTTTTTATATTTTTAGGCCCTCATTTGTAATGCGTACCTAAAACATTGATCTTAAGTTAGCAATTTGGTTTTTAAAGATTTAAAGAGGAATAGAGAATGATCAAAATTGAGGATAAGAACCTTGGTGTAGAAGATTTCTATAAAATTATTTTCAGGGATGTCCCGGTAAGTGTGTCTCCAAAACTAAAGGAAAAGGTGGAAACGGCTTATAAATTCCTGATGGATTTTTCGGTGAATAAAACCATTTATGGAGTAAACACAGGCCTGGGGCCTATGGCACAATATGAGATTGACCGGGAAGAGCAAATAAAGCTACAGTACAACCTGATAAGGAGTCATGCTGCCGGCCTGGGTAAGCCATTGCCGGAAATCTGTGTTAAAGCAGCACTGGTGGCAAGGTTGAGGAGTCTGTCATTTGGCCGTTCAGCCATCCACATCGATGTGGTAAATCTGTTGGAATACTTCATTAATCATAATATTATTCCTTTTGTTCCGGAACATGGAGGCGTTGGAGCGAGCGGAGACCTGGTTCAGCTTTCTCATATTGCCCTTGCCCTGCTGGGCGAAGGGGATGTGTATTACAAAGGTGAACTTCAGCCAGCAAAAAAGGTTTTTAAGGAACACGGACTGGAACCCCTGAAGTGCAGGTTGCGGGAAGGCCTGGGTCTTATAAATGGCACCTCTGTAATGACAGGCATTGGGGTCATAAATGTAATTCATGCAAGGAACCTGGTAAACTGGTCGGTAATTGCCTCCTCCCTGATCAATGAAATTGTAAAATCCTTTGACGATCATATTTCCTTTGAGCTGAACTCCACCAAACAACACGCCGGCCAGCAAATAATTGCAAAAGCAATGCGCGATTTTGTCGAGGGAAGCCGATTGATAAAGCGCAGGCAGGATAATTCTTACAAAATTAAGAATGGAAATAAGAATGTATTTGAGGAAAAAGTGCAGGAATACTATTCCTTGCGATGTGTACCCCAAATTCTGGGACCAGTATATGAAACCATCGAAAATACGGATAGAATTCTCACCGAGGAGGTAAACTCGGTAAATGATAACCCCATTGTTGATGCAGAAACCAAGCAAGTGTATCACGGTGGTAATTTCCATGGTGATTATGTTTCCTTTGAAATGGATAAGTTAAAAATGGCTATATAGCCATTTTTAACTTATCCATTTCAAAGGAAACATAATCACCATGGAAATTACCACCG
>JASJGS010000236.1:0-2914 GCA_033791445.1 Bacteroidales bacterium | reverse complement strand
TAGTGTTGTGTAATTACAATTAATGCAGAGGCTTCTTGACTATTAATACCCGCTTTGTTTAAAACGTCAACAGATTCTTCTAAACCACGTGCAATTTCTCTTCTTTGATCTGCAATACCCTTACCCTGCAAGCGTTTACTTTCAGCTTCAGCTTTTGCACGTTCAACAATTAAAATACGTTGTGCATCCCCCTCATGTTGTGCAGCAATCTTTTCACGGTCAGCCGCATTAATTCGGTTCATGGCAATTTTCACTTTTTCATCGGGATCAATATCGGTAACTAAGGCTTTAATGATATCATAACCATAATTAAGCATCGCTTGTTTTAAATCTCGTTGTATTGCTAATGCAATTTCTTCTTTCTTCTCAAAGACATCGTCCAAGATCATTTTAGGAACCTCTGCACGTACGACGTCAAAAATAAACGCTGTAATTTGTTCATGTGGATTTTGAAGTTTATAAAATGCGTCATACACATGCCCGGGTCTAATTAAAAATTGAACAGATATTTTTAATTGTACAAAAACATCATCTTTAGTTTTGGTTTCTACGATTACATCTAATTGCTGAACCCGTAAACTTACACGTCCTGAAACTCTATCAATGAACGGTATTTTAATTTGTAAACCAGGGTTTCTAGTACTTTGAAATTTACCAAAACGTTCAATAATGGCAATGGTTTGTTGTTTAACTGTAAATAATCCAGAAGCAATAAGTACGAGAACAACAAAAATAGTTATATAAGTTCCAATCATGTTAATTATTTTTTAAGGTTAATGATATCATGTAAAGATACTATTTAAAGTTTCGTTTTACAAGACGTTGAAATTTAAAAAAAGTTACAAAAAGTAGCAGTTTAAATTAATACGTTTTCGTAACTTTATAAGGTAAAAGATTGAAAATGAATAGGTATTAAAAACGTAAAAAATGAAAAAAGCTATTAATTTTAAATTAAATGATAAGGCTGTGTCAGTCCATGTTCATGGTGATGAATCCCTTTTGACAGTTATCCGAACTTATCTGGACCAAACAGGAACCAAATATGGCTGCGGATTAGGCGACTGTGGTGCCTGCACCGTATTAATGGATAATGAACCATTACGAGCTTGTATGATCTCTGTAGAGGATGTTGAGGGAAAAGAAATTCTAACGATTGAAGGACTGGCTACCAATGGATCTCTTCACCCTATCCAAAAAGCTTTTATAGATCATGATGCTTTGCAATGTGGTTTTTGTACGCCAGGAATGATCATGAATGCATATGGACTACTATTAAATGACAAGGAACTTACACGAGAAAACATCATTAATGGTATGGAAGATAATTTATGCAGGTGCGGATCATATAACAGAATAGTTGATGCAATTCAAACTGCAGCTGAAGAAATGAAAGAAAAAATATAATTATGGAATCAAATAAAATTACGGAATTGTATTTCAGCGATGTAGATCACCCCATAAGGTATGATCGTCGTGAATTTATTAAAAAATTAGGAAGTGGAATTATCATTATTTTCTCTTTAGGTGAACTTTCTTTGTTACAAGGATGGAGTCAAAATAAAAATGAAGAAACAATTTACTTTAATACGTTCTTAAGAGTGAAAGAAGATGGTAGGGTTGATTGTTATACAGGAAAAATTGAAATGGGGCAAGGAGTCATTACTTCTTTAGCTCAAGCGTTGGCTGAGGAGTTAGAAGTCCCGATCAATTCAGTTGATATGATCATGGGAGACACAGACCTTTGTCCTTATGACGCGGGAACATGGGGATCATTGACAACACGTTTTGCTGATCCTGTAATAAGGGCGGCAGCGGCGGAAGCACGAGAAATTCTGATAGAACTTGCATCTGAAAAATTGGAAGTTCAACCCGATTTACTTGAAGCCTCGAATGGTACTGTATTTGTAAAAGATGATAAAAAATTAAGTGTCACTTATGCTGAATTAACCAAGGGTAAAAAGATTGTTCGAAGTTTAAAAAAGAAACCTCAGATTAAGAACTATAAGGAATTTGATATTATTGGTAAACCTGTGATAAGCATAGATGCCGAAGCAAAAGTGACTGGTAAAGCCAAATACTCTGGAGATATTAAATTACCAGGAATGGTTTATGCAACCGTAATTAGACCCCCATCTTATGGTTCTAAGAAGCTTCAGGTAGATTCAGCTGGATTAAAGACATTTGAGGGTATTGAATTGGTTGAAGATGGAAATTTAGTCGCTGTAACTCATAAAGATCCTGAAATTGCTAATAAAGCGTCAAAAAAGGTCAAAATCAAATGGAAAGAACCTGATGCGAAAGCTGACAACGAAACGGTTTTTCAATATTTGGATGATAATATTAAGGAAAGTAAAGTTTTTGAAGAGGGGGGTAGTTTAGACCTTGGTAAAAAAGATTCTGAATCTTTGGTGAATGCAAATTACCAGGACGGTTACAAAGCGCATGCGCCCATAGAGACCCATACAGCAACCTGTTATTTTGAAGGAGATAAATTAACCATGTGGGCTTCAACTCAGACCCCTTTTGGAACACGTAAAGAATTGGCTAAAACGTTTGATATGCCTTTGGAGAAAGTTCATTTAAAACAAATTTTCCTTGGCGGAGGGTTTGGCGGTAAAATATATAATCGACAAGCAGTTGAAGCAGCCAAAATTGCCAAATTGATTGGAAAACCTGTACAATTGGTATGGAGCAGGAAAGAAGAATTTATGTACGACATGTTCAGGCCCGCTGCATTAATGAAAGCATCCTCAGGAGTTGATGATGAAGGAAAACTTAAATTATGGGAATTTGATATTTATTGTGCCGGGACAAGAGGGACCAAACTTTTTTACAATATACCGAATAATCGCACCAGGATATTTAATGATCGTGATATTCATCCTTTTGGTACAGGAGCTTGGAGAGCACCAGG
>JASJGS010000235.1:0-40939 GCA_033791445.1 Bacteroidales bacterium | reverse complement strand
AAAATGAGACTACCACTTCTGAAGAACCTGCTGAGGTGACAAAAGAGGAAGTAAAAGAAGAAGCAAAAGCTGAAACAAAAGAATTAGAAAATGAAACTACCACTTCTGAAGAACCTACCGAGGTGACTAAAGAGGAAGTAAAAGAAGAAGCAAAAGCTGAAAAAGAGACGAAAGAGGTAAAGCCAGCCGATAAAGAAGAATTTGATTGGGACCAGTTTGAAAAAGAATCTGATGGTTATTCAGGTGAAAAGCGTGCCGAGTTCGAAGAATTGTATGGTAATACACTTTCAAAAGTGGCTGTTCACGAAATTATTGATGGAACAGTAATCAGTATGAATTCTCGCGAGGTTGTAATTAATATTGGCTATAAATCAGAAGGTGTTGTAAGCCTTAATGAATTTCGATATAACCCAGATCTGAAGGCGGGTGATACAGTTGAGGTTTATGTTGAAATTCAGGAAGATAAAAATGGCCAGCTTGTTCTCTCTCATAAGAAAGCCAGATCATTGAAGTCATGGGATAGAGTTAATGAATCTCTTGAGAAAGATGAAATAATTAATGGATACATTAAATGCAGAACCAAAGGCGGTATGATCGTTGATGTATTTGGTATCGAAGCCTTCCTTCCTGGTTCTCAAATTGATGTTAAGCCAATTCGTGATTACGATGTATATGTTGGCAAAACAATGGAATTTAAAGTGGTGAAAATTAACAACGAATACAAAAACGTTGTTGTTTCACATAAGGCTCTAATTGAAGCCGAACTCGAACAGCAGAAAATAGAAATTATTGCTAAGCTTGAAAAAGGCCAGGTTCTTGAAGGAACTGTTAAGAACATTACATCATATGGTGTATTTATTGACCTTGGAGGGGTTGATGGTCTTATTCATATCACTGACCTTTCATGGGGTCGTGTAAATCATCCAGAAGAAATTGTTGAACTGGATCAGAAACTCAATGTTGTTATTCTTGATTTTGATGATGATAAGAAAAGAATTGCACTTGGCCTCAAACAACTTACTCCTCATCCTTGGGATTCACTAAATAAGGATATGAAAGTGGGAGATAAGGTTAAAGGTAAAGTTGTAGTAATTGCTGATTACGGTGCATTTATTGAAATTGCTCCTGGTGTTGAAGGTTTGATTCACGTATCAGAAATGTCCTGGTCACAACACCTGAGGAGTGCGCAGGAGTTCTTGAAAGTGGGTGATGAGATTGAGGCTGAAATTTTGACTCTCGATCGTGATGATAGAAAAATGTCACTTGGAATGAAGCAACTGAAAACTGATCCATGGGATAATATCGAGGAAAGATATCCTGTGGGGACAAAGCATACTGCCAAGGTAAGGAACTTTACAAACTTTGGAATCTTTGTTGAAATTGAAGAAGGTGTTGATGGACTGATCCATATTTCTGATCTATCCTGGACTAAGAAAGTAAAACATCCTGCAGAATTTACTTCTATAGGTGCTGATATTGATGTTGTTGTTTTAGAGATTGATAAAGATAACCGTAGACTCAGTCTTGGGCATAAGCAACTGGAAGAAAATCCATGGGACGTATTTGAAACCGTATTTACTCTTGATTCAGTTCATGAAGGTACAGTAATGGATGTATTCGACAAGGGTGCCGTTATTAACTTACCTTATGGTGTTGAAGGATTTGTTAACACACGTCATATTGCTAAGGAAGATGGTAGTAAAATGAAGGTTGATGAGAAACTTCCATTCAAAGTTCTTGAGTTTAACAAAGGTGCCAAAAGGATAGTAGTATCCCACACCAGAGTTTATGAAGATGAAAAGAAATCAGAAGCGAAAAGTACAAGAAAATCAAGTCAGAATAGTTCTCAAAAGACTACCCGTAAACTGAAAACTGGTCTTGAAAAAACAACTCTGGGTGATATTTCTGAACTTGCAGCATTGAAAACTGAGATGGAAGAAAATCAGAAGAAAACTGCCAAGGAAAAGAAAAAATAATTATCTTTAATGACCAAATTACTTTAATACAATGGAACTAAACATAGAAAAACGCTCAGATTATACTCTAATTCAAGTTCTTGAGGAAAAACTTGATACTCATATTGCTCCTAACCTCAAATCAGAACTGGTTTTGGTGTCTGGAAATGGTGAGAAGAACATTATTTTAGATCTGATAAAATGTAAATATTGTGATTCAAGCGGATTAAGTGCAATCTTAGTTGCTAATCGATTGTGTAAAAATGCCAATGGTATATTTGTTCTGTCTGGCTTAAGTGAAGCAGTTGAAAGATTAATTACAATTTCACAATTAGATACAGTATTAAACATAACTGAGACAGTTGAAGAAGCAGAAACTTTAATTCAAACTGCGGAGAAAGAAGCCTAAAGTGTCTTTCTCCCTTACAGTATTGGGTTCCAGTTCGGCTTTGCCAACGTCCAAAAGATTTCCTGCCGCTTATGTGCTCAATGCACATGAGCGGTTTTTTTTGATAGACTGCGGAGAGGGAACCCAGATCCAATTACGCAAATACAAAATCAGACTTAATCGTTTAGATCACATATTCATTAGCCATCTTCATGGCGACCATATATTTGGATTATTTGGGCTGCTTTCATCATTAGATTTGATTGGAAGGAAAAATAAATTGCATATTTACGGACCCAGTGATCTCGGTGAAATATTAAATGTTCACTTTGACCTATTAAATATTCATTTAGGCTATCCACTTACAGTTCATTCGATTAATTGTAAAAAATCTGAACGTATTTTTGAAGATGCAAAAATTGAGATTGATAGTTTTCCTTTGAAACATAGAATACCCACCTGCGGTTTTTTATTTCGTGAGAAACCAAAGTTACGGAGTTTGAAGAAAGAAATGCTAGATGCATATAGTATCCCGATAAAAGATAGGGCTAAAATCAAGAGTGGAGATGATTTTAAAACAGAATCAGGCAGAGTAATCCCCAATGATATACTTACTTCTGACCCTCCTCGTTCCAGGTCTTTTGCCTATTGTACAGATACTCTTTTTAACCGTGGTATAATTTCAAAAATCAAATCTGTTGATTTATTATTTCATGAATCCACTTTTATGGAGAATGAGGCCTCAAGAGCAAAGGAGACTTTTCACTCAACTGCAAAGCAAGCAGCTTCAATTGCAAAGGAAGCTCAGGTAAAAAAGTTGTTAATAGGACATTTTTCTGCACGTTACAAAGACTTGTCCCCATTATTAATGGAGGCTAAAAGTATATTTTCAGAGGTTGAGCTTGCAGAGGAGGGGAGAACAATTGAAATATAGTACGAAACTAGCTTTTTAAAGAGATTTTGCCCTTATAAACTCCTTGTTTCTGTCGAATAAATAACGATAGGTAATGTGAGTTTTGCGAATGCTTCCTCCAACCTGTTCAGCTAATTTCATCATACTCGGGTTGAAATCACCAATCCAATTCATTTCCAGGTCAGTGAGTCTCATACCCTCACCGACTTCATCTTCAAAGAACTTTACCATAGCTTCAGCAACACCTTTCCCTTGAAATTCAGGAACTACACCAAAAATTAAGCCAATAGCTCTTGTACAGGTCTTTTTCACTTTTACATTATAAACTAGTCTAAGCTTGTTGATAAAATGAAATCTTCCATTAAATTTCTTGATGATCTGAAAAAGATCAGGTATCATGATGAAAAAAGCAACTGGCTCGCCCTTGTAATAGACAAAAATTAATAGCTGAGGATTGATAATTGACTTCAGTGAACTAAATAATGCAATGGCTGAAGCTTTGCGGATAGGCTGAACTCCCGGAAATTTTGCCCAGGCTTTGTTAAAAACCTCCTTGAAATCAAGAGCGTATTTATCACGGTTCTTTTTTTCATAAATCCTGATTGAATATTCCGGGTCACGTAACAAACGCTCCGCTTTTTTAGCTATGGTAGGCTTTAAATTTCCAACTTCGAGGATCAGGTGGTAGGTATATTGAAAGAAATAGTTTTTAAATCCATAATTCGCAAACAAATTATTATAGTACTTAAAATTGTATGGCATATTATACAATGGCTGGTAAAAACCATCTACCAAACAACCCCAAAAGCTATCTCGTGAACCAAAGTTAATGGGCCCATCCATCGCCTCCAGTCCCTCTGTCCTAAGCCAATTCCTTGAGGCATCAAATAAAAAATTTGCGACCTGTTGATTATCTATACAGTCAAAGAATCCCAATCCACCAGTAGGCTGATCATATTTCACTTCAGCTTTCTGTCCATAAAAGGCTGCAACTCTACCAACTACACTTTTGTACTCATCTAGGACAATCCAGCGTATTGCCTTTCCTTTTCTGAATGATTTATTTCTTTTCGGATCGAATATCTTCTCAATATCATCATCAAGTGGTCTTATCCAGTTTTTTTCACCCTTATATAATGCTGAAGGAAAGTTCAGGAACTTTCTTGTAGAATTCTTATCATTAACTTCCAGTATGCTATATTTCACGTCCATTTTAATCCGAAATCTATCTTTGGCAGGATTAGCATTCCCATGTTAATTCCTGATTTTATGAAAGGTCCTAAAATTAAGAAAAGCTTTACAATTCTATTTTAATGTTTAGCTTTATTCTTTTAAATTATTCAATTTTGCATCTATGCTGAAGTCAGGATATTTAAAATGGACGCTATTCTTCTTGCTGCTTATATTTTTAAATATTAGTTGTAAAGAAAAGATGGAAGTAGTTGAATTGATATCAAAAAACATTGATTCAAGTAATGATATAGTTGACATTACAGATAGTTTGGTGTTGCCCTATGATTATTTAAATTCAATATCTCTCGACAGCCTCCCCGTAGATGAGAAAAAGCAGAAATTTATTGATTTAATCATACCTGCAGTTCTTGTTGCAAAGCATAATCTAGAGCAAGAGCAAATGGAAATGACCAGGCTAATGTCAAAAGACACGAATAAGTTAAAAGTCAATGAGAAAGAATATATTCAGAGTATACTGGAAAAATATAAAACTGAGAATATCGACGATTTAAATAAAATGCTTCATACGCATCCAACGAGTATTGTCATTGCACAAGCGGCTATTGAGAGCGGTTGGGGAACTTCAAGATTTTTTGTTGAAGCAAATAATATTTTTGGTATCTGGACATATAATTCCGATATCCCCAGTATTAAGGCCCTTGGTCAACGAAGCGGTAAAACAATCTATTTGAAGAAGTATCCATCCTTATCAAAATCAATTGAAAGTTACTTTTTTACCATTGCTTTAGGACCTTATAGTGATTTTAGGTCAGAGCGCTTAATATTAGATGATCCTTATAAACTTATTCCTTATCTTACACCTTATAGTGAAAGAGGTGCAGAGTATGTTGAGCAAATTCGGATCGTATTAAATAAAAATGATTTAGTTAAATACGATAACTATATCATTGACCCAAAATACATCAAATAAATTTTCATTCCCATGGGATTCAGAATTCTTCTTGTGGTAATCGTCCAATTAGGGCTACTATGTCAGGGAAATTCCCGTTCCGAACCGAGTCTTTCTGATTCAAAAAATGAGTCTGTAGGTGAGAACATAAACTGTTTTGTTTATCACCGTTTTGGGGATGATAGATACCCGTCTACAAACATTAGCCTGGAAGATTTTGAAAACCATCTAAGGTATTTGAAAGAAAATGAATATAATGTTTTAACATTAAAAGAGGTTGTTCAGTTGCTTCTAAGTGATGAAAATATTCCACCAAAAACAGTTGTTCTCACCGTTGATGATGGATATAAATCATTTATTTCTGGAGGAATGCCATTGTTAAGAAAATATGGGTTTAAGGCTACAGTATTTATCAATACCATTCAGGTGGGATATCCGGATTTCTTGAGCTGGGAGGAAATTCAATTTTTGGTTGGAGAGGGAATTGAAATTGGGAATCATTCACATTCACACGATTACTTTACTGATTACCAGGGCTCTGAATTGATTGAAAATTTTAATAATGACTTGAAAATTAGTCAGGAGCTGTTTGCCAGGAATTTAGGTTTTACTCCTGAGGTATATTCTTATCCTTATGGGGAGTACACTAACAAAATTAAGGCTGAATTGAACAAGTTTGGAATAAAAGCAGCTGTAGGTCAGAATTCAGGTGTTATTTCGACACTTAGTGATATATATGCTTTACCTCGTTTTCCTATGACAGGGAATCTCTCAAGTTTGGGGAAATTTATTCAAAAAGTAAACATGAGGGCCCTTCCCGTTAAGCCAGTGCAGGATTATGACCCTATTGTTAGAAATTCTAATCCTCCCGAATTAGTAGTACAATTGCTGGATCCAGAATTGATCGAGACATCAAATTTACAATGTTTTGTTGGAGGGGAAATGGAATGTCAGATGAGTTTTAATATGGAAAAATCTTTGATTACTGTTCAATCAATAAATACTCTTGTTTCCAGAAGAACATTATATACCATAACTGCACCATCTGCCAAACAATCAAATGTATGGTATTGGTATAGCTGGTTGTGGGTCATTCCAGAAAATACAGATTAGCCTGGATTTTCTCGTACTCTCTCTCACTATTTAATTATCAATTCTATATCAGTGCTTTAAATCTTTTATTGAAAAGATATTAACAAATGAAAACTGGTCATATTATTTCGATATAATTTAATTATTTTTGATCTCATTAATATTTATAAATTTAAATCTTTTAGAAATGAGAAAATTATTATTTGGGATCCTGTTTGTATTTGTTGGAACAGGTTTATTTGCGCAGACAGTAAATGATTATGTTGAGGTTACCAGGGGGGTAATGAAAACAGAAAAGAAAGCTGCGATTGCTGAGGTTATGAATCTTTCCGATATGGAAAGTACTGCATTCTGGCCCTTGTATAATGAATACAACGAGAAAATGTATGTAGTTAACACGAAATTGGTAAATGTAGTCAATGATTATGCGAATAATTATGTTAGCATGACTGATGAGAAGGCTAAAGAATTGTGGACAAATTCTATTAACATTGATGCAGAACTTCTAAAACTTGAAAAATCTTATTTTAAAAAGTTCTTAAAAATATTACCAGCTACAAAAGCAGTTCGATATTTTCAGGCTGAAAGTAAAATAAAGGCTATGGTTGATGCAGAACTTGCATTAGAGATACCACTGTTTGAAGATATGAGATAATTTTTTGAGATGGAAGATCAAGTGCTGGAATTCTCTGGTTCTGATCTTCCATTTTTATTTTTTAAATCGCCTAATTCAAAACCAACGATTTGATGAAACATACTGCTTTTACTGATTTTCATGTAGATCTTGGAGCAAAAATGGTTCCCTTTGCCGGATATCTAATGCCAGTTGAGTATAAAGGTATTTCCATTGAACATCAAACTGTCCGGGAAAAACTGGGAGTGTTCGATGTATCACATATGGGTGAAGTATGGGTGAAAGGACCAAAAGCGCTTGCATACCTACAGAAGATTACGACTAATGATGTCTCTGTTTTAACAAATGAGAAAGTTCAGTACACCTGCTTTCCAAACGGAAAAGGTGGAATTGTTGATGATCTACTTGTTTATAGGTTTGACTCAGATAATTACCTGCTAGTAGTTAATGCGGCAAATCTTGACAAAGACTGGGACTGGATGGTTGTGCAGGCAAAAGAGTTTGGGCTAGTGCTTGGGACAGACCTTGTAAATGCTTCTGATGACCTGGCACAATTGGCAATTCAAGGACCGCTTGCATTGGAGGTAATGCAAAAGCTAACGGATGAAAATGTTATAGATATGGATTTCTATACATTTAAAGTAATAAACTTTGCAGGCATTGATGATGTGATTTTTTCTACAACAGGCTATACAGGGGCCGGTGGTTGTGAAATATATGTCAAAAATGAGGATGCAGCCAAATTGTGGAATGCAATTATGGAAGCAGGGGAGGATTATGGTATTATGCCTATTGGTCTGGGTGCCAGAGATACTCTCAGGCTAGAGATGGGATATTGTCTATACGGAAACGATATAACTGATACAACATCTCCAATTGAGGCTGGACTTGGTTGGATTACAAAGTTTGTGGATGGAAAGGACTTTATTGACAGGGAATATCTCATAAGGCAGAAGGAAGAGGGAGTTTCAAAAAGACTTAAGGGTTTCATAATGCTTGAACGTGGAATTCCTCGTCAGCACTATGAAGTTGTTAATGAAAATGGAGATACGATTGGTGAAGTTACTTCTGGTTCTATGTCCCCCATGATGAAACAAGGAATTGGTATGGCATATCTTAACAAAGGATACTGGAAGGAAGGATCGGAAATATTTATTAAGATCCGGAATAAAACTCTTCGGGCTGAGGTTGTAAAGCTCCCAATTTATAAAGGATAATTATTCATAATATATCTTTGAACTTTAAAACTTCCCGGTATTGTATTCATGGATGATTATTTGGTGCAATTTATCATAGTAAATTGAAATTTTGAGTTTTACATTTGTTGTAGATTAATATACCTTTAAATTTAAAAAGTATGAAAAAACATAATTTTTATGCCGGACCTTCTATCCTTCCTCAATATACCATTGAAAAAGTTGTTGAAGGAGTTCAGAATTTTGACGGAATTGGCCTTTCTGTATTAGAGGTCTCTCATCGGAGTAAAGAATTCGTTGCTGTCATGGATGAAGCACAACAATTATTTGTTGATTTATTGAATATCCCATCAGGCTACCATGTCTTATTTCTTGGAGGTGGTGCCAGTACTCAATTTGCTATGATCCCAATGAATCTTATGAATTCTAAATCAGCTTATCTTAATACCGGAGCTTGGGCCGCAAAAGCTATAAAAGAAGCTAAGTTGTACGGAGAAGTAGTGGAAGTTGCATCATCAAAAGATAAAGTTTACAATTATATTCCAAAAGGGTATGATATTCCGGTTGATGCTGATTATTTCCATATTACTACAAATAATACGATTTACGGTACAGAAATCAAGTATGATATGGACTCTCCTGTACCTTTGGTGGCAGATATGTCTTCAGATATCTTCAGTCGCCCAATGGATGTTTCAAAGTATGCCCTTATTTATGGAGGTGCTCAAAAAAATCTGGCTCCTTCCGGAGTTGCCTTTGTTATTGTTAGAGATGATGTTCTGGGTAAATTAAATCGTCCTATTCCAACCATGTTTGACTATCGCACCCATATTGAAAAAGGCTCAATGTTCAATACACCCCCTGTGCTGCCTGTATTTGCTGCTCTCCAAACACTTCGGTGGTTGAGGGACCAGGGTGGGTTGGATGCAATGTACCAGAAAAATATGGAAAAAGCTCAGCTACTCTATGATGAGATTAATAGGAATAAATTATTCAAACCAACAGTTTTAGACGAGGCCGATCGGTCAATCATGAATATCTGCTGGATTATGAATGAAGAGTACGCTGAATATGAAAAAGAGTTCCTTGATTTTGCTACCGAAAGGGGAATGATTGGCATCAAAGGGCATAGGTCAGTAGGTGGTTTCAGAGCTTCAACTTACAATGCATTACCGAGGAAAAGTGTGGAAGCATTAATTGCTGTAATGCAGGAGTTTGAGACAGAAAAAGCCTAGGTTTTTATAATTAAAATTAACTTATTGTAAATCATATATTATGAAAAAAGTACTAGTAGCCACCGAAAAACCTTTTGCTCCGGTTGCGGTGTCTGAAATCAGAAAAGTTATTGATAATGCAGGCTATGAACTAGTTTTGCTTGAGAAATACACTGACCCTACCGATCTGATCACTGCTGTGGCTGATGTTGATGCGATGATTATTCGCAGTGATAAGGTGACTCCAGAAGTATTAGATGCTGCTGGAAATCTTAAAATTGTTGTTAGGGCTGGTGCTGGATATGACAATATTAACCTGGAGGCTGCGACAAGTAATGGTGTTGTCGCAATGAATACTCCCGGGCAGAACTCAAATGCCGTAGCCGAATTGACCCTAGGAATGATGGTTTATTTGGCTCGGGGTAAATATAATGGTAAAGCTGGGACCGAATTGAAAGGTAAAACCCTGGGTATACATGCTTATGGCCATGTGGGTAGATTGGTTTCAATAATTGCCAAGGGTTTTGGTATGGAAGTAATTGCCTTTGATCCATTTGTTCCAGCCGAAGTTATTCAAAAGGATGGGGTTAAACCTGTTGATACAGTGGAAGATTTGTACTCAACTTCGCAGTACATATCCTTGCATATACCTTCAAATGATAAAACGCGTAACTCTATAAACTTTGACCTCTTAAATATGATGCCAAATGGGGCAACTTTGATAAATACAGCTAGAAAAGAGGTTGTTAATGAAGACTCTTTGGTTAAAATGTTTGAAGAAAGACCTGATTTTGTTTATGTTTCTGATATAGCTCCTGACAATGCAGAGTTTATTGCAACTGAATACCCCGAAAGAGGCTTTTTTACACCGAAGAAAATGGGAGCTCAAACTGCAGAGGCTAATATAAATGCAGGTATTGCTGCTGCCCAACAAATAGTTAACTTCCTTGAAAAAGGAGATACCACTTATAAGGTAAATTAGAACAGATAGTTTTTCATATTTAAATAAATCTTTCTGAGAAATGGCCATTATTAAACCGTTTAAAGGTATTAGACCACCTGCAGGAATTGCTTCAAAACTTGCGTCCAGACCCTATGATGTATTGAACTCTGAAGAAGCCAGAGTCGAAGCTCAAGGGAATGATTATTCATTGCTCCATATCATCAAACCAGAAATTGATCTTGATCCGGATATTGATGTGCATAGTGAAGAAGTATATAATAAGGCAAAAGAGAATTTTTTAAAATTCCAGTCTAATGCTTGGCTGGTACAGGATGAAAAGGAGAATTACTATGTTTATGCCCAGACCATGAATGGTAGAACACAGTATGGTTTGGTAGCCTGTGCTTCAGTGGAAGATTATATGGATGGTGTTGTTAAAAAGCATGAATTGACCCGTCCTGATAAAGAAGAAGATAGGATGAAGCATGTGCGGATTAATGACGCGAATATCGAACCTGTTTTCTTTACTTATCCTGCTCTAAAGGAATTAGATAGCGTAATAAACAATGTTGTAACCAGTAATACACCTGTTTATGATTTTGTTGCTGAGGATGGTATTGGTCATCAATTTTGGGTAGTGGATAATGATAAGACAATTGAAAATATAACAGAGCTTTTTAAAAAGGTCCCTTCAACCTATGTTGCGGATGGTCATCATCGTACTGCTGCTGCAGCCTTAGTTGGAAATGAGAAAAAGAGGAATAATCCAAATCATACTGGTAGCGAGGAGTATAACTATTTCCTGGCTGTTCACTTTCCAGAGGATCAGTTATCTATAATTGATTATAACCGGCTAATTAAAGATTTAAATCATATGGAGCCGGCTGAGTTTTTATTAAAGTTAGAGAGTAGTTTTGAGCTTGTAAAAAAAGGTAAGGAAATTTATACACCCGAGCACTTGCATAACTTTTCTATGTATCTTGAAGGGGATTGGTATTCTTTAACCGCAAAAGAAGGAACATACAACGACAATGATCCAATTGAAGTACTTGATGTTACAATTTTAACCGAACAGGTTCTGGCTCCACTTATGGATATTACAGACCTTCGTAGATCTACCAGGATTGATTTTGTAGGTGGAATCAGGGGGCTAGGTGAGTTAAAAAGAAGGGTCGACTCAGGAGAAATGAAAGTGGCTTTTGCTTTGTTTCCTGTTACTTTGATACAATTAATTGATATTGCTGATACTGATAATATAATGCCTCCTAAAACTACCTGGTTTGAACCAAAGCTCAGGAGCGGTCTGGTAATTCATAGCCTGGAATAAATAGAACATTATTTTTTACTTTTATGAAGAGCTTGAGTTATATTAAAATTCAGGCTCTTTTTTTATATTTACTTTGATCTGGAATTATTACTTTTTACTTTTATCTTTATAATTATTTTTCAGATCTATTTTTTCCTTTGGTCTTATGATTCAAGTGGCTGATAATATAAAGATATTTGTAGATGAGATTCCTTCTCATGTAAAACTTATCCCCATCTCTAAAACTAAACCTGAGGACATGATCCTGGATGCCTATAATAAAGGTTATAAGGTATTTGGAGAAAATAAGGTGCAGGATCTTGTTCGAAAATATGAATCTTTACCTTCAGATATTGAGTGGCATATGGTAGGACACATGCAGACCAACAAAGTGAAATACCTTGCTCCATTTGTTCATTTAATGCATGGCGTTGATAGCCTGAAGTTATTAAGGGTAATTAATAAGGAAGCCGGAAAATCTGGAAGAGTTTTAAATGTATTGTTGCAAATGCATATTGCAACTGAAGATACGAAATTTGGGTTTAGCGAAGAAGAGGTGATTGCTATATTAGATTCCTCAGACTTCCATCAAATGAAGAATGTAAAGATTTTGGGTGTAATGGGCATGGCCACTTATACCAGTAATTTGGAACAAATTCGGAAAGAGTTCAAGGGTTTATATAATTTTTTCGAGAAACTTAAAACAGATTATTTTAATATGGACCAGGACTTTAAGGAGATCTCGATGGGCATGTCATCCGATTATAAAATTGCTATTGAGGAAGGAAGCACAATGATTCGGATCGGAAGCATGATATTTGGAAACAGAAACTGAAAAAATCGCATCAATTTAATTATTCAACTTAGTTATTATGGCAAATCTTAATGTAAAATATCTTGGACTTGATCTGAAAAATCCACTAATTGTAAGTAGTTCAGGGCTTTCTGATTCTGTAGAAAAGATTGTGGAAATTGAAAAAGCCGGGGCAAGTGCAGTTGTGTTAAAATCTTTGTTTGAGGAGCAATTGAAATATGAGGCTGGTCAATATATTGGGCACAGTGACTATCCAGAGGCAGCCGACTATATATTAAATTACACGAAAGATAATTCTGTGGATAATTACTTGACACTGATTGAGGAATCGAAGAAAAAGGTTAATATCCCAATAATTGCAAGCGTGAATTGTACTACGTCCAGTGAATGGGTTGAATTTTCAAAGAAATTTGAGCAGTCAGGAGCGGATGCTCTGGAAGTAAACGTTTTTGTTCTTCCTACCGATAAGAATTTATCTTCTCAAGATTATGAACAAGTTTATCTGGATTTAGTTGAAAAATTGAAAAGTGTTATAAGTATTCCAATCTCATTTAAGCTTGGTAGGCAATTTTCAAATTTGCCAGGCCTTGTGAATAAGTTGTATCATAGAAAGCTTGATGGTGTAGTATTATTTAATCGTTTTTATGAGCCAGATATTGATATAAATAAGATGAAAATGACTTCTGCGGAAGTGTTTAGTACTCCTGCCGAGATCAGACAAACATTACGTTGGGTTGGGATTCTTTCTGATCAAGTTGATAGAATTGATATTGCAGCATCAACAGGTGTTCATAATGGAGTATCTGCCATTAAACTTTTGCTTGCAGGAGCTACAGCAGTACAGGTGTGTTCAGTTTTATATAAAAAAGGTATTCCTTTCATAGGATCTATGATTGATGAACTGTCTAAATGGATGGACAATAATAATTTCAAATCTGTTGATAGTTTCAGAGGTAAATTGAGTTACAGCAATATTAAAGATCCCTCACTTTATGAAAGATCTCAGTTTATGCGATATTTTTCAAATATTCATTAGAAATCAGCAAAGCATAAGGGCTGATTTTTCTTTACTCTGAAAAATTCACCCTCAAATCATAATTATCATGAAAGATCTTTTAAAGAGACTATTTAAGAATGGATTTATTCAGATATTACAGCTTGCCTTTTTAATATTTGCCATTTTTATCATACCTCTATTCCCAGTTAATTGGGTCGATGTTCTATATACTATTTTATTGTCGGCTATTTTATTTACAAGTATTTTTAGTCTCAAATCAGGATGGAAAAGGACCTTTATTTTTGCCCTTATTACTTTTTTTATTTTATGGATATCGAGAATGTTGAATCTTCCCTTCTTAAAATTCATTTCGAGTTTTATGGTGATTAGCTTTTTTATTGTCTTGGTTGTTCGGTTAATAATTCAGATTGCTAAAAGTAAGTATGTTGATGAAGGTGTGATTGCTGAGGCCATCTCGGGGTATTTGTTATTGGGTGTTATGTTTGCTTATGTTGTAGATGTGGTTACTTATTTCTATCCAGAGTCGATTAATTTTCCAAATGTGGATATTGTAACTATGGCTGATTCCGTTTATTTTACTTTCGTTACCATATCTACCCTTGGATATGGAGATGTTTTGCCAACAATTCCGATCGCCAGATCACTTGCAATACTAATTAGTGTTTCCGGGCAAGTGTACCTTACTGTTATTATTGCTATGCTTGTTGGAAAATATATTTCAGGAAAGCCGCCAGTAAATTCTGAGACTTCAAAAACTGATAAGTAGGGAGTAAATTAATTTCTTTCTTTTATATAGTACCTGCTTTCCGACCTTCTAGCATATTCACAATATCTAATGCTAAAGGCTTCCTGTCAGGAGGGATATTTTGTATTTCTTTCAAATAGTCAAGGTGTTTATCTACATCTTCTTTAGGCAATATAGGAATGTCGTTTTCCAATACACTATAAGCCTCCAGGGCAATAGTAAATTCATCTGAAATAAAAATTTCCAGGAAAACATCTAGGGCAGAAGAAAAGTCCAGGCCAGACTTCCAACAGGAAGATACAATGGTACCTTTATCATTTTTATATTTTTCATTTTGGATTGCCTTTAGAATAACAGTTACTGATTTTTGATCCCTTAAATCATCCAAAAATAAAATAATAGTTGTTTTTATATCATCATTTCCCGTACTACACAATAATTCTATCAAAGCCTCTAATAGTACTGGAGAACCTTCCTGACGAAGCTTTTGAATAGCTTCTAATACTATAAGCGGATTCTCTGATTGAAGGTCTGTCTTAATTTGTTTTTTATTATTTTGGGTCATAATTGACATTTGTTTTAGAAATGTAGTCAATCCATTTATTTGCAAAATTACAATTCCAATAAAATATATTGTTCGTTTTAGCTTTTTATTTAGGCCTGAATTTATATTTAAAGTCTTAGATATTTATGACTGGTTATTTCCCAATGATATAATATTATTATAGGGAATAATTTTTTCAAAAATTTCAAAAATTTCATAACTATTTTTCCGTATCTCCGTAATAAGAAGTATTGCATTAACAAAAAATACTAAAATTGGTAATGTAATCGTTTGGTTAATTAGAAATTTATCCTTAAAAATCACGTACTTATGAAAAGTAAATCCTTTCAGTTCTTTCACTTAAATCTTTTATTGCTTGCAGTAGCATTGGTTTTAATGCCTGCATGTCAATCTGGTGAAAGTGAGAAGAATAAGGCCGAAGAACCTGAGTTGGTTCTGGATATGAGCGAACTCGATAAAGAGTTATTTCAAGATATTGGGGAGGTGAAAAAGATTTTTTATTCAATGCCGTCACCCCTTGAAACCGCAATGATGATACGATCAGCTGGAGCAATATATAATGAAGACTTGCTTAATCCTGTTGATAATGCTACGAATTATTCAAACAATATGAGTATGGCATTGAATCTTGGGATTTATACTTGTGATTTAAGCTTTGTTAGTTTATATGACCAGACGGAAGCCTCAATAAATTATATGAATGCATCTAAAAAGATGGCTGATGGTTTAGGTATCCTTGATGCAATTAACGATGAAACCATAGAAAGGCTGGAGGAAAACATTAATAACAGAGATGTTATAATGGAGATCATTTCAGATACTTTCATGAATTCTAGTTCGTTCCTGCATGAGAATGATCGATCGTCTGTTGCTGCTATTGTATTGGTTGGTGGCTGGGTAGAAGGCTTGTATCTTTCAACTCAAATGGTTGAGCCTGATGCTGCAAAGGAAAATGAATTGGTGACTAAAATTGTTGACCAAAAACTTTCATTGGACATTGTAATGAGACTACTTAATGAAAGTCTAGATAGTGAAGATGTACAGGAGGTTCTTGTTGATATGGAAGATCTGAAATACACTTTTGATAAAATTACCTTGACCACAACAAGTCCTGTTAAAGCTACTGTTGATGAAGAATCTAATGTGACTACTTTAAAGTCTAAAACACAATCAACTATAACTCCTGAATTATTTTCTGAGCTACAGGAGAAAGTAATGAGAATAAGAAGTAAGTATATCTCCTAAATATAACAAGATGAAAAGATTTTTATATCTATTTATAGCAGTAACTGTACTTGTATTAGTCCCGCTTACAAGTAATGCGCAATGTAAGGGATTCGCCAAAAAGGTCTGTAGACTAGAACTGGATCCTTTTATACATGATGGTAACTATCATGCGGCCATCCTTACTGAGGGAGAGGAAGCTGAGCTTTATAAGACATTTTACTCTGACCAGGAATATAGAATTGCAATATGTGGTTCCGATAACTTGCCTGAGGTAGAATTCACAGTATTAGATGCCAGTAAAAATGTAATTTATTCGAATAAAGATAATGATTATAGTAGGGTTTGGGACTTTAGACTTGAGGCAAGTCAACAATTAAAGATTGCTATAAAAGTCCCCACAAATCCAGATACTTCATCAGAACCAACGAGTGGTTGCGTAGCAATTATGTTTGGTTTAAAGTTTAAGTAATTTTGAAATTGTCCTGTAAGGAAGGCTGCCTTTTAAAAGGTGGTCTTTTTTTATATAAAACAAAATTGAAATTACAACTATAATTTTGGTAAAAGGTGCATTCCAGTATAGGACTTCTTGAACTTTGAAATGTCTTCAGGTGTTCCAGCCAATACTACTTCACCTCCATTTTCTCCTCCTTCTGGACCCAGATCAATAATCCAGTCTGCTGATTTAATTATTTCAAGATTATGCTCAATTATAAGGATTGAATGTCCCCGTTCGATAAGACCCTGGAAGGAGTCCAACAGTTTCTTGATATCATGAAAATGCAAACCTGTTGTGGGTTCATCGAAAATGAAAAGGCAATGTTGAAATTGGGACGATTCTTTGCCAAGAAAAGAAGCTAGTTTAACCCTTTGGCTTTCTCCGCCACTCAAGGTCGAAGACGATTGTCCCAGCTTTATATAGCCCAATCCTACCTCAGCCAGTGGTTGAAGTTTCTTGCAAATCTTTTTCGTCAAACTGGCCTCATTACGTGTAAAAAATTCAATGGTTTCATTTACAGACATTTCAAGAAGATCATAAACATTTTTATCCTTAAATCTAACCTCAAGGATCTCATCTTTAAATCTCTGCCCCTTACAGCTTTCACAAACCAACTCAACATCAGCCATGAACTGCATTCCAACTTTAATAATACCCTCACCCTGGCACTCATCGCATCTGCCACCATCAATATTAAAGGAAAAATGTGCTGCTTTGTATCCATTTATTCTGGATAAGGGTTGCTCTTCAAAAAGTTTCCTGACTTCATCCCAGGCCTTTAAGTAGGTTACTGGATTAGACCGACTTGATTTTCCAATTGGATTCTGATTGACAAACTCAATTTGTTCAATCATATTTACATCACCATCCAGTGTATCGTAATCTCCAGTTTTTTCACCTATCCCATTAATTATTTTATTCAAGGCTGGATAGAGTATGTTTTTTATGAGTGTTGACTTACCCGAACCACTAACTCCTGAAATAACAGTTAGAATATTTAAGGGAATAATTACAGAAATATTTCTTAGATTATTTTCCCTGGCCCCTTTTATTTCGATGTAATTGGTCCAGTTTCTTCTGACGGACGGAACTGGTATGGATTCTTTTAAGGTTAAGTATTTAGCAGTGAGGCTTTTTGTGTCAGCTAATAGATCGGCATAATTGCCCTGAAAAACAACTTCTCCACCAAATCGTCCAGCAAATGGCCCAATATCAATAATTTGATCGGCAGCTTGGATAATATCCTCATCGTGCTCAACAACGATAACAGTATTGCCTATTTTTTTCAAATCCTGCAGAACATTTATTAGCCTCATAGTATCTCTAGGGTGCAATCCAATACTGGGTTCATCAAGAATATACAATGAACCCACAAGACTGCTTCCTAAAGAGGTGGCAAGGTTAATTCTTTGAGATTCTCCTCCTGAAAGAGTTGAAGATAATCGATTAATTGTTAGATAACCAAGGCCCACATGTAAAAGAAACTCTAGCCGTGATTTAATTTCAATGTGGATTCTTTCAGCCACTTCCTTCTCGAAATTATTTAATTTTATCGTACTGAAGAAATCATATAGGTCAGAAATTGAAAGGTTTACAAGATCATTGATTGATTTTCCGTTAATCTTAACATAGTACGTTTCTTTTTTTAGCCGGGCACCTTTACATTCGGGACAGGTAGTTTTTCCGCGGTATCTTGAAAGCATTACTCTGTATTGGATTTTATATTTTTTCTCTTCAAGGTATTTAAAAAACTTGTTCAAACCCTTGAAATATGCGTTTCCAGTCCAAAGTAAACTCTTATAGTCATCGTTGAGTTGATAATAAGGTTTATGGATGGGAAATTCAAACTTTGCAGCGTTCTGAATTAGCTTTTCCTTCCACTTTTTCATTTTCTCACCTCTCCAACAAACTACAGCATCATCATAAATAGATAGATTCTTGTTGGGAATTACAAGATCTTCATCAATTCCTATTATTTTTCCATAGCCTTCACATGAAGGGCATGCGCCTAAGGGATTGTTAAAGCTAAACATGTGTGTTGAAGGCTCTTCAAAAACAATTCCGTCTGATTCAAATTTATTAGAAAACTGTTCCTTTAGAATCTTATCATTCTGGTAAGCTTCAATTATACAGTTTCCCTGACCAATGCTGAAAGCAGTTTGTACTGAATCAGCAATACGACTCTGAGTTTCTTTATTAACCTCTACAGAAATTCTATCAATGACTACTTGAATAGTGTCAGTTTCTGTAAAAATTTCTGGATTCTTTAAAATATCAAATATTTTAATTATTTCACCCTTAATTTCAATTCGTGTAAGACCCTGTTTTAATAATATTTCAAAATATTCTTGAATATTGTAATCTTGAGGAATGCTAAGAGAAGCTAATATGAGTACTCTGACTTCTTTTTCGCATTTCATTATAAATTTAACCACATCATTTACGGAGTGCCTTTTTACTCTTTTACCGGAGACCGGTGAATATGTTTTGCCAATGCGGGCAAAAAGCAACTTCATGTAATCATAAATCTCTGTGGTTGTGCCTACTGTTGACCTGGGATTCCTGGAGTTTACTTTTTGCTCTATAGCAATAGCAGGTGGAATGCCGTTAATGAAGTCAACATCAGGCTTTTGCATACGTCCAAGGAACTGCCTGGCATAGGAGCTCAAACTCTCTACATATCTGCGCTGGCCTTCAGCGTATATAGTATCAAAAGCCAGTGATGACTTACCAGAGCCCGATAACCCTGTAACCACAACATAGTTGTTGCGAGGAATGAATAACTCAAAATCCTTTAAATTATGGACTCTTGCACCTTTTATGTGGATGTGGTTTTGTCCCTTTTTAACATTCTTTGGCATAATAATTGCAAAGATACAAATGTGTATTTCTTAACAAACTTTAACTATTTCAAAAATAATAAATTTTGTTGAAAGGTTTTTTTGTGTTATTTTGCACCGTTATTAACATTTTATTCACATCTACCTAAAGGAGGACCGCCTATAGTAATACTTCTACGCTTTAATTACTCTTAAATAGGAGGTTGTTGTGAATTTGAATAAAATGTCCGATCAGGAATTGATTAAGCAATTCCAGGATGGCAACCAGCAAAGCATAGAAGTGTTGATTAGCCGTCACAAAAACAAAGTTTATACTTATATTTTAATTTTAGTAAAGGATTCAGTGTTAGCTGAAGATATTTTTCAGGATACCTTTATTAAAATTGTACATTCTCTTTCGACCGGCAGGTATAAGGATAATGGGAAATTTCTTTCCTGGACCATCCGTATTGCTCACAATCTAACCATAGATCACTTTAGGAAGATAAAGCAGAATAGTGAAGTCAAAGGAGAATCATATGAGAATTTCATTTTGAATTCTAAAAAGTATTCTAGTGATAATGTGGAAGATATTATTATTAAAGAGCAGATACGTCAGGATGTTAGAGCTCTCATTGATGAACTTCCACTTGAACAAAAAGAAGTAATTCTTTTACGTCATTATGGAGGATTAAGCTTTAAAGAAATTGCAGAGCAGACCGATGTAAGCATTAATACTGCACTGGGAAGAATGAGATACGCATTAATAAACCTACGAAAATTAATTAGTGAAAAGAATCTGAACTTATCTTTTTCCTAGTGTTTAGATGATTTTCCGGATTTTTCTAATAAAAAAATAATAAAATTATTTTTTGTTCGTTTTATAGGCACATTATTAACTAATAATTGCCTATGGATAAAATTTCTACTTCTTTTAACACAGTAAACAAGCTTAGAGAAAATAGAGTTAAGGATCAGGAAGAAATGGAGAGGGAAATTCGGTTAACGGGGGACAGATTTCTTAAAATGTTTGATAAGCTTGAAATGGAAGTTCCTGGAAAAGTAATGCAAAGCTTGAAGAAAAAGATTAAGCTTTTGATGATCCAGAGAATGAATTAGAGACATTTCTTACAGTTGTTTACCTATAAAGCCGCATTTAGCGGCTTTTTTTTTGAATTAATTCCAAAATCTTATCCTTAAAAATAAATCGTATAAAATTTGCATAATTAAATTTAATATAGTATTATTGTGATATCAATGTAATATTAAATATAAGATCATGAAAAACGAAAAAGAATTTGTACCAGTATCAGGGTACTTAATGCTAATTGTTGTACTTTTAATAGTTACCGGCCTGGTTTTTAGTTTTGTGATTCTCAATCCGTTTATGATTGGGATTCTATTTGTTCTTTTCATTTTAACCTTAATAGGTTTCACAGTTGTTAATCCAAATGAATCAAGTGTAATGGTTCTATTTGGAAGCTATAAGGGTTCAGTGAAGAAAAATGGTTTTTTTTGGGTGAATCCATTTTTTGTAAAAAAAAGAATATCACTTCGGGCTAGGAATTTCGATAGCCAGCCGAGCAAGGTTAATGATAAGATTGGAAATCCTATAATGATAGGTTTAGTGCTCGTTTGGAGAGTTGACGATACTTTTAAGGCAGCATTTGAGGTTGATGAATATGAGCACTTTGTAGTGGTTCAAAGTGAGGCAGCATTGAGGAAGTTAGCCGGGATTTATCCTTATGATAACTTTGAAGATCATGATGCAATAATGACACTTAGGTCTGGAGGTGAGGAAGTAAATCATGAACTGGAAAGAGAGATTCGTGAACGTCTTTCAATAGCAGGAATTGAGGTTGTCGAAGCACGAATTAATTATATAGCTTATGCGGCTGAAATTGCTCAAGCTATGTTACGGAGACAGCAGGCCGCTGCTATTGTGTCCGCCAGGTTTAAAATTGTTGAGGGAGCGGTTAGTATGGTTGAAATGGCCCTAGCAGAATTGAGTAAAAAGGAAATAATTGAGTTTGATGAAGATAAAAAAGCCGCTATGGTAAGCAATCTGATGGTAGTTCTTTGTAGTGATAAAGATGCTTCTCCCATTGTTAATGCAGGCTCTTTGCATCAATAAATTCTTATGAGTAAGAAAAAACCATTTGCCCTGAGAGTAGATCCTGGGAAGCTCGAGGCTATTGAGAGATGGGCGGCTGATGAATTCAGAAGCACCAATGGCCAACTTGAGTGGATAATTGAGCAGGCGTTAAAGAAATCAGGGCGGTGGAAGACAGGAAAGGAAAGTGAAAAATAAATATTACTTCTATTACTAGTTATTACTTTTTTTAATAAAAACATTATTATGATGAAAGAATATATGTTTAATTGTCCAAAATGCGGCTTTCGGCAATATGAGATGGATGAATTCAGAGCAACCGGTGGTACCTTGACCAAACTGTTCAATATTCAGTCAAAGCATTTTACTACAATTAGTTGCAGTCAATGTCACTATACAGAATTATATAAAACTACCAGTAATAAGTTTGAAAACATTATTGATTTCTTTTTCAACTAGTTGCATTAATGAATTAAATCAAAAGTAATGGACCTAAGTCTTAAAGAAAAGTTTTTGATTATTTCAATTGAACCAGGCAAAGGAAAGATCATGCTTATGGGTAACCAATTGACCTACGGAATAGCAGGTGCCATTTTGCTTGAAATGAAAAGTAAGAATATTGTAAATTTTGCGGACAACATACTTTTTTTGAACCAGTATCGACCATCAGTAGACAGGATTATTAACAGGGCAGTTGAGATTATTCGGAAATCAAAGAGGAAGAGGAGAGTAAATATCTGGTTGATGAGGTTTTCATGGAGGGGCAATTCTTTTGTGCGAGAGATTTTAAGAAAATTAATGAGCCATAATATCATAAGGAAAGAACGTAAAAGATTCCTTAATATAATTCCTTATAATAGATATTTCTTCCTTCAAAAAAATGTACGAAACCAAACCATTTCCTCACTTAAAGATGCACTCTATACCAAAAGCATAACTTCGCAAAATGAGGATTTGAATCTGCTCGGATTAATACATGCCTGCGGACTGGAACGTATCTTTACCGATGATAAAAATGAAAAGAAAGAACTAGCCCGGTATTTGAAAGAGCAAATTAATACAAATGACGCTTTTGCTGAAATTAAGCCGCTAATTAAGAAAATTAAGACAGCCATAGCAACGTCAAGATCCTCACCTGTTACAGTTTAATAAGAGCAGGGGATATAAGCTCTGAATTTAATTGTTTATAATCTACTGATTTATCAGGTTGAGAATTTGACATACAACAAGACCTGCAGTCTCAGTCCTTAACCTCGATTTACCCAAACTTACCAGTGCAATATTATTATTTAAAGCCAATTCTGCCTCAGCAGGGCTAAATCCGCCTTCAGGTCCAATAAGAACGCAAGTATCTGTGTTAGAGTTTGCAACTTCTTGCAAATGAATAATAATATCATTGTTGCAATACGCCATATAGGTGTTTTTTTGACGATTATTCTCAATAAAATCTTTAAATGAGGTCATCTCCTCAAGTTTTGGTTCATGCGCTGTGATTGACTGTTTCATTGCAGACCAGATTATCTTTTTTGCCCTATTTCTATTAATAGTTTTTCTTTCTGACCTTTCACAATAAATAGGGGTAATTTTATCAATGCCAATCTCCGTAGATTTTTCAAGAAACCACTCAAATCTGCTATTACTTTTTGGTGGAGCAATAGCCACATTCAAGCGATAGGGGCGGGGATTATAATTTTTAAATATTTTATCTATACTTATAAGACTACTTTTCGGATCAGGATTCTTAATTACACCCTCAGCCATTGTTCCATTTCCATCAATAAGTGACACTTCTTCACCAGATTTCATCCTTAGAACTTTTGAGCAATGATGTGATTCCTCAGCACCAAGATAATTGTTTCCTTCGGTTATTTCTGGATGGTAAAATACCTGCATATTGTGACTTATAAAAAATGTAGCTGTAAATTTACTAAATTGAATTATTTTAGAGGATTAGTTATCATTAAATAGTCCAATTTATTAATATGAGAAAGATAGGTGTCTTATCTGACACGCACGGATTTTTCGATTCAAAGCTAGAAAAGTTCTTTGTCGATTGCGATGAAATATGGCATGCGGGTGATATAGGGAGTCTGGAAGTAGTGGAAAATATTCGGAAAATTAAACCTTTACGGGCTGTTTATGGTAATATTGATGGATCCGAGATACGAAAGCTATTTTCTGAAAATGAACGGTTCTGGTGTGAAGATGTTGAAGTTTGGCTCACCCATATTGGTGGCTACCCAGGTAAATACAATCGGCTTGTAAGAGAGCTTATTCGTAAGAAACCACCAGCCTTGTTTGTTTGCGGCCATTCACATATCCTTAAAGTTATATATGATAAGGATTTGGAATTACTCCATATTAACCCTGGAGCTGCTGGTAAATTTGGTATGCATCAGGTAAGAACTGCTGTACGATTTGATATTGAAGGAAAAGAAATTAAAAACCTTGAGTTGGTGGAATTGAATAAATGAGGAATTTGTGGCTGAGCTTAATGCTTAATAGGGGCAAGCAATGTTCTACAATTCTATTCTGTTCCAGCAGCAGCAGCTGCAGCTGCATCATCCAACATCAATCTGTATTTTTTTCTAAAATTTACTACCTGTCGATTGGCCGCAACCATGTAAACATAAGGTGTTTCTGTACCATGTGGTTTAATTCTTCTTTTTCCTTCACCAAGATTGGCAAGAATATCCTGAAAGTCTGGGTTTGAGGAAGCTGCCTGCATTCTACCAGGTGTATAATTAAAATAATACCAGGTTCGTTCATCTATTTGCAGGAAAATGTCCAGGATGTCGCCTCCTCCTTTTTTCTGAATTTCAACCAGGCCATCTACAAGCCTGTTCGATGGGGTACCATAAATGTTACCAATTCCTATTTTCCCCACTGATTGGTATGACAGGCTTTCTTCATGCCACTTCATTTTTAGGTCTGAAAACTGAATTGTGCGCCTGAGTTTTGGTGGTACATTTTGAGAAGTAACAACAAGAATTAATTCATCTTCTTTTTGTGCTTGAAGATCACCTCCATCAAGTTGGATAAGGCCCAATTTATAAGTATTGCTTGAAAGGTTAATAGGCTTAAGGGTTGGAATAGAATTCAAATCATGGGCCATTGATAACAATGCATCCTCAGAAAAATAGAAATCAATTCCAAGAAGAATATCTAAATCAACGTCATTGGTTTCAATATTATGAGATACATTTCCAACGCTTGTTAATTTAATTTGACCAAAGTCGACACCCAGATCAATCTTACCTTCACCATAGACCCGACAATAATTGTTGTCAAATGTTATCATATTATCAGGTTGAAAATAATCAACCAGTTTATGAACCCCGGTGATCGTATATTGACTCTTTTCCTTATCAAATATTAGAAATCCATTAGCAGTTGCAATTGGGATATCACTGTAATTTTTTCTCTTAGAAAAGAAAGATGAATACACCTCTGTATCGGTGTTTGTAATAAATACCCCATTGTATAGAGTATTCCCATCTACGGATGCCGGCTTATCAGATATGGGAATACGAACATCTTCAGGGTCTATTTCTGCATTAAAAGAGATTGCGTTGTGCCCGATAGAGGAACAATTATGATTTAATCTTGTTCCTCCAGAAAAATGGAGAAACTCCTTTTCAGCATTTAGAGAAACTTTTCCTTCAAAACTAAACCAGGGACTTAACTGGAAACTATCTGCTTCAACAATTGTTCCACTCGCTATGGTATGACCCTCATCATTTAATTTAATTTCAGAAAATAAAATACGCTGTTCGTAATTGTCAATATCGGTGTAAACATAATATCCAGAACCATAATAATCGTTTTTACTTGTAACAACTATATTGTCAGCTTCGATTTCATGGGCTTCATTCGCAATTATCAACGCATCGGTGAATCCACGAAGATTCCCATTTCTCTCCAGGGTTAGAGTTTTATCGTATGGTTTAATTTGGATATCTGCTATTTCTAGTGATTCGATATTAGTAGCTGTCAATCTATAATCTTCAAGTTGAAGCAGAACTGTATCAGATGCAAAGCCAAGGGTGTCAGTTAAGGGGTCAGTTGAGGCATATGCTGGGACTATTAGCCAATCTTCCTCATGAATAATTGAGTTAAGTTTATAGATATCATTTCTCTTATCGTTATTAATAATTGTTATTGACTTCTGGTAAATGTCCCATACCAGCATATCAGCTGAACTTAAGTAATTTTTCTCAGGAAAATAAAGAGGAACGGTATCAATCTGTGAGGTAAATATGGCTTGGTTCTCTATATTAACATCCGTTATAAAGTTCTTAGCAATTAATGAATAGTCCAAACTAGACTCTGATTTGAATTTGATATCAGAAGTGTCACAATGAAAATAAATATTTCCATAATCGAAAGTTCTGGAACTAATCTCCGCCTCATCAATCAGCATCGATCCGCCCAGACCCACCAGTCCATTAGGTTTTAATAATAGGTTTCCAGTATAAAAAACCTCGTCGTTAAATACGGTGAAGTCCTCTTCCTTTCTATAGGAATAGAACTCATCAGCATTGGGATACCATTTTAACGAGGCATCGTAAGATGCTATAATAGGAAATTTGGCTGCAATGGAATCTTTTGCCATATTGAACTGAGCCGTTTCAGCGATCATTGAATCAGGATAAAACTGAAAATTTTCTGAACGTGATATGGAAGTAAGATACTCAAGTTTACCTATACCTTCAATACCTTTATTGCTAAGTAAAATTTGATTGTAAAAGGTTGCCTTTCCTCCGTAGGTTGGGATCCCTTCTGGTGGGGGTTCGAAAACAAATCCTAGCGAATTGTCTTGATTTACAGACAAGTTTTGTTTAAGTACCGGAAATATATCACCACAGTAGTATTCTCCACCTAGATTCAGATCATCGGCTTGAAGATTAGTCATATCACTAATTTCAAATGGATTTAACTGATAGTAAAACTCATCTCGCGGATATAGTGTTGAATCTATACCTTCTGTTACATCATAATATACAAACGCACTGGTTGTACTCTTAAATACCGGGTATTGGGGTATACTTTTAAGCCCTGATTTGTTTTCAGGGGCATCAATAAGGAGATCACCTGTAATATTCTGTATATTGTTCCTGATCTTTTTAATACTGCGATTTCCATATATATCCACTTCATCTCCAATAATTGCCAGGTTTAAGGAATCGATGTTATTTAAATGGATCCGGAAAGAATCATACTTAAAAGTGAAATCATTTCCATAAAATGTTAATAAGCCTGCCTGTACTCTTCCTCCAAAATCAAAATCTCGGTCCTTTTTCAGAACAATCTTATTCCCAGTAGGAAGAATCTCAACATTTTGTGAATCACTTATGAAAATACGCGGAATTCCAAAAATTGCGAGTTCATTGTTGTTGAGATTTAGGATAGCATTATTCTGTGGGGATTTTGTATTGGAAATAAAGTCAATAACGTCATAATCAATGTCGCCACCAAAAGCATCCAGATAGTCATTTAACTGTGGTTTAATTCGTACAATGTTTGTTTCTGGATCATAGAAAACAAAGCCTTCAGTTGATAGCCTTACTATAAGATGCTGTACCTTCGACTCAGGCATTTTTAACCATTTAGCAAGTTCTACTACTTCGAATTCATCGGAATAGTACCATTCTGCGAATTTTTTTAGTGCAAATAGAGGGTGGATATTATCCATCCCCTGCATTTTAAGAAAGTGAGTTTTATTGAAATAATTGGAGGACTTAAAACGGGCTTTTCCAATAGTAGCTCCTCTGGGCATGGTAATTCTAACCAGGGGGTCATCAATATTCCAAATTAAGAGATCAAAATTCATATCGATTTTGTGGTATGAATTGTAATAGGGTGCAAAGGTCATATGATCATCTGTTTTGAACAATGAAACCTCTTTTTTGGGTACGTTATAGGTAAATGAAATATTGGAATGGAAAATTGAGTCATTTTCAAGGAAGAAGGCGACAGCTGCATTTGAATTTGATATTCGGTCCTTTTTAAATTGAAATGAAGCAGCACTAACACTTAAACGTACGGTATCATTTTTATAAAACTTTAAAATTGAATTTGTTCGACTGTCGCCTACTCCATTAATTGTGGAACCCGCCATTGAAAATCCGCCTTCATAATCAATGCCTGGATAAATATTCTTAATAAAAAATCGTTGCCCAAAGGATTCAAAAACCGGAAAGCTAACATTTGATATATTATTGATTCTCTTGACCCGGTCCTCAAGAGCACCAGAAAGGGCTTCAGTAAAATACTTTGTGTGGAAGAATAATACAGAATCGGCCTTGTAACCAGGCTTTTTTAAATCTATTTTATATTGATCTAGTAATACGTAAACTTCTGATTCTCCATGTCCTGATCGTTCCCATGTGACTTTTCCTCCTGTACCTTGCCATCTTGCTTTTAGCGGATCTAAAATGCCAGTCGTTTGGTGTATAATAATACTGTCCTTTTGTGCATAACAGATGAGGTCTGCTTTAGGAATAATGTATTTAAGTGTTTTATCAAATACAAATTTAACATCGGATGAAGTACTTTTCCATGTGGCTGGGGAGGACTTAAAAAGAATGTTATTCTGGATTAATTGTGAAGTGTTTATAAAGAATTGGTTAATATTATTTATTGGATACTTATTGTCTTCAAGGACTAGGATACTTCCCTGATACCAGGCACGGAAGTTGTCTCTTGACATGGCTTTTTCCTTAAATGAATTCAGTACCAGAATAAAATTTAGGAAATGTGGATTAGCCCTGGCCCTTTTTTTCAGAAGAAGGTTTGACAAATGAATAATACTCAGCTGCTCTTCTTCTGAGAATGCTCCTGATCGAAAATATACATTAAATTTTTCAAAAGCTGCTATGCTAGTTGCTGTTTTACTTTTTGTCATTATTGAAGTTATTTCTTCAATGTAAACAGCCGGGTCATCAGAGAATACCCTTATAGCTTGGCCAAAAGTGACAAATTTTGCAAACAGAAATAGAATAAATAGTATGGAAATGAATTTTTTCACACGAAATAGAAAGTTACCTCCATTAAGACTATAATAATACCAGCCAAAAAAAAATGACAATTTTACAATGATGTCAAAAGTCTCCTGCTGATATCATCTATTAAAACTTCAAAACAGGTATTTTTATTACAAAAACCCTGCCTAGAATTGTTACTATTTCATCATGAAGATTAATATATCTTGAAAATATATTATACCTGGAAAATATTTTCCTTCTCACCTCAGCTTCTGAGGGCCCCAAATATACCCATTTCTGACACTAATCTCCCTGAGATTCAGTATACTGAATTTAGAACGAAAAGTTATATTATAGGGCTTATAACTTGAACAAATGATATTCTGAAAATTTATCTAAAAGGAAGTAATTATTCCAAGAAAATCTTCTGCATCTAAGGAAGCTCCTCCGATAAGGCCACCGTCAACATCAGGATTGCTAAATAATTCCCTGGCATTTGATGGTTTACAGCTTCCGCCATATAAGAGAGTTGTATCTTCAGCGATAGAGGCACCATACTTTTCTGAAATTAATACACGGATATAGCGATGCATTTCTTGAGCTTGCTCTGGGCTTGCAGTTACTCCGGTGCCAATCGCCCAAACAGGCTCATAAGCAATTATCACATCTTTAAAATCTTCTTCTGTTAAATTGAATAATCCTTCACTTATCTGTTTTTTAACAGTCTCAAAGTAAACCCCTGCTTCTCTTTCTTCTAAAACTTCTCCACAACAATAGATTGGTTTGAGCATATTTTCAAAAGCAACTTTAACCTTAGCATAAAGTGTTTTGTTATCCTCATTAAAATATTTTCTTCTTTCAGAGTGCCCAAGAATTACATATTCAGCTCCAAGAAGCCGAATCATTTCAGCAGATACTTCGCCTGTATATGCCCCCTGTGGCCATTCTGCACAATTTTGTGCAGCAACAGAAACATAACTCGAATTAACAGTTTTACAGATTTCAGCCAAATGAGTATATGGAGGGGCAATGATAACATCGATGGAGTGATTATCCAGCTTTTCAACAAGTGAATTAATATCGGTGGCTAACTCGATTCCTTCTTTCAAGGTAGTATTCATTTTCCAATTTCCAGCAACAATTCTTTTTCTCATTTTATATAATTTTGATTAAATAATGTTCATCCATCAAAAATATAAAATATATTCAAATGCTTTGAACTGTAGGCAAGGAATAAAAGAAAAATAAACTAGGTTTTCTTTTTAAACAGGATCTTAGAAACTGCTAATAAAAGTAATAAGCTCATGGAAACTCCAATAACTCTCCACAGATCTCTATCTTTTTTAAAACCACTAAGCTGGACTGAAAGCATATTTTGATTTAAGAATTCTGGTTCGGGAATATCTTCCCATGCCCATTTTCCAATTATTACTCCCTCTTTAATTAAAACCAGGCCAGGGTTAGATCTTACGATTGTTTTTAGAGTTGTTTCATCCATGTTATAAAAATCAAAAAACAATTCCATTTCACTTTGGAGCTTATTTAATTCCTTTTCGCCAGAGGCTGTAATGCAATAGAAGGGAATGTCATTCTGAATGCAAAATAGTGCAAGTTCATTTCCTCTAATAATTCCCTCGGTTTTGGCCTTTGAAATATTCTGACTGAGTAATAGA
The DNA here is from genome assembly GCA_033791445.1 of Bacteroidales bacterium. Lineage (GTDB taxonomy): Bacteria > Bacteroidota > Bacteroidia > Bacteroidales > VadinHA17 > JANTGF01. The sequence goes on along the minus strand of JASJGS010000235.1, from coordinate 10,699 downwards.
AAAGAATAGTCTGGGTAGGATAATATTATATCTGTATACTCTTCTCCTTCATTGGAATAGATGTTGAAATCATGAAGTGGTGGCTTGTATCCCTCTTTAACTAAAATGGAATTCTGATCAATAAATTTCCAACTACTATCCTGCCAGGGGAAATTATCTTCTGTAAATTCCTTTTGAATTCCATCTTTTTCATAGATCAATGTGGTTTTATATTCATCCTGTGGTGCATCTTCAGGAATTTTCATTCCTTCAATAATTGAGCTACCCACGTTGTACGGCCTAAAATCAATGATTGGTAGATTTTGTAAACCATACATATTGATTCCAAGAATAAATACACCGAAAGCCGACAATATAGACCATTCAGTAATTGCATGACTTGAGGGGCGGTAGTTGTTTCGTCCCAGAAATACGATTATTGCAAAAATAATAATGACTAAATTTTTCCAGAAAGTTTGCCAGTTTGTTATTACAATTGCGTCTCCAAAACATCCGCAATCTGTAACGGGGTTAGTAAGTGCAAGAATGAGGGTTAAGGGTGTGAAAATTAACATGAAAACCAGGCTTCCCCATGCTCCCCGCCTGATTCGAAGCTTAAAGAAAAGAGAAATGCCCACTAAAAATTCCGCCAGGATTAGGATGATGGATAGAGGTAGAGCTGAGCTTTTCAGAAAAGTTAGATTAAATGCTGTGAAATAATCTTGTAGTTTATATGTAAACCCTAGAGGATCAATACCTTTCACAAAGCCTGAAAAAATAAAAACCATTCCAACAATAATTCGGCTGATGAAAAGTAATGTTTCAGGTATTTTATAGTTTTTGCCCATCCTGATTTGGTTTTAGAGTCTTGTTTATCACTAATCTAAATGTAAAAATTTATATTATAGAATATCTTGGGCTTTTAAAATAGCCAGTATCTTATCAAATATCTTTTCTGGAGGAAGTATCGAGTCTCCTTTTCCAGTACAATCTACTATTATTAAATTTCCATCTACTGTGGCCTGGCTAAGATATACTTCCCTGACAAATCTCTGAAAATCCAGATCCTTTTCATGAATGTCGATATTACCATTTAAATAATTTCGATCATCGCCTTTCCTCTCTGTTGAGAGTTTTGATTCTGTAAATTGAAAAGGGACATCGAGGAATATATTCAGGTCGGGTTTAGGTATCTTGTAATAAGAATACTCCAGATTAATTATCCAGTCCTTTAGCTCATGCCTTTTATTGTCATCTGCAATTTTTGCACATTGATAGGCAATATTGGAATAGACATACCTGTCAACAATAACATACTGGTTGTTATCTAAATGTTTAGAAATTGTTTCAGATGCATCTTTTCGGTCACCGGCATAAATGAGTGCAACAAGATATGGATTTACTTCATCTAGTTTTCCAAATTCACCCCTTAAAAACCGGGCAATTAGGTCACCAAATACAGGAGAATCAGTTCTAGGGAAATGCAAATAGTAATGTGAAATACCTATTTTGGAGAGATAATCACCTAAATATTTTATTTGAGTAGATTTGCCAGCTCCGTCAAGGCCCTCGATTACAATAAATTTCATATATATAGAAATAATATTTGTCAGGCTTGGGTAGAAAAAGCCTTTTGCTAAATTTGTGTAAAGTTAAATTTTGATTGCGAAAAATGGATTCTAAAGTTAAATTATTTCTGTAAAGTAAGCAAAAGGCTATGTTGAAGGAATCCTATAATAAAAAAGTGAGTAGCATTAACTTAAGAGGACAAATATATTCTTTCGATATACCTAAAATAATGGGAATCCTTAATCTAACACCGGATTCGTTTTTTGATGGAGGAAGGTATAAAGATATTGATGTAATCTTACGACATGTAGAGAGCATGATTGAAGAAGGTGCTGATTTTATTGATATTGGGGCAAGCTCTACCCGACCTGGAGCCCTTCCGGTTTCAGTGGAAGAAGAAATTGAGAGGTTGATTGAACCCGTAAAGCAAATTAGAAATTCTTTTCCTGAAATATTTGTTTCTATTGATACCTATCATTCGAAGGTGGCGCAAAGAATGGTATGGGATTTTGGGGTGGATATAATAAATGATATTTCTGCAGGAAGCCTTGATGAGGCGATGTTTGAAATGATGTCCAATTTGAATGTTCCATATATAATTATGCATATTCAAGGAACTCCAGAAGGCATGCAAAAGAATCCATCATATAAGGAATTAGTCAAAGAAGTTATGAAGTATTTGGCTGATAGGATAAATCAACTCAATTTGTTGGGTGTAAATGATATCATCGCTGACCCAGGGTTTGGTTTTGGTAAAACACTTAATCAAAACTATGAACTTCTTGCAGATTTAGATGTGTTCTCATTGTTGGATGTACCATTGTTGGTGGGCTTATCAAGAAAATCAATGATTTATAAGCTTCTTAAAAATACACCGGAAGAATCGTTGAATGGCACTTCAATAGTTCATACCATGGCACTTATTAATGGGGCTAATATCTTAAGAGTTCATGACATTAAGCAGGCAAAGGAAACTATTTCCCTGGTAAGTAAGTTGAGTGAATTCTCAAAACCAGGGATACGTGGCTAATCAGTGTTTTTTTTTTACATTTGCCTTGAAAGATACTTTACAGGGTATACCAATCAATATTTTAGGAAATAGCTAAAATTTTATGTTGCCATTGTTTATACATCTAAGAATACTTGATATACTGGATATAATCCTGGTTGCCTTGTTGTTTTCTCAACTCTACAGGCTCATTAGGGGAACTATTGCTATTAATATCTTTGTTGGAATATTTAGTGTTTATCTGTTTTGGCTATTGGTTAAAGCATTGGATATGCAGCTTTTAAGCTCTATTCTTGGACAATTTATAGGTGTTGGTGTAATTGCATTAATTATAGTTTTTCAACAAGAGATTAGAAGATTCCTGCTGATACTTGGTGGAAGATATACCACTCGTGGATGGAATTTGTTTGACAAGATTTTTTCAAAAGAAGAGAAGACATGGCAGGAATCTAAAATTGATGACATTGTTTCAGCTTGTAAAAATATGTCGAAAAATAGGGCTGGTGCCTTAATAGTTGTTGCCCGGAAATCAGAATTGAATACCATAATTGAAACGGGTGATATTTTAAACGCGGATATCTCCTCTCGTTTTTTAGAATCAATTTTTTTTGGAAATAACCCTTTACATGATGGTGCAGTTATTATTGTAGATGAAAGAGTAAGAGCTGCCCGTTGTGTCCTCCCTACAACTGAGAATATATACCTGCCCGCAAAATATGGAATGCGACACAGGGCTGCAGTGGGAATGACTGAAAGAACTGATGCAATTGCGGTAGTGGTATCTGAGGAGTCAGGAGAAGTCTCACTTTCTGTAGATGGAGAACTATTGTCAGGACTTAAGCCAGAAGAGCTAAAAGCACGTTTAATTAACGAGCTAAATTGATTGTAAAAAGTTTATATTATTTAACTTTCTCGATTCTGCCTGTTTGACGCCATCAAAAAAGTTGCTTTTGATTCTTTATTTCTCAATAATCTTTCGATATTCTTTTGATGAGTAAAAAGTAGAAGAATAGCCACAATTAAGGAGAAAACCATCAGGGATGGGGTAGTGGTTTGAAAAACCAGAATTAGAATAAAAGGAAATGAGAATCCAGCCACAATTGAACCCAGAGAAACATATTTCGTAAGTAGCGCAATTATAAGAAAGACTCCCATGCAAACCACCGTGGCCACAGGACTAATTGCCAATATTATCCCAAAAAGTGTTGCTACTCCCTTACCTCCTTTAAAACCAGCATAAATTGGGAATATATGTCCAATCATTGCTGCAGCTCCAAGAAAAAGCTGATACGTAATAAAATCATCGGAATGGGGGATGTAGAAATGAGTTAGATATGCTAGCTGCACCGCTAGCCATCCTTTAAGCATATCAATAATCAACACGGGTATGCCAGCTTTCCATCCAAGTACACGAATTGTGTTTGTAGCTCCGGCATTTCCACTTCCAAACTCCCTTACATCTATACTATGGAACCGTCTTCCGATCCATACAGAAGTAGGAATGGAGCCAATTAAATACGCAACAATTATTAGAGCAATCCTTAGAAAAACTTGCATAACAAATTCTTTTTGAGACTTACAAAGGTAATGAATTTTTTATAAGTACTTTTTTTAAAGTCTTTCAGATTACTTTTCCAAGAGTTAATCAGTTGAATTAAAGTTTGTTACAAAAAAAGCAGCAACTATTACAGTTGCTGCTTCATAATTTAGCTTATTTGGTATTATCCATTAATAATATTTGCTTGAGCTGCTGCCAAACGAGCAATAGGTACTCTAAAAGGAGAACAACTTACATAATTCATTCCAACCATGTGACAAAATTCAATAGAACTGGGTTCACCACCATGTTCACCACAAATACCAACTTTCAGATTTGGATTTGTTTCTCTTCCTTTCGAAGTTCCAATTTCAACAAGTTGACCAATGCCTTCGCGATCTAATACCTGGAATGGATCATTTTTAAGAATTCCTTTCTCAACATAAATTGGTAAGAATTTTCCAGCATCATCTCTGGAGTATCCAAATCCCATTTGGGTTAAGTCATTGGTACCGAAGGAGAAAAATTCTGCAGAGTCAGCAACTTTATCGGCTGTTAATGCAGCACGAGGGATCTCAATCATAGTTCCTACCATGTAGTCAATCTTATCACCTCTTTCTTCAAATACTTCGTTGGCAACTTTTCTAATGATTGCTTCCTGCATTTTGAATTCTTCAGCTGTTCCAATAAGTGGGACCATGATTTCAGGATAAGTCTTAATTCCTTTAGCTTTCAAGTTAAGAGCGGCTTCGATAATAGCTCTGGCCTGCATTTCTGTAATCTCAGGATAGGTATTACCCAGTCGGCAACCACGATGACCAAGCATAGGATTGAATTCATGCAGTGATTCCACTTTGGCTTTAATCTCATCAACAGTTATTCCCATTTCTTCAGCCATCTCTTTTTGATTTGCTTCTTCATGAGGAACAAATTCATGCAATGGTGGATCCAGAAGTCTAACGGTTACAGGAAGATCATGCATTGCTTCAAAAATTCCTTCAAAATCAGCCCTTTGAATAGGAAGAAGATTTTTCAATGCCTCTCTTCTTCCGGCTTCATCATCTGCCAGGATCATCTCCCTCATGGCAATAATTCGATCACCTTCAAAGAACATGTGTTCTGTACGTGTAAGACCGATTCCTTTTGCACCAAAATTCCGTGCCACTGTGGAATCATTTGGAGTATCGGCGTTTGTACGGACAGCCATACGAGAGTACTTATCGGCCAATGTCAAGACTTCTTCGAAATCTCCACTTACTTCAGGATCTATCGTTTGAATTTTTCCTTCATAGACTTCGCCGGTTGAACCATTTAATGAGATCCAATCACCTTCTTTGAAAGTTTTACCGTCTGCAATAAGAGTACGTTTTTTATAATCAATCAGAACGCTTCCAGCTCCTGAAACACAACACTTACCCATACCTCTTGCTACAACTGCAGCGTGAGATGTCATACCTCCTCTGGCAGTTAGGATACCATTAGAAACATGCATTCCAGCTAGGTCTTCAGGTGAAGTTTCTTTCCTTACAAGTACAATCTCTTTTCCTTCTTCTGCCCATTTTTCAGCTTCATCAGCAAAAAACACTACCTGGCCAGTGGCAGCACCTGGTGATGCTGGAAGACCCTTTGCTAACACAGTCGCATTCTTAATTGCTTGCAGGTCAAATACTGGATGAAGAAGTTCATCAAGTTTTTCTGGTTCATTTCTTAAAATTGCTGTTTTCTCATCAATTTTACCTTCTCTTAAAAGGTCCATTGAAATCTTAATCATAGCTGCACCAGTGCGCTTTCCATTCCTTGTTTGAAGTAACCAGAGTTTTCCTTCCTGGATGGTAAATTCAAGGTCTTGCATGTCAGCATAATGATCTTCAAGCTTGTTTTGTGTTTCAAAAAGCTCCTGGTATAATGGGGGCATCGCTTCTTCTAGTGAAGGGTAGTTTGCAGCACGATCTGCTTCTGAAACGGTGGCTAATTTGGCCCAACGGAGTGAGCCTTCTTTAGTAATTTGCTGAGGTGTACGAGTACCGGCAACAACGTCTTCTCCCTGTGCATTAATAAGGTATTCACCGTTAAAAATATTTTCACCGGTTCCGGCATCTCTAGTAAAAGCAACTCCTGTGGCAGAGCTTTCACCCATATTTCCAAATACCATAGCTTGAACATTCACTGCTGTTCCCCACTCACCAGGTATTTTGTTGAGCATACGGTAATATTTTGCCCTATCGTTATTCCAGCTATCGAAAACTGCCATTACAGAACCCCAAAGCTGTTCCCATGGATTTACTGGGAAATCATGACCTGTTTTTTCTTTTACAGCTTTCTTAAACCTTCGAACCATCTCTTTGAGGTCATCAACTGTAAGGTCCGTATCATTCTCAACACCTTTTTCTTCTTTTAATTCCTCAATAATTTCTTCGAAAGGATCAATATCTTCTTTTGAAGTTGGCTTCATACCTAAAACGACATCACCAAACATCTGTACAAATCTACGGTAAGAGTCCCAGACAAATCTTTCGTTTCCGGTTTTAGCTATAAGTCCAGCAACAGCTTCATCGTTCATACCTAAATTCAGAACGGTATCCATCATTCCTGGCATAGAAGCACGTGCACCAGAGCGGACAGAAAGAAGAAGAGGATTCTCTTTACTGCCAAAACTCATCCCCATAATACTTTCAACTTCCTTTACGGCCTTTTCAACCTCAGGCTTTAATAGTTCTACAACTTGCTCTCTACCTAATTCATTGTACTCTGTACAGACTTCGGTTGTAATTGTAAAACCAGGAGGTACTGGTACACCAATTAGGTTCATTTCTGCAAGGTTAGCACCCTTGCCACCCAATAGGTTTTTCATTCCTGCATTACCTTCTGCTTTTTTATCTCCAAATGCGTAAACTCTTTTTACTTCTGACATGATTATTACTTTATTTTGTTTTAAGTGAATTCAAAAATGACCACAAAAGTAGTAATTAATTTCTTATTTGTGAAAAGCTAGATTATTGGGTTGTGAAAAAATTAACAGATTTGGTCAATAGCATTTTTTTTTGTAAATTATTAGCATGTTAGTTTAATGTATCACAGATCTGTTTTTACTGGTTTCTATGTATTCAATTTTATTGCAATCTTAAATTAACTTCAATCAAAAGCACCTGCCATAATGAAAACTAAATCTTTTTTCATATTGATCATTATTAATTTATGTTTCTTATCGAACTCTATTAATGCTCAGCATTCCTGGCAATGGACGATAACAGATGGTGGAAAACATAATGAAAGCATTAATGCTATTGATTATGATGATTCAGGAAATATCTATTTGACCGGTACATTCCAGGATACCTCATCACTTTTTGGTAAAACTGTTATTTCCAAAGGTAGGGAGGATATATTTATTGCCAGTATTAAACCGGATGGTTCCTTAAACTGGTTAAAACATGGAGGAGGAGTTTGGGAAGACAGTGGAATTGATATATGTATTGATCATAATTTTGTTTATGTTGTTGGATTTTACCGTGACCAGATTTCTATTGGAGATACATTGCTAAATTCTGCCGGAACTTTGGATGTTTTAGTTGTTAAATATGATCTTAACGGCGATTTTCTATGGGCAGAAAGTGCCGGAGGTGTAAATGAAGATGTAGGGAAATCGATTGCTGCTGACGATTCAGGGAATGTGGCTATTACCGGAGATATTAATTACATAGCAAAATTTGGAGAGTTTACGGTTTCTTATGTCAAATTCTCTGACATGTTTGTAGCAAAATACAATAGTGAAGGGGTTTGTCAATGGGCAACCAGCGGTGGGGGTTCCATTTATGATAGTGGTGAATTTGTTGAGATTGCAAATAATGGGGATGTTATTGTTAGCGGGAGCTTTAATGATCAGGCTACTTTTGACACCATTACTGTTTCTTCGACAGAGTATGCAGATGTATTTATTGCCAGGTATTCATCTGATGGGGCAGTGCAAGAGGTAGTCTCGGCAGGAGGCCCTGGTAATGAGGCAATCCAGTGTATGGCCATTGACAGTTCATCCAATATTTACATTGCTGGTTGGTATATGGATAATATTACAATCGGATCTGAAAAGCATTATTCAAGTGGTGTTTATGATATATTTATAGCAAAATATAAGCCCGGTTCCGATTTTATCTGGTCGAAATCATACGGTGGTTCTGGTATTGACATAGCTGAAACCATGAATATTAATGCAGAAAATGATATTTACATTACAGGTACCTTTGAGCAGTCCGTCGATTTTGGATTAAGTACTTTTAATTCAGAAGGGTTTGAGGATGGGTTTTTGTCAAGGTTTGATACATCAGGTAGCCTTGAATGGGTTTACCAGATTGGAGGTACAGGATCCTTGGATACGAGAGATTGTGCGGTAGATATGAATGAAAATCTGTATGTAGCCGGGGTGTTTATTGATGAATTGAATATTGGAGGAACCTCTTTTACTCCAACAGGTGGAAATGATTTATTCTTAGCTAAATTTGCAGAGTCAACTTCAATTAGAGAGGAGCATATCTTAGTAATAAACTCAAATTGTTATCCAAATCCCTTTATTGGTTCAATTGCTATCTTATACACTCTTAAGCAAAAGGGAAAAGTTAGCCTGAAAGTCTATAATTGTAGTGGGAATCTTATGAGAGTAGTAATTAATGAAATTCAAAATACTGGAAAGCATGTGGTTGATTTTAATGGCTTTAACCTGCCTTCAGGTATTTATTTTTATATTTTGGAAACGGAGGAAGGAATATGTACCAGAAAGATGGTTAAATTGTGAGTAAACCACTAATTGAATCGGAGATATAAAAACATTTAGCCATTTGGACAATGGAAGGGATTATCAATTTAGTATTAATTAAACCTCTCCTTTATACTCATAACCAATATTTTCAACACCGGATTTAACCTGATTGAGATCAATACCCTCTCCTGAAATTATTACTTTCCCACTGGATAGGTCTATTTGAACGGCCTCAACTCCATCCATAGATTTGATTTCATTCTCTACATTCGCTTTACAATGATTGCAGGTCATTCCCTGCACCAATATACTCTTTGTGGTCATCGATTCAAGATTTAAATTGCTGGGTAAACTAGTTTTATTCATTTTTTTTTGCTCCAGGAATTTTTGGATATATCCATTAATTATTAAAAGTACCAATAGCACACTGGAACTTATATTTAGCCAATAGGGAAGCATCTCATGTTGATGTGGTGACCCACTTAAAGGACTTAGCTCAAACCATGAAGATGGAAGCAACCAGTCGACTAAAGTGCCAAAAATCAAAGCTCCCCCAATTATTGAAATAAGATATGAAAACAAGGATTTTTTCCCAAGCACTTTTCCTATCATTGTAATGGTAGCTGCATTTGTGGCTGGTCCTGCCATTAGAAATACTAGAGCGGCACCCGGACTAAGGCCTTTTAGAATGAGCACTGCAGCAATTGGAACTGATGCTGTGGCACAAACATATATTGGGATGGCAGCAATAAGAATTATGATTTTACCTAAAAAGTCATTTCCATGATACGCTGCAAAAAAATCAGGTGGAACAATTACAGAAACTATAGCTGCCAGAACAAGTCCAATAATTAGCCAGTTTGATATATCCTGAAGGAACTCCACAAAAGCATACCGAAACATTTCATGAATTTTCTGTCTGAAAGTTAATTTTTCAATTTTTTCAACTGGAGTATTAACTTCTTCATCTTTTTCATTTTTGGTAACAGCATTTGTGAAAAATCCGCCAAAAACCCCTGATATAAAAGCGATTACAGGTCTGATTAATGCAAATGGGAGTCCAAGTAATGAATAGGTTACGAGGATTGAATCTACACCTGTTTGTGGTGTTGATATTAGGAATGAAACGGTGGACCCTTTCGAAGCCCCATGTTTAAAGAAAGAAATGCCAGTTGGTATAACTCCACAAGAACAGAGCGGAAGAGGTACACCAAGCAAAGAAGCATTTATTACTGAGGTTTTGTTTCCCTTGCCCAAATATTTGGTGACTTTTTGCTTTGGGAAAAATACATGCAACAAACCTGCAAAGAAGAATCCAAGTATCAGGTAGGGAGACATTTCATTAAAAATATCAAATAAATCAGTAAAAAATTGCTTTACATAATCCATCACCATTTCATTAACCCTCCAATTTGTTGATTACAAATTTACCTAATATTAAACGATTCAAATTTGGATGTTACAATTTATAAGTAATTTAGAATTACAATGTAACTTAAAGTTGAGAAGGAATATCCTAAGATCTCGGGTGAAAATCAATAATTGCACTTCTCAGGTAATCCCGGTCAAGGTGAGTATAAATTTCTGTGGTAATTATCGATTCATGGCCTAGCATTTCTTGGACAGCCCTGAGGTCAGCGCCTCCATCTATTAAATGAGTGGCAAATGAATGTCGGAATGTGTGCGGACTGATCTTCTTTTTCAGACCGACCTTTTCAGCAAGCCCCTTAACGATGTTGAAGATCATTTCGCGGCTTAGTTGGCCACCTCTTCGGTTCAAGAAGATCACATCTTCTGCATCCGATTTTGGCATAATGTGTACTCGATGTTCCTTCATATATAGCTGGATCTCTTT
>JASJGS010000234.1:0-7371 GCA_033791445.1 Bacteroidales bacterium | reverse complement strand
GTGAATAAACCAAACACATGTATTTCTTAGCCCCAAAGGGGCGTAAATCATTAAGTACCGGGCGAAGCCTGGTGCAATTGGCCGAAAACATACACCAAAGCGCCGAAGGTGCGAAATCAATTTAATTACAAGAATGGACATCAGAAAATAAATTTTAACGCTAAGCTTTTGCAAAGACATAGCCCCAAAGGGGCGGGAATCATTAAACACCAGGTGTAGCCTGGTGCAATTGGTCAAGCTATCCCTAAGCGCTGAAGGTGCGAAATCAAATAAGCCAAAATAAAAAACCCCGGGATTAACCCAGGGCTTCTAATATTTCATATAGAAGAGTTATTGCTTTTTCTTTTCGATTGCCTTTTTAGAGTCCACACTTTTCTTGGATTTTTCTACCTTGAAAGTCAGTTCTTCCTTTTCCTTATCAAATCCAACCGCAATGGTATCTCCCTCCTTTAAATCAGCCTGAATGATTACCTCGGCCATCGGATCTTCAATGTACTTTTGAATAGCCCTCTTTAATGGCCTGGCACCAAACTGTACATCATAACCCTTTTCAGCCACATAATCTTTGGCTTCAGTGGTTAGTTTAATCTGATAACCCAGGTTGTTTATCCTTGCAAACAATCCGCGGAGTTCAATATCGATAATTTTGAATATATCTTCTTTCTGCAGAGAATTGAACATCACCACATCATCAACCCGGTTCAAAAACTCAGGAGCAAAAGCACGTTTCAGGGCTTTTTGAATAATTCCCTTGTTTATATCATTTTGGCTGGACTTTTTTGAGCCGGTATCAAATCCAACACCCTGACCAAAGTCTTTTAATTGCCTTGACCCAATGTTGGAGGTCATAATTACGATGGTATTCCGAAAATCGACCCTGCGGCCCAGGCTATCAGTTAGCTGACCCTCGTCAAGTACCTGGAGCAAAATATGGTATACATCTGGGTGTGCTTTCTCAATTTCATCTAAAAGTACCACTGCGTATGGCCTTCTCCTTACTTTTTCCGTTAACTGACCACCTTCTTCGTAGCCAACATACCCTGGAGGCGCTCCAACCAGTCTTGAAATAGAGAATTTCTCCATATATTCGCTCATATCTACTCGAATAAGGTTGTCCGCAGAATCAAAAAGGTACTCTGCCAAGACCTTTGCCAGGTGTGTCTTTCCAACACCTGTAGGGCCCAGGAAGATAAATGATCCAATGGGTTTATTCGGATCTTTCAGTCCAGCCCGGTTTCTCTGAATGGACTTCACTATTTTACCAATGGCATCTTTCTGTCCGATAACACTGTCCTGTATTTCTTCATTCATCTTCAACAGACGAGCTCCTTCGGCCTGGGCAATACGCTGTACCGGCACACCAGTCATCATAGCAACAACCTCGGCTACAGTCTCATCATCTACTTCCTGCCTGTTCTTACTCAGCTCTTTCTCCCACTTTTTCTTTTCCTCTTCCAGTCCATCGATCAATTCTTTTTCGCGATCACGGAAGCTGGCTGCTTTCTCAAAATTTTGATTCTTAACGGCAGTAATTTTCTCCTTTTTAGTTCCCTCGAGCCTTTTTTCCAGCTCCAGTATTCTTTCAGGGACTACAATATTGGAAATATGCACTCTTGATCCGGCTTCATCCAGTGCGTCGATAGCTTTGTCTGGAAGAAAGCGATCGCTGATATAGCGATTTGTAAGTTTTACACAGGAGTCAAGTGCTTCGTCGGTATAATAAACATTGTGATGATCTTCATAGCGCTCCTTAATATTCTTAAGGATTTCCAGAGTTTCCTCAATGGAGGTGGCTTCCACCATTACTTTCTGGAATCTGCGTTCGAGAGCACCATCTTTTTCAATATGCTGACGGTATTCATCCAGCGTTGTGGCTCCGATACATTGAATTTCACCTCTGGCCAGTGATGGTTTGAGCATATTCGCCGCATCGAGTGAGCCTGTAGCTCCACCGGCACCAACAATGGTATGTATTTCGTCGATAAATAGAATGATATTATCCGTTTTAGCCAGTTCATTTAGAATGGCCTTCATGCGTTCTTCAAATTGACCACGGTATTTCGTTCCGGCTACAATAGAAGCAAGATCAAGCGTAACAACCCTTTTTCCAAACAGAATTCTGGAAACCTGTCGCTTAATAATTCTTTCAGCCAGTCCTTCTGCAATGGCTGATTTACCTACACCAGGCTCTCCAATCAGGATTGGGTTATTTTTCTTTCTACGACTTAGAATTTGCGCCAATCTTTCAATCTCTTTCTCTCTTCCCACAATTGGGTCCAGTCTGTCTTCTTCTGCAGCTTTGGTAAGATCGATCCCGAAATTATCGAGTACAGGTGTTTCTGAGTTCGTTTTTGAAGAGGAGGGAGCGGCTCCGCCTTTACCAGCTTTATCACCGAAGTTCTTTTCATCATCGTCCTCGTCACCTGGGAAGTCGGCCGAAGCTTCCGGTATCATCTCCTTGATTTCTTCCTTTATTCCCTCATATTCCAGGTCATAATCCTTCAGCTTCAAGGTTACCAGAGAATTTTCATCTTTCAGGATGGCCAGCAGAAGGTGCTCAGTATCAATTACGGGAGAACCAAAGGATTTGGCTTCCAGGTAGATAAGCTTTAATGCCTTTTCTGATGATTTTAACAATGGGATATTTTCAGAATCTCTTATAGTTAGCGATTCTTCACTCCGTATGCTACCTTCCAAGGATTTCTTCAGGTCATGCAGGTCGATGCCCATTGATAAAAGGGCGTCTATTGCTACTCCACCGCCTTCGCGAAGGATCCCAAGAAAAAGGTGTTCCGTGCCAATATAGGCATTTCCAAGCCGTATGGCTTCCTCCTTGCTATAGGTTAATACATCTTTTATTCTTTGTGAAAATTTTGCGTCCATATTATTATTATGTTTTTATCGCCTGGAAATCGTTTCCCTTTTATTTGATCAAGCAAAATTAGAGACTATATATATGAATTTCAAGGTTTTTTTATAAATAAAACAAATTTAGCCTGACAAAGTTCAAATTAAATCAAGACAAAACTTGTCATTCCGCTGACATCCTGTCTGTCATAACTTCTGAAACCCTACTGTTTCCGGCTGCTAAATTACAAATATATCTAATATTCAATTCCAATCATTTATAAACAAAAAAGTGTTGAAAAAACAGGGGTTAAAATGCCTGATAGTAAGTAAAAAATCACTACTTTCGTACGCTTAAAAAATAGATTGAAATATAAACGGATTTAAATATCCATAATTTGATATCAATAAATATGCCAGAAACGGAAAAGATCGTTAAGATCAACATTGAAGAGGAAATGAAATCGGCATATATCGACTATTCTATGTCGGTAATTGTTTCAAGAGCCCTGCCAGATGTCAGAGATGGGATGAAGCCGGTTCATCGCAGGGTTTTGTTTGGAATGCACGAATTAGGAGTTCAAGCGAACAGAGCACATAAAAAATCAGCCAGGATAGTGGGAGAGGTGCTGGGTAAGTACCATCCTCATGGGGATTCCTCCGTATATGAAGCCATGGTTAGAATGGCCCAGGAGTGGTCATTACGCTACATGCTGGTAGACGGACAGGGAAACTTTGGGTCAGTTGACGGTGACAGCCCGGCTGCCATGCGTTATACTGAGGCCCGACTGAAAAAAATAGCTGAGGAAGCCTTGTCAGATATTGAAAAGGAAACCGTTGATTTTCAGCTTAATTTTGATGATACGCTCAAGGAGCCGGTGGTATTACCAACCCGTGTTCCATTATTGCTGGTAAATGGTGCATCAGGTTTTGCAGTGGGTATGGCGACCAATATGCCTCCGCATAACCTTACTGAAGTAGTGAATGCACTTATAGCCGAAATCGAGAATCCTGAAATTACGATACCTGAACTCCTGGAGTATGTAAAAGCACCCGATTTTCCAACAGGTGGAATCATATACGGCTACAGTGGTGTTCAGGAAGCCTTTGAAACAGGCCGTGGTAGAATTGTAGTTCGGGCAAAAGCGGAAATTGAGATTACATCATCCGGTAGGGAAAAAATCATTGTGACCGAAATTCCCTACATGGTCAACAAGGCTGAACTGATTCGAAAAACAGCTGAACTCATTAATGATAAGAAGATAGAAGGTATCTCTTATATCAATGATGAATCCGACCGTAATGGGATGCGGATTATTATAATTCTTAAAAAAGATGCGACGTCAAATGTAGTTCTAAATAAGCTATATAAGTATACTCAATTACAGTCTTCCTTTAATGTTAATAACATTGCTCTGGTAAATGGAAGACCACGGGCCCTTAACCTGAAACAACTACTCAGGTACTTTGTAACACATCGTCATGATGTTATCCTGAGGAGAACCCGTTATGAACTTGATCAGGCGGAGAAGAAAGCACACATCCTGGAAGGATTGCTCATTGCCATTGACCACCTCGACGAGGTGATTAAATTGATTCGGGCTTCAAAAACTCCGGAAATTGCCCGTGAGGGTTTGATAGAAAACTTTGAACTATCAGAAATTCAGGCAAGAGCCATTCTGGATATGCGTTTGCAAAAGCTAACCGGACTGGAAAGAGAAAAGCTTAGAAGGGATTATGATGAGTTGATGGAACTTATTGCAGGCCTGAAAGAAATACTTGAAGATGAGACTCTTCAATTTCAAATTATCAAAGATGAGCTGCTTGAAATAAAGGAGAAATATGGGGATGAACGTCGGACTGAGATTATTCCGAATGCGGAAGAATTCAATCCTGAAGACTTTTATGCCGATGATGAGATGGTCATTACTATTTCGCATATGGGCTATATTAAACGTACTCCATTGGCCGATTTCCGTGTTCAACACAGGGGTGGGGTAGGTGCGAAGGGGAGTACTACCCGTGAAGAGGATTTTATTGAGCACTTATATATTGCCTCCATGCACAACACCATGCTCTTTTTTACAGAGAATGGGAAATGCTACTGGCTGAAAGTATACGATATTCCCGAAGGCACCCGTATTTCGAAGGGCAGGGCAATTCAGAATGTGATCAACCTGGAGCCAAATGATGAGGTTAAAGCCTATATAAACGTTAAAAAGCTAGACGACGAGGAATATATAAACAACAACTATATTGTTTTATGTACCCGGAAGGGAATTATAAAGAAAACCTCACTGGAGGCCTATTCCAGGCCACGTCAAAACGGTATTATTGCCATTAATGTGAGAGAGGGAGACAACCTTCTCAGGGCTAAGATGACCAATGGGAATCACGAAATTATGCTGGCCGTTAAATCAGGGCGTGCCATTCGCTTCCCGGAAGGAAAGGTAAGGCCAATGGGTCGGAACGCTTCTGGTGTGCGTGGCATAACGCTGGCAAATGATAAGGATGAAGTAGTAGGTATGGTATGTGTAGAAAATCAGAGTCAGGATATCCTTGTAGTTTCGGAAAATGGATATGGAAAACGCTCTAGAATAGCGGATTACCGTATAACAAACCGGGGTGGAAAAGGGGTGAAGACCATTAATGTTACTGAGAAAACCGGAAAATTGATCGCTATAAAAGGAGTGGTGGATAACGACGATCTAATGATTATTAATAAGTCAGGGATTGTAATCCGATTGGCCGTTGCCAACTTGAGAGTAATGGGACGGGCCACACAGGGTGTGAAATTAATCAATCTCAGACCTGGTGATTCAATTGCAGCCATAGAATTTATTGAAATAGCTGAAGATGAGGATGTTGATGACGTGGTGATAGAAGGACAGGATGAAAAAAATCCTGAATCTGATGAAAATGGCAAGGAATTTGAAGAATAATTTATGAAAATGTTTAAATTTGAAACCAATAAACTATTAAATTATTTTAAAATGAGAAAATTAGCGATCGTATTATTTGTTCTTACCATTGGAATTACCGGAGCTTTTGCCCAGAAAGGGAAAGTGGCCAGTGCCAGCAACTACTTAACAAACGGGCAACTTGATAAAGCACTGGAAGCAATCCTTGTAGCTGAGAAACATGAAAAAACTGCGGATTTCCCAAAAACATATTTTGTGAAAGGCCAGATTATGCAGCAAATTGGTGAATCGAAAGATGAAAATATCACGAAACTAGCTGAAAATCCACTTCAGCAGGCGTATGATTCTTACCAGAAGGCCTTAGAACTGGATGAAAAAGGGAATATGGGTAAATCAGTTGATTTACAGTATACTATGTTAAATAATGACTTCATAAACCTGGGTGTGGAGAAATTCGAGGAGAAAGATTTTACCGGAGCTGTGGAAGCATTTGAATATTCACTTGAACTGGGAAAATCAGAGTTTTTTGGCGGGGTGGTAGATACCACAATTGTATACAATGCCGGACTGGCTGCTTACAATGGTGAGATATATGATAAAGCCATTAAGTATTTTAGTCAGGCCAAAGATTTGGGATATGGGGGAACTACTATATACCAGTTAATGGAAAGAATTTATTTAAACGAAGGAGATTCCCTTGCTGCAGAAAAGATTATGATTGAAGGTATTGAAGCCTTCCCTGAAGAAGATGCAATGATGATTGATATGATTAATTATCTGCTTACATCGAATCAGGATGAAAAAGCTTTTGAGTACCTGAAAGAGGCCAAGGAAAGAGATCCAGACAACAAATCATTCTGGTATGTAGAAGGTATTCTTTTAGATAAGAAAGGGCAATATGAGGAGGCAATGGTATCCTACGAGAAAGCTGTGGAGCTTGATCCAGAATATTATAATGCCTACTATAATATGGGCGTAATTCAATTCAATAAAGGTGTACAGCAGTATGACGAAGCGAATAAGATAATGGATAATGCTGATTTTGCTGTGGCAAAGGAAAAAGCAGATAATACCTTTGGAGATGCTATTCCATTGTTTGAGAAAGCACTGGATTGTGCTGTATCAGACCGCGAAAAGCTGGATGCTTTGAGTAATCTAAAAACTTTATATCGCAGACTGCAGATGATGGATAAGTATGAAGAGATGGGTAAGAAAATTGATAGTATTGAAGGATAATTGATATAATTTATCATAGAAAAAGGGGAGACCAATTAAGGATCTTCCCTTTCTTTTTATATTACCTATTTAACATAATATTAATTATAGGACAAATATAGTAATCTTCGTAATACGAACAATAGTGAGTATTTAATATAAAATCGGTTATCCGGACGTAAAGTCCGATAACTATTGATTTTATGTTAAGAAGATTACGACAATAGAATTAATCAGATTTAATTATGATAACCAATATCTAGTCTTATATCGGCACAGTTTTTATGTCGCCCAGACCGGGTTAAGGTTATTCCGGCTATTCAAACCAGCCCTGCAACCTGGCTCAAACAGTTTTACTGTATTAAAATCATATATGCTGGCTAAGTCC
>JASJGS010000233.1:0-26602 GCA_033791445.1 Bacteroidales bacterium | reverse complement strand
TCTCCACGTCTGAAGTAAAAACTAACATATTCATTTCCTCAACATACACATAAAAACAATTGGCACACCACGGCTCATTTTTAAAGCTCGTTGCCAATGTCAAAACATGATGTTCATTAATAAAATCTATTATTTTGCTATCTATTTCAGTCATAACTAATTTCCTTATCAAAATTCTCTATTGGCTGTAAATGTATAAAGATTTCACCAAAGTGAAACTCTATTCTATTACCCTATAAGACCACATGCCAGCAATTTACAATATTATTACTCTCGTTAAAGGGAAAATCTTAGCTTTGTGCTCTGTTTATTAAATATTCAATACTTAGGAAAATGAAAAAAGCACAAATTAAAACCAATAAGGGAAATATGGTGGTAGACTTTTATGAAAAGGATGCTCCCGGAACTGTAGCAAATTTTATAAAATTATCTGAGGAAGGTTTTTACAATGGCCTTACCTGGCATAGAGTTATCCCCAACTTTGTAATCCAGGGTGGATGCCCAAATGGAACCGGTGCTGGTGGCCCAGGATATACAATTAAATGTGAGCTGGATGGTGAAAATCAATACCATGACAAAGGAGTTCTATCAATGGCCCATGCTGGAAGAGATAGTGGAGGATCACAATTTTTTGTCTGCCATAACAGAGAAAATACTCAGCACCTGGATAGAAATCATACCGCATTTGGTAAAGTAGTTGATGGCCTTGAAGTTATTGATATGATTGAAGAAGGAGATAGCATTGAGGAAATTACTATTGTTGAAGAATAATTTTGACTACCTGGAATTGGGTTTGTTTGTATTGTTGAAATTTAAAAAATTTATCTACTAAAAATACTTCTATATTATGTTCTCGGGAATTATTGAGGAAGCAGCAAATGTTGTGAAACTGGAAAAAGATAAAGGAAACCTTCATATTACCATGGAGTGTACATTTGTAAGTGAACTTAAAATCGACCAGAGTGTCTCTCACAATGGTGTTTGCCTTACTGTGGTAAAAAAAACAGATGATAATTATACTGTAACCGCAATAAAAGAAACCCTGGAAAAATCGAACCTGGGTAGACTGGAAATTGGTAGTAGAGTAAATCTTGAAAGAAGTTTAAAAATCGATAGTCTTCTTGATGGACATTTGGTTCAGGGACATGTTGATCAGACTGCTACTTGCACTGAGGTGAAAGAAGCTGATGGGAGCTGGTATTATACTTTCGAATATCAGCCTGCACTGGATGATTATATCACCGTTGAAAAAGGATCTGTTTCAGTGAATGGAGTTAGTCTTACTGTAGTAAACTCAAAAGATTATTCTTTTCAAGTGGCTATAATTCCTTATACTCATGAAATAACAAACTTCCATCAAATTGAAAAGGGAACTATTGTGAATCTTGAATTTGACATTATTGGAAAATATATTGCTAAATATATGAAACAGCAGTTTGGAAAATAGAACTTACAAATAATAGCATATTCTAAACTAAAAATAACCACCTAAAGAACCTGAATTCAAATCAACATTTTGCTTTGTGTCAGGTTTTTTTTCTAAACACTTCGATTTTATTGTAAACTTTTAAACTATTGCAATTTAACATCCAGAAGTATATCTTTGTGTCCGCGATTTTCACAGGTATATAACAGAATCTATAATGAGTAAAAAATTTCCGGAATATAAAGAATTCAATCTTTCTCAAATCAATGAAGAAGTGCTAAAGATATGGGAGGAGAACAATACTTTTCAAAAGAGTTTAGATAATCGTAAAGACAAAGATACTTTTGTTTTCTATGAAGGCCCTCCTTCTGCAAATGGGAAGCCAGGAATTCACCATGTGATGGCCCGTACTATAAAAGACATCTTTTGTAGGTACAAAACAATGGAAGGCTACTTGGTGGAAAGGAAAGCAGGTTGGGATACTCATGGATTACCTGTTGAATTAAGTGTTGAGAAATCATTGGGTATTACAAAAGAAGATATTGGAACTAAGATACCTGTTGAGGAGTATAACCAGGCCTGTAGAAAAGATGTAATGAAGTATACCGATCTCTGGGAAGACCTTACCCAAAAAATGGGATATTGGGTCAATATGGATGATCCGTACATAACCTATGATAACCGATATATCGAATCTGTATGGTGGTTGCTGAAAGAGCTCTATTCCAGAGATCTATTATATAAAGATTATACTATTCAGCCATACTCCCCGGCTGCCGGTACAGGACTTAGTACACACGAGTTAAACCAACCAGGTTGTTATCGCGATGTAAAAGACACAACGATTGTCGCCCAATTTAAGGTGATAAAGAATGATATTTCCGAATTCCTGTCTACTGACGTAAATACTGACTTATATATTCTGGCATGGACAACAACGCCCTGGACCTTGCCATCAAATACTGCATTGGCTGTAGGAGCTAATATAGAATATGTTAAAGTCAAAACTTTTAACCCATATAATAGTGAACCAATAACTGTTATACTTGCTAAAGATTTAGTGAATGCCTATTTTTCAGAAAAAGATCAGGATCTAAAAATAGAAGATTTTGAGCCGGGGGATAAACACATCCCATTCAAAATTACAGGAACTTTTACAGGTAAAGATCTCGCAGGAGTTAAATATGAGCAGCTAATTAAATGGGTAAACCCAGGTGAAAATGCGTTTAAAGTAATCCTGGGAGATTTTGTTACCACTGAAGATGGAACAGGTGTTGTACATATCGCTCCTACCTTTGGAGCCGATGACTATCGTGCTGGAAAGGAAAATAACATTTCTCCCCTTTATGTAATTGATAGGGCTGGCAACACTCAACCACTTGTTGATCGGAAAGGTAGGTTTTACAAAATTGAGAATATGGATCCGGAATTTGTTAACAATTATGTTAATGTTCCTTCTTACCAGGAGTTCAGTGGCCGTTATGTAAAAAATGAATACGATGAATCCCTGAGTGATTCAGATAATAATGTAGATATTGATATTGCTGTTCAACTTAAGCATGAAGGGAAAGCCTTTAAAATTGAAAAGCATGTTCACAATTATCCTCATTGCTGGCGGACAGATAAGCCTGTTCTATACTATCCTCTAGACTCCTGGTTTGTTCGGACCACGGCCATGAAAGAAAGGATGATAGAACTCAATAACACCATCAACTGGAAACCTCCTGCTACTGGTAGTGGCCGTTTTGGAAAATGGCTTGAAAACCTGGTTGACTGGAACCTTTCCCGGGCCCGTTTTTGGGGAACTCCATTACCTATCTGGACAACTGAGGACAGGAAAGAGCAAATTTGTATAGGATCGGTTTCTGAATTAAAAATTGAAATTGAGAAGTCCATAGAAGCAGGATTCATGAATGAGAATATTCTGGAAAACTATAGTGAAGGAAACCTCTCTGATGAAAATTACGGACAGTTTGACCTTCACAGGCCATATGTGGATGAGATTTTACTTGTTTCACCAAATGGACAGAAAATGTTCCGTGAACCAACCTTGATTGATGTTTGGTTTGATTCTGGAGCAATGCCCTATGCTCAATTCCATTTTCCTTTTGCAATAAAGGACGCTGAATTTCAAAAAAACTACCCTGCAGACTTCATCGCTGAAGGTGTAGATCAAACAAGGGGATGGTTTTTCACTTTACATGCCATTGCTGTAATGCTTTTTGATTCTATTGCTTTTAAAAATATCATTTCCAACGGATTGGTATTGGATAAGGATGGGAACAAAATGTCTAAGCGCCTTGGAAATGCCGTTGATCCTTTTACTACTATTGAGAAATGGGGGTCCGATCCGGTGAGATGGTATATGACAACCAATTCTCAGCCCTGGGACAATCTAAAATTTGATATCAATGGTGTTGATGAGGTAAAACGTAAGTTTTTTGGAACCCTTTACAATACCTATTCCTTTTTTGCATTATATGCCAATGTTGATAAATTTCACTTTGATGAGGCGGCAATCCCAGTTCAGGAAAGACCTGAAATTGATCGTTGGATTATCTCCTTGTTAAACTCGCTGGTGAAAGATGTAAAAACTTTCTATTCAAACTATGAGCCTACTAAAGCCGGGCGTGCTATACAACAGTTTGTAATTGAAAATCTTAGTAATTGGTATGTGAGACTTAACAGGAAAAGATTTTGGGGCGGAGATTATACTAAAGATAAGATAGCTGCATATCAAACTCTATATACCTGTTTAGAAACAGTATCTATGCTGGCGGCTCCTATTGCTCCATTTTTTATGGATAAGATATTTATGGATTTAAACTCTGCCACTGGAAATAGTTCATTTGAATCTATTCATTTGGTAGATTTCCCATCTTATGAGTCCTCCCTGATTGACAGGAAGCTCGAAGAAAAGATGGACATTGCTCAAAGAATCTCCTCCATGGTTTTAAGTTTGAGACGTAGGGTAAATCTCAAGGTCCGTCAACCATTAAACAAAATTATGATCCCGGTTACTAATGGATCAATAAAAAACCAGGTTGAAGCGGTTAAAGAATTAATCCAGTCGGAAGTAAATATTAAGGAAATAGAGTTTCTTCCTGATACATCAGATATCCTGGTGAAGAAAATCAAGCCAAATTTTAAAACTTTAGGACCCAGATATGGGAAACAGATGAAAGAAATTGCAGGCAAAATTGCAATGATGACCAGTGAGGATATTATTAAACTTGAAAAAGAAGAGAATTTCGTTTTAAATATTAATGACCACACAATTAATTTAAATTTAGACGATGTTGAGATTATTTCAGAGGATATTCCTGGTTGGCTGGTTACAAACGATGGCAACTTAACCGTAGCCCTGGATATCAATGTAACTCCAGAACTTAGAGAAGAGGGTATAGCAAGGGAATTGGTAAACAGAATTCAAAACCTAAGAAAAGAAAGTGGTTTTGATGTTACCGATAAGATAGAAATTCAGATACAGGAGCATGATTCCATAAACCATGCTGTACAAAAGCATAAAAATTATATTGGAACTCAAACACTGGCGAACAAGATTGATTTAGTCGTTGATATTTCCGGTGGAAAAGAGATGGATCTTGATGAAAATATTTCAATAAAAGTTCAGATTAAAAAATCTGAATAAAATATTTATTAATCCCGAGAAACAAATTAAAATAAAATTCGTAAAATTTTGTTATATTTATATTAAAATTATCCAGTTATGGCAGATAAGAACAGATACACAGATGATGAGTTGGGGGAGTTTAAAAGCATAATTTTGAAAAAAATCGAAAGTGCAAGATCAGATTATGAACTTCTAAGAAAGACCATTAGTCATGAGTCCAGCAACGATACTGAAGATACTTCTCCTACATTTAAAGTTTTAGAGGAAGGTGCAGCTACACTTTCTAAAGAGGAAGCAGGAAAATTTGCTCAGAGACAACTGAAGTTTATACAACACCTTGAGGCCGCCTTAATCCGTATTGAGAACAAAACATATGGCATCTGTAGAGAAACAGGTAAACTCATTGCTAAAGATAGACTTAGAGCCGTTCCTCATGCCACACTTTGTATTGAGGCCAAACAAGGCCAAAAATAAATTATAGAATAATTCCTTTTCAAAATTATTCTACTCCTGTTTTATTTTTTTAAATATCGGAAAACCGCCAAGTACTATTTATTTAGTATGTCAATAGTATTGACTTTTCTAAAGTAACAGTGGGGTTTATCCATTTCATAGAAATTCATTAGATTTGCGCCTCAATCCAATATCATGTCAAAAGCAACAAAATCTATACTTTTTATAATTGCAATTTTAGTTCTTGACCAAAGTTTTAAGGTCTGGGTGAAAACCAGCATGACACTGGGTCAAGAAATACATGTTATTGGCAACTGGTTTATACTGCATTTTATTGAAAATAATGGAATGGCTTTTGGAATGGAGTTTGCCGGCAAAACGGGTAAATTAATCCTTAGTATTTTTAGAATTATAGCTGTTATTGGAATAGGTTGGTATTTGTCAATGCTAATCAAAAAAGATGTTTCCTACGGACTTATTTTCAGCATTTCAGCAATCCTTGCCGGAGCTGTTGGCAATATTCTCGATAGCGCATTTTATGGAATTATTTTTAGTGATAGTACATACTTTCAAGTAGCAAGTTCTTTCCCTGCTGAAGGAGGTTATTCTTCTCTTTTACACGGACGGGTAGTTGATATGCTATATTTCCCGGTACTAAAGGGAAATTACCCAAGCTGGTTCCCCTGGAATGCTGGTGGAGAATTCATTTTTTTCAGGCCTGTTTTTAACCTGGCAGATTCATCCATTACAATTGGGGTGACTTCAATTCTTATTTTCCAAAAACGTTTCTTTAAAGAATAATACTTCTGATCCTTTTATGGCATCGTGTATTTCATATATGAATAATTCATTTATGTATAAGATGCTGCCGCTTTTTTTCCAGTTTTGTCATTCAGGCGACAAAATAGAATATAGGTTTAATCTATTTTTGATTGTATTATTCGTGGCTAACTTCATTCTACCAGAAAAATGAAAAACATCGTAATTATAGGTTCTTCAATATTTCTAATTTTCAATATTGCATGCTCCAAAGAAGATACAGAACTGACCAGTAATTCTGGTAATTCAGAATTTACAGGGGTAGAAGTCATTCAACACGAATTTAATGGGCAAAATCTTATTATTGTAGGTAGCGGCGGATATAATTTTATTTCATCTTTCGAAAATATTCACCATACTGGAGAATTACTTGAATTTACACCTATTCAGGATAGCATGCCAATAATCATGAAAGACAATTATGGTGGCAGATGGGATATCTTTGGTCTGGCCATTTCTGGCCCTGCAATAGGGAAATCACTTAAGCCCACAACATCCTATATGGCATACTGGTTTGCTTTTGGAGCCTTCTATCCAGGAGTTGAAATATATAGTGAAGGACCTCTAGCTGTTGAAATAGAAAATAAAGCTTCTGATGGCTGGCTGGTGGATAAGAACCAGGTTTTTGCTGGAACTCTGGTTCCTGAGGCAATTCCCTCAATTGATAACCCGGAACATATTAATTTTAAACTCAGGGATTTCCTTGATGGATTTTATATTGATGACAATGAGTTGATTCTTGGAATTTATGTTGATAATGTTGCCATTGCCTACCCTCAAAAAGTATTGAATTGGCATGAAATTGTAAATGATAAAATTGGTGGTAGTGCTATATCTGTTAGTTATTGCCCCTTAACCGGATCTGGCATAGCATGGAATAGAATATTGGATGGGCAGGAAACAAGCTTCGGAGTTTCTGGTCTTCTATATAATAGCAATCTCATTCCTATCGATAGAAATACCAAAAGTTACTGGTCTCAAATGAGGCTGGATTGTATTCATGGTGATTTGATCTCTTATAAATTTGACAACTATAGGGTAATAGAAACAACATGGAAAACCTGGAAAACGATCTTCCCTGAGACTAAAGTGTTATCATCAAATACAGGTTTTGATAGGAACTATAACGAATCTCCATTAATAGACTATGAAAACAATCACGACTTTTTAGCCTATCCAGTTGCTTACGATGATGTTCGTGTTCCTAGAAAAGAAAGAGTTCATGGTATTATTGTAAAAGGAGAGGCACTGGTTTTTAGATTTTCTGATTTTCAAAAATCAAAATAATATATTCTTTACAATCATAAATTGATTATGTAAAGAACCTTACAAGCAAATCAAAAGTAATTGAATAAATTATTTAGCAGTTGTCCAGGTGGTCTTTCTTCCAATAAAACGCATTCCCATAACAAAACCTTTAATTTTCAGGTCTTCCCCCTCCATCCACATGTAGCAATCGTAGGTTTTACCATTTTTTGGATCATAAATGGATCCTTCACTCCACTCACTCTTTTTAGAATCAAAAGTAAAATCTTTCAGAAGGACAAGTCCCATTACCGGGCGAGATTGTAGCTTGGTATCCGGGTTTTTATCATCCACTTTAGGAGTACCGTCCTCTTCATTTTCATCAAGCATCCAGATTACTTTACCAAAATAATTGTCACCCGTTTTATAGACTTCGACAATGGTTTCTTTATCGTCGGTATACCATTTTCCGATAACTTTTTCAGAAGATGTTTGGGCATAAATTATGGAAGCCAAACTAAAGGCAAAAATTGTTGCTAAAATTCTCATTGGATAGGTTTTTAGTTCATGTAAAGATAATTTTTTCTTTGATTGTCACGATATTTTAAATATTTAAAATTATTCTCTTTTTTTATCTTTTCACAATTCCATAAAATAGAATTTTAAGAATATCATCTAACCTGTTTTCCATTTCAGGCACCTTCTTTTTCCAGAACAGTGGAACTTCAAGGCCCTTCATAGCGGTACATATAGCAGTGGCAGCCAGTTCTGGATTTTCAATTTTAAAAGTATGCTGTCGGGTTCCCTCGACCAAAATTCTAGTTACAGTATGTAATTCTTCCTTATCGTATTTCTCACGAATGCGTTCAATAAAATCAAAATGTGACAAGTCTTCGCTAAAAACCGCATTATAATAATTCGAAAGTTTTTTCAACAAATCCATTCTCACCAAAATATATTTCTTTAATCTCAACTTTGGATGTTGTGTTTGCTCAAGAACCTCTGTTAAAGCCATTTTTAAAAGATCAGCTTCATGAACAACAACCGCTTCAAATATGGCTTCTTTACTACTAAAATAATAATACAATGAGCTTTTCCCCATCCCAAATTCCCTGGCTATATCATCCATAGTGGTTTTTCTATAGCCAAATCTGGAGAAAATGGAAGCAGCCACTTCAATAATTGAATTTTGTGTTTTTTTCCTGTTTTTCATCTATGATTGATCTTCGATTATTTTGAAGTCAACTTGCTTTTTAGGTAAATTCACTTTTTCAATTTTCACTCTAACCGAATCACCCAATTGATAAATTTTCCTGGTTCGCTTTCCTATAATCTGATAATTTTCCTCATCCAGTTCGTAAAAATCATCATCCAGATCGCGAATTGGCACCAATCCTTCACATTTATTTTCATCAATTTCGACAAATAAACCCCATTTCGCCACTCCGGTAATAATACCACTGAATTCTTCGCCTATTTTATCCGCCAGAAACTCAGCTTGCTTAAATTTTATAGATGCTCGTTCTGCACCAGAAGCTCTTTTTTCCATATCAGAACAGTATCTGCATTGTTTTTCAAGTTTTTCCTCATCTGCAGATTTTCCCCCATCAAGATAGGAAGCCAACAATCTATGAACCATCATATCAGGATATCGACGTATGGGTGAAGTGAAATGGGTATAGTATTTAAATCCAAGTCCGTAATGCCCAATATTGAAGGGCGAATAGATAGCTTTTGCCATTGAACGAACTGCCAGTGTTTCAATAATGTTCTGCTCCCGGCTTCCCTGAACGTCTTTAAGTATTTTATTCATTTGTTCTGAAATGCCCTTTATATTTGCCGGGTTTAATCTGTGTCCAAATTTACTCGCGATCCTGGAAAAAGAATTCAGTTTCTCCACATCTGGTTTATCATGAATTCTGTAAACGAAGGATTTTACTTTCTTGTTTTCAGCTCCCTGCCTCAATCTCTTTTGACCAATAAGTTCTGATACTTTTTTATTAGCCAACAACATAAACTCTTCAATTAATTTATTTGATTCTTTATTCTCTTTAAAAAATACACCAAGGGGTGTTCCCTTTTTATCAATATTAAATTTCACCTCTACACGTTCAAATTCAAAAGATCCTTTTTCAAATCGTTTTGCTCTCAGAATCTGGGCTAGCTTATGAGCCTGCAGAACCTCATTATGATAATCTCCATCGCCTGTTTCAATAATATTCTGTGCCTCATCATAGGTAAATCTCCGATCAGACAGGATAACTGTCCTGCCAAACCATTCTTTCAAAATTTCCACATTTTCATTCATTTCAAAAACAGCAGAAAAACATAATTTCTCTTCATCTGGACGAAGTGAGCAAATTTGATTTGATAATCTTTCCGGAAGCATAGGAACGACTCGGTCGACCAGATAAACTGATGTTCCCCGATCATAGGCCTCATTGTCAAGTACGGTATCAGGCAACACATAATGTGTAACATCGGCTATATGAATTCCCACCTCCCAATTTCCATTATCCAGTGCTCTTACTGATATGGCATCATCGAAATCCTTCGCATCATCCGGGTCAATGGTAAATGTGACCACCTTTCGAAAGTCTTTCCTTGTAGCATAATCATTAGCCGTAATTTTATCTGAAATATTTTCAGATGCTGATATAACCTCTTTTGGAAATTTATAAGGTAGCTCATACTCTGCAAGAATTGCATGAATCTCGACTTCATGTTCCCCCGGAGTTCCCAGAACATCAACAACTTCACCAAAAGGATTTTTAACTTCTTGAGGCCAATCTGTTATTTTAGCCACTACTTTCTGGCCGTTTTTTGCTCCATTAATTTTCTCTATTGGGATAAATATATCGTAGGGCATCTGCTTATTCTCAGAGACAACAAATGCGAATCTGCCTGTGATTTGAATTATGCCAACAAAGCTTTTCTTAGATCGTTCTAGAATCTCAACAATCTCACCTTCCTGTCGATGGTCTTTCCTGGTTGCATAAAGAAATACTTTTACAATATCGCCTTGAAGTGAATGTTTGAGATTAGCCTGGTTAATAAATATATCATCGGTAAGGGAATCAACAATTATGTAGGCTGATCCATATGCTGTTAAGTCAACTGTGCCAACAACAAATACTCCTTTTCTTTTAAGCTTGTACTTACCAGAATACACTTCCGAAAGATTCTCGCTTTCCTTCAATTCAGAAAGAATCTCTCCGACCACCCTCCTTGTACCAGAATCTTGTATTCCTAGCTTTCCGGCTATTTGTTTATAATTAAAATTTCTGGTTGGATTGCTGGTAAAAATTCCCAGAACCTGATTAGATAGCTCATTCTTTTTTAATAAAGCCTTTTTATATTTCTTTTTTTTCTTGACCACTGATGTTTATTTTTTAGCAAGTTATGATTAAAATACTGCCTTTGCAATATCACGGATATTATCGGGTCTCCCCATGGTATAATAATGAAGGCATGGAACTCCAAAATTTACGAGTTCTTTAGATTGTTGTGTAGCCCATTCAACACCCACCTGTTTTATTTCACTGTTGTTTTTGCACTTTAAAACTTCTTTTACAAGAATTTCTGGAATGTCAATGCTGAATGTTTTGGATAAATAGTTTAAATGATTCAATGTTGAAAGAGGTTTGATACCCGGAATTATTGGTACATTGATTCCAGAGTCCCTGCAAAGATGGACAAAGTCAAAAAATTTCTGATTGTCAAAAAACAATTGTGTGACTATAAATTCAGCCCCTGCTTCCACTTTTTTCTTTAAAAAGTGGATATCGGATTTCATATTGGGAGCTTCTGGATGCTTTTCAGGATATCCTGCCACGCCAATAGTAAAATTCATGGGAGTTTTTTGAATGAGGTCATCATCCAGGTACTTTCCTTTTTTCAGATTGCCTATTTGTTTCACTAATTCATTTGCATGATGGTGCCCACCCTCTTCAGGTTTGAATATTCTTGATTCATTGATTGGATCCCCCCTTACGGCCAGAATATTATGGATGCCCAGGAAATTTAAATCAATCAAGGCATTCTCAGTATCTTCCTTAGTAAATCCTCCACAGATTAAATGTGGAACAACTGTAACTTTATATTTTGATTTTATGGCTGCTGAAATGGCAACAGTTCCCGGCCTTTTCCATATGGTTTTTTTCTCAAGTAAGTTTTCCTTTACCTTCTTGTAAACAACTTCTTCCTGATGATAGGTAATATTTATATATGGAGGTTTAAACTCCATTAATGGGTCTATTGTATCATATATTGAATTTATATCCTCTCCCTTTAAGGGAGGTAACAATTCAAATGAAAAAAGAGTCTTCGTTGTTCCTTTTAATAGTTCTATTAAATTAATTCCCATAGTTTGCTTATTTATAACTCAGTACCGGCGAAAGTATCTTTTCCGCTTCATCAATAGCTATATTTTTCCGTTTCGCATAATCTGTAACCTGGTCCAGTGAAACTTTTCCAACCTCCATGTACCAGGAGTCAGGATGTGAAAAAATATGTGCACATACTGTAGCTGCCGGAAACATAGAATAATTTTCAGTTATGGTAATACCTGTTTTTTCCGATACTTTTAAAAACTCAAATACTTTTTCTTTTTCCGAATGATCTGGACAAGCCGGATAACCAAAGGCAGGTCGTATTCCCTGGTACTTTGTTAGAAAGATATCTTCCAATGCGATATTCTCATTGGGAGCAAAATTCCACCATTCTTTTCTAACTTTCAGATGCAGCCATTCCGTAAAGGCCTCCGCAAGACGATCAGCAAGAGCCTTTACCATTATGAGAGAATAATCGTCCTGATCTGCCTCGAACTCATTTATATAGAATTCTAACCCAATCCCTGCTGTGGCTGCAAATAATGCATGGTAATCCTTTAGACCTGAATCAAAAGGCGCGACAAAGTCAGCCAAAGAGTAATATTCACTTTCTGATTTTCTTTCAGTTTGCTGCCTGAGTTGATTTAACCTTAGAAGCTCTTTGCTTCTTGATTCATCTTCATATAAAACGATATCATCACCTATTGAATTAGCCGGGAAAATTCCCAAAACAGCCTCTGCTACCAATTTTTTGTCTGCAACAATCCTATCTAATAAGTCCTGGGCATCATTATATAATTTTGTTGCTTCTTCGCCTCTATCTTCACGTGTTAAAATATCGGGAAACCTTCCTTTTAATTCCCATACATGGAAAAAGAATGTCCAGTCAATAAACTCCTTTATTTCAGATAGATCCGTGATTCGAATTGTTTTTGTTCCAATGAAATTTGGCTTTATCGGCCTAAAGTTGTTCCAGGATATATTTGGTTTGTTTTTACGTGCTTCTTCTAACGAAATATACGATCGTTTTATCCCCTTATTTAATTCCCTTAATTCTGAATATTTAGTATTGGTTTCTTCCAGGAACTCCTTTTTCTGATTCTTTGAGAGGAGACTTGCTACAACCTGAACACTTCGGGAAGCATCTTTAACATGAACAACTCCTTCTGAATAGTATGGTTGAATTTTTACAGCTGTATGCATAATAGAAGTGGTAGCTCCACCAATAAGCAAAGGTAATTTTAGCTTCCTGGCGCTCATTTCTTTGGCCACATGTACCATTTCTTCTAATGATGGGGTAATAAGGCCACTTAAACCAATTATGTCAACATTTTCTTGAATTGCAGTTTCCAGTATTTTCTCACTCGGGACCATTACTCCCAGGTCAATGACTTCGTAGTTGTTACAACCCAGAACAAGTCCTACAATATTCTTCCCGATATCATGGACATCGCCTTTAACAGTTGCCAACAATACCTTCCCTGCATTGGAAATATCTCCTCCTGCCTTTTTTTCCTCCTCGATATAGGGACTCAGGTATGCAACTGCCTTTTTCATTGTTCGGGCACTTTTGATAACCTGTGGTAAAAACATCTTCCCGGCACCGAACAGGTCACCAACAATATTCATTCCCTTCATCAAGGGCCCCTCAACAATATCAAGTGCCAAATTGTAAGCAGGCAAGGCTTCTTTCATATCCTCCACCACGTAATCATTAATTCCTTTAACAAGTGAATGGCTTATCCTATCTTCCAAAGAATTGCTCCGCCATTCTTCTACAGTCTCCTCATCCTTTTTTGTTGAGCTGATGTTTTGCGCATATTCTATTAATCTATCTGTGGCATCATCACGGCGATTCAAAATCACATCTTCAACAAGGTCCAGGAGTTCTTTAGGAATTTCATCATATACTTCGAGCATCCCTGCATTAACAATCCCCATATCTAATCCTGCTTTTATCGCATGATATAAAAAAGCAGAGTGCATTGCTTCCCGAACAACATTGTTCCCTCTAAAAGAAAAGGACAGGTTGCTTATTCCACCGCTTACACTTGCATAGGGCAAATTTTCTTTAATCCATTCTGTAGCCTGCAAAAAGTTCAATGCATACTCATTATGTTCTTCTATTCCAGTGGCAACTGTGAGAATATTTGGGTCAAATATTATATCTTCAGGAGCAAACCCTATCTCTTTTGTAAGAATTTCATAAGAGCGTTTACAAATTTCGATTTTCCTTTCATAATTTGCTGCCTGGCCTAGCTCGTCAAAAGCCATAATCACTACTGCAGCTCCATATGCTTTAAGCTTTTTTGCCTGCTCCTTAAATACTTCCTCTCCTTCCTTTAATGATATCGAATTCACAATACCCTTTCCCTGCAAACATTTAAGTCCAGCTTCTATCACTTCCCATTTCGAGGAATCAATCATTACAGGAACTTTTGCGATATCAGGATCCGAAGCCAGCATGTTTAAAAATCGAACCATTGCCTCCTTCGCATCCAACATGGGCTCATCCATATTTACATCGATGATCTGGGCTCCATTCTCAACCTGTTGCTTTGCTACACTTAAAGCCTCTTCATATTTCTCCTCTTTAATAAGTCGGGCAAACTTTCTCGATCCGGCAACATTGGTCCGTTCTCCAATATTTATGAAATTACTACCCGGGTATACAACCAGGGCTTCAAGTCCACTCAATTTAAGTTGTTTTGATTGATTAGGGAGTGTTCTGGGAGCAACTTGCTTAGCCAATTCAACAAATTGCACAATATGTTCTGGTGTAGTACCACAACAACCGCCGATTATATTTACCTGTCCCTTTTCCAGAAATTCATTCATAATAAGGCTCATCTCCTGAGCTGTTTCATCATACTCCCCAAACTGGTTTGGTAGTCCTGCATTTGGATAAATGCTAACCGGTAAAGACGCTTTCTTCGAAATTTCTTCGACAAAAGGACGAAGTTCTTTAGCTCCCAGTGCACAATTTAGTCCAACGCTAAAAATATTGAGGCCAGAAATGGAGTTCAAAAAAGCTTCCAGGGTTTGGCCTGAAAGTGTTCTTCCACTTGCATCGGTTATGGTGCCAGAAACCATAACGGGCAAATCCACATTTTTTCTCTTAAACTCTTCCCAAATGGCTTTTAAAGCTGCCTTGGCATTCAGGGTATCAAAAATTGTCTCAACGAGCAAAATATCAACCCCACCATCTATCAGCCCATTAATTTGTTCCCGATATGCATTTAGCAAGTCATCAAAGCTAACCTCCCTGTAACCCGGCTCTTCAACTTTTGGTGAGATGGAAGCAGTTTTACTTGTGGGGCCAATTGCGCCAGCCACAAATCTGGGCTTATCAGACTGACTATATTCATCCGCTGCAGCTCGTGCAATTTCTGCAGAAACTTTATTCATTTCATACACCAGATCAGAAAGGCCATAATCAAGCATAGAAACTCTATTGGCATTGAAAGTATTTGTTTCAATTATATCAGAACCCGCTTCCAGATACTTTTTATGTATTTCTGATATTATTTCAGGCTGGGTAACCGATAAAAGGTCATTGTTCCCTTTAAGTGATTGAGTATGACTTGAAAATCGGGAACCGCGAAAATCTTCCTCCGACAAATTGTATCTCTGAATCATGGTACCCATGGCACCATCCATTACAAGAACCCTTTTTGATATTTCAGTATAAATATTCATGGTAATTGAGGTTATAGATACATCTCCTCCGTTTTATTTTCGGGAAACTTCCTTCCGGTGTTTACAATAAATACATTCATGTTTTTCAACTCATCTTGAATCTTGAACAGGTCCTCCAATTTAATAACTCCAATTACATAGTTGTAATTTTCGCTATAAAAAGATTCAGTAATAGATACAAAGCTAAGCTTTTCACGATCTGATTTATCATGATATCTTAAATAAATCTCTAACAAATAATCATTGGAACAGGTATTTACAGCTCCCTGGTTTCTCTTTTTATATTCATATTTATAATTGTAGGAATTTGCTGAAATATCAGAAAGTACTGCTGAGCCTGTGGCATGACCTCCAGCTCCCTTTCCATAAAAAAACTGTTTGTCAGAAAATGCGGCCTCAGCAATAATTCCATTGTATTCATTCTCAACATTGAATAAATATTTGTCCTGTGAAATGAAACGTGGCAGCACAAATAAGCTTACTGTGCTATTATTGATTTTTTCTATCATCGGAACCAGCTTAATTTTATATCCTTTTTCCTTTGCATATTGAATATCGTATTTTGATATTTTGCTAATCCCATAATTAAACACTTCCTCAGGTTTAAGGAACAAGCCATAGGCATGAAGTGCAATAATAATAAGTTTAAATTTTGCGTCAAATCCATCCACATCAAGAGACGGGTCAGTTTCAGCAAACCCCTTATCCTGTGCTAATTGGAGTACTTCTGCGTAGTCAGAGCCATTATTATACATTTGAGACAAAATATAATTTGTCGATCCGTTGAATATCCCACGAACAGAATGTAGCATCTCATTGTCATAATATTCTTCCAGGTTTCTGATAATGGGTATACTAGCGCAACTTGAGGCTTCATAGAGCAAGGAGACATTGTTTTCTTCCTGAATCTTTACCAGCTCCTCCAAATGTTCAGCAAGCATTTTTTTATTGGCAGTTACCACATTCTTTCCTCGATTCATGGCATCGACAACAATCTCATATGCCTCATCGGCATCATCGATCAGTTCCACAATAAGGTTTATATCTTCATCTCCAAGAATGTCCTCTTTATTGTAAGTAAAATTGGACATCGGGATTCTTCTTTTCTTAGTCTTATCTTTAACTGCTATTTTCACAATATCAGCCTTAAAACCTGTTGAAGAATTTAAGATATCATGTAAGCCCTGTCCTACACACCCATACCCAAAAAGGCCAATTTTTAGATTATTTTGTACTACCATACTATTTATTGTTATAAAATTCTCTTACCAATTGTGTAATCTTCTCTGTTTCTATTAGAAAGCCATCATGGCCATAAAGTGAGTCTATTTCAATATATTTCCCCTGGTTTACATTTTCTGCCACAAATTTTTGTTCATAAGTTGGAAACAAAAGGTCTGATGAAATTCCTATTGCCAGGGTTCTGGCTAAAATATTTTTCAATGCATTTGATTTTCCACCCCTTCCTCTTCCTACATTATGGGTATCGGAAAGATTAAGAAGAGTATAATAAGAATAAGCGTTAAATCTTTTTACAAGTTTATTACCCTGATAATCCTGGTAAGATGAAGCTTTAAAATTATCCGTTTTTTCATCCGTCTCCTCTGCCTGGGTTTTATTATAGATTCTATCATTCCGGTAACTTAGCAATGCAATTGATCTTGCTGCCCTAAGACCATTTTTTCCACCATCAGGTCGATCTTCATAAAAACTGGCATCTGCCTCAATAGCCAGGCGCATGGATTCACTAAAAGCAATTCCCCAGGGAGAGTAAGCTGCGTTGGAGGCAATAAATACCAGGTTTTGAATTAACTCGGGAAACATTATTGAATATTCCAAAGCCTGTTGCCCTCCTATGGAACCACCTGTTATGCTATGTATTCTTTCTATGCCTAAATGGTTTCGTAAAATCTCATGGGCTCTCACTTGATCTCTCATTGTAATTTTAGGAAATGATCGATAGTAAGGAACTCCTGTCTCATGGTTTATTGAGAGAGGCCCGGTTGTCCCATAACATGAGCCCAGGATATTTGCACAAACAATATACTTTTCACGGGGGTCATAAAGACATCCTTCACCAATCATTCCCGGCCACCAATCCTTAGCGTCTGAGTTTGCTGTTAAAGCATGGCATATCCAGACAACATTATCTTTTGAACTATTCAGTTTACCATAGGTATGATAGGCAATTTGCAATTCCTTAAACTCTCCTCCGCATTCCAAAGAAAATGCCTTGTGATATTGTAGTTTTCTTAATGACATGTAAGTAAATAATTCTTTAGATTTTATTAAGTGCCTGCTCAAAATCAGCAATTATATCATCGATATGTTCCAGACCTACTGACACCCTCATTAAAGAAGGCAACACACCCGAAGCCAATTGTTCATCGGCTGATAATTGTTGATGTGTAGTAGCAGCAGGTTGAATTATTAATGTTTTTGCATCACCAATGTTAGCAAGATGGCTGACTAATTCCAGACTATCAACTAACTCAATTGCTTTTTCTTTTCCTTCTTTTAGCGTAAAGGATAAAACAGAGCCAGGGCCTTTTGGTAAATATTTATTTGAGAGAGCAAAAAATGGACTATCCTTCAAACCTGGATAAATCACAGCTTCAACTTTGGGATGACTCTCCAACCATTTAGCCAGGACGAGAGCGTTTTCAACATGTCTATCCATTCTCAGGGAAAGTGTTTCCAAACCCTGAAGCAGAAGAAATGAGTTAAAAGGACTGATGCTTGGGCCATAATCTCGTAGACCTTCGACCCTTGCTTTAATGATAAATGCAATATTTCCAAAAGAAGAATTAGCACCAAAGCTATCCCAGAATTTCAGTCCATGATATCCCTCTGAAGGCTCTGTAAATTGAGGGAATTTCCCATTGTTCCAATTAAAATTTCCACCATCGGTTATTACACCACCAATACTGGTGCCATGCCCGCCAATCCATTTTGTGGCTGATTCAACAACTATATTTGCTCCATATTCAATAGGTCGAATAAGATAACCTGCAGCACCGAAGGTATTGTCCACTACCAGGGGTATCTGATACTTATTTGCCAGCTTAGCAAAAGCCTCAAAATCTGGAATATTAAAACCAGGGTTACCCACACTTTCAATATAAATCAATTTTGTATTATCATCGATTAGCTTCTCAAATGAATCTATACCCAAGTCCTTTGCAAACCGTGATTCAATACCCAGATTCTTAAAAGTTACTTTAAACTGATTATAAGTTCCGCCATACAAATACGGAGATGAAACAAGGTTATCACCCTGGCCTAAAAGAGTTGAAATAGTAATAAACTGGGCAGCATGACCAGAAGAAAGTGCCAGGCTTCCAACTCCTCCCTCCAGAGCTGCAATTCTTTTTTCAAATGCATCGGTGGTTGGATTCATTATTCGGGTGTAAATATTCCCAAATTCCTTTAAGGCAAATAAATCAGCTGCATGATCAGAACTATCAAAAGTGTATGAGGTTGTCTGGTATAATGGAACTGCTCTTGAATGAGTATCAGAATCAGGCGAATGACCTGCATGTATTTGCAATGTTTCGAAATGTTGATTGCTATTTTTCATTTTTATGTTCATTTAATTATTTACTAAAAAATTCATGGTGGATTTCTCTTAGGGCCAAATCCCTATGATCCTTTTCAACCACCAGGTAACTTACCACCTGTGATGCCCCGGAACAACTTAACTTGATATTTATGTTTTGCCTCGCTACAGAAGTAAAGATTCGGGCAGCAACTCCATAATTATCAAGCATCCCCTGACCCACTACAGCAATTAATGAAATATCTTCCAGAACCAGCACTTCACTTACAGCTTTAAGGTCTAAGCTTTTAATCAGTTTTAATGCACGGTTCATATCTTTCTTTTGAAGAATAATATTAATGGCAATCTGCGAAGTTAGAACTGAACTAATATTAATCTTTTCCCGATGAAGAATCCCCGTTACTTTTGCCAGTATACCAGGTTTTATTCCCACAGCAGGGCCTCTCAATTTTATTATACAAAACTCATCGCTATAAGTAACGCTTTTTACAACTCCCTCTTTTACAACTTCTTCAGAATTGATAATTGAAAGAGGATGCAGTTTATCAATAGGATTGTTAATATTGAAAATACGTATTGGGATATGAGCTTCCAGGAGAGGTTCAACCGTTCTGGGATGTAATATTTTCGCTCCAAAATAAGCTAATTCTGCTGCTTCGGCATAGGTAATTCTTTCTAGCCGAACCGGATTGTCTATCAGTTTTGGATCTCCACTCATGAACCCTTCCACATCTTTCCAAACATCGATATACTTCGCTCCAATACAATGGGCAATAGATGCTGCGGAATAATCACTCCCTCCTCGTCCTAATACGGTAATTTTACCAGAATCCGTAACACCATAAAAGCCTGGAATAACATAAATATGATTTTCTGAAAGACCCAGTTTAACTTTTGAAGAGCATGCCTCAAAGTTTACAGAAGCATTTCCAAATTCACCATCGGTTAGCAATGGAAGGTTTTCAGGAAATTTTAATTCTGATAAAATCCCTTTTGATTTCAGCAGATAATGCATTATCACAGAACTGAGCTTTTCACCAAATGCAAGTATTTGATCTTCTAGAAAATCAGGCAACTCGCCAATATAATGAATGCACAATAAAAGCTTCTTAAGTTCATCCAGGAGAAAAGATGTTTCAGATCTTAATTCCTGAGTAATCAAAGAGTCCTCAAGATTTTCCTGTATAATCTGATTATTCCTTTTTTCAAGTTCATTAATTATTTTATCAACATCGTCCCCTGATTTAAAACCTTTGCAGATTGCTTTAGAAAGAAAATCAGTAATTCCATAAAAGGCTGAAACGACAACAATTACCGGTTGTTTATAGGATATAATAACATCGATTACTTTTTGTATGTCTTTTTTGGTTTTTAGACTGGACCCACCAAATTTTACTACTATTTCAGGCATTAAAAAATCTGTTTTATATGTATACTTATGAGTTATGACAAAATTACATTGCCAAATAGGATAGAGCCTTCAAACTAAAATTGTTTGAAGTCTAGCACATGCGCATAGGCATGAGAGGCATAATAAAATCCCTCAGGAAGAGATGAAATGAAGTGTTTAAGGAGAAAGCTCCCAATGAAATTACTTTAATCAAAATGTTTAATTTGTTCATGAATAACGTGTTTAAGTTATTATCACCCGATTTTCCGGGATTAGGTTTTAGCACCTTTTTCAAATATGTTTTGAAATGGTTGCTAGAGGTTCAAAGAGCCTAATCTCTCCCCTCTTCTTAATAAATCAAACACTCTTATCAGGAAAGAATATTTGAATTCTGGCCTGTAAAAGTATATTAATCATTTCTAAATGCAAAAAATATTTTTGTTTTTTTAGTTTTTAAGCTCCAATATCAAATACTCAGGGGCCCAGGGTTATAGAATTATTACTAATTTTACAGCTCCTTTGAATTCAGGTAAACACATTCCAATTACAATGAAAACGCCTCTTTACATTTACAATACGCTTAGCAAAAAGAAAGAAGAATTTATGCCACTTAATCCACCTCATGTTGGATTGTATGTTTGTGGGCCCACTGTATATGGAGACGCTCATTTAGGTCATGCACGAGCAGCCATAAGCTTTGATCTTTTATACAGGTATTTAAAGTACCTTGAATACAAAGTGCGATATGTTCGGAATATTACCGATGTTGGACACCTTGAGAGCAATGCCGATGAGGGGGAAGATAAAGTGGCAAAAAAAGCTCGCCTGGAGCAACTTGAACCTATGGAAGTTGTTCAGTATTACATCAACGATTATCATCATAATATGCTGAGGTTAAACCTGTTGGAGCCAAGCATTGAACCACTTGCATCCGGACATATTATTGAGCAACAGCAGTTTGTGGACAAAATATTAAAAAGTGGTTTTGCTTACGAAAAAAATGGTTCCATTTATTTTGATGTTGAAAAATATAATACGAAGTACAAATATGGGATATTATCAGGCAGGGTAATTGAAGATTTAAAAAGCAACACACGAGAGCTGGAAGGCCAAAGTGAGAAAAAAAATCCTTTTGATTTTGCCTTATGGAAAAAAGCAACTCCGGAGCACCTGATGCACTGGCCTTCGGAGTGGAGTGAAGGATTTCCCGGATGGCACCTTGAATGTTCCACTATGAGCACAAAATACCTGGGTAAAGAATTTGATATCCATGGTGGAGGAATGGACCTTCTATTTCCTCATCACGAATGCGAAATTGCCCAGTCTACTGCTGTGCATGGAAAGAGCTCGGTAAAATACTGGATGCACAACAATATGATCACCCTTAACGGGCAGAAAATGGGTAAGTCTCTTGGAAATGCTATTTCTTTGAGCGATTTCTTCTCTGGTAATCATCCATTGCTAGAAAAAGCATATTCACCTATGACTGTCCGCTTTTTTATGATGCAAGCACATTACAGAAGCACACTTGATTTTTCAAATGCAGCACTGCAAGCAGCTGAAAAGGGAATGGAAAGACTGTTCCGAGGTATAGATGAACTAGAAAAGATAAATCCTTCCGATTCTTCAACTGTGAACATAGAAGATCTGGAAGAAAAGTGTCATCTTGCCATGAATGACGATTTAAATACTCCCATTTTAGTATCTCATTTATTTGATGGTATTAAGATCATTCATTCCATATTGGATGGTAAGGAAACAATCAGCGGGCCTGATTTAGATCGATTGAAGGCCCTTTACAGTAATTTTGTTTTTGGTATTCTCGGACTTAAAAAAGGGAATAAAGAGCAGGTGAAAAGTGACCTTAGCTCAGAATTGATAGAAACCATTCTTAATCTTCGATTGGAAGCAAAAAGAAAAAAGGACTTTGAGACCTCTGATCAAATTCGGGATTTCCTAATTGAGCTGGGAGTGGAGATTAAGGATAAAAAGGATGGTTTTGAATGGGAAATAAAATAGATTCATCACTACGTTCGGAATAAAAAGAAACAGATCATAATTAAACCTGTCATTTTGAGGAACAGTATGACGAGAAATATTTTTCTATTTCCTCAAAGAATAAAAGGTATTCTACTACTTAAGCCCGTTTCTAACATTTGCCACCTCTTCCTGGTTTACGGGATCAGAAACTTCGCCAAATGCTTCACGGATATAACTTGTGATAAAGGCAATTTCATGATTTGTCAAATAATTTTGCCCGGGCATTTCCTGCTCGAATTTTCCTTCCCGCACTATAGCCTCTCTTGCAATATCAAGTAATACAATACGGATTAATGTATCCTTATCGCCCTTAATCTTATCTCCTGTTAAAGCTGGATATAGGTCAGGAACACCTGATCCGTCTGGTTTATGGCAACTCTGACAATATTGCTTATACAAGGATTCACCTGGAGAAATAGTAGTAATATTATTTCGTTTATCCTTTTCTAAGTTTCCGGTACAGGCAAATAGGATAATTCCCAGAATTATGCAAATGAACCCAATCACTTTACCCAATTTAATCATTGTATTGTATCTTCCAGATTTTTCCAGATTGCGAGTCAGAAACAAACAAAGAGCCATCCGGTCCCTGAGCCAGGCCCATTGGCCGGTGCTCAGCTTCATGTGGTTGCATTACAACTTCCTTCCCGGCAAAACCATCGGCGAATATTTCCCAGTCACCTGAAGGATATTCTCCATCAAAAGGGATAAACACCACATAGTACCCTTCTTGCTCCTGGGGGGCACGGTTCCATGAACCATGGAAAGCAACAAAAGCACCGTTTCTATATCTTTCTGGAAATTGATTTCCAGAATAAAATAGAATGTCATTGGGAGCAGCATGTGCCGGAAAAAACATAATCGGATCTTCTTTGTCTTCACAGCCTTTTATACTCTCTCCATCGCCTCCATACTCAGGTGACTGAACTTTTTTCTTCAGATATGGATCAAAATAGCAATATGGCCAACCAAAATCAGACCCATCCTTAACCAGAAAAAGTTCTTCAGCTGGAAGATTCACACCTGCATCCTCATCATATAAATCAGGGAAAAACTGGGAAAGTTGATCTCGGCCATGTTGTGCTACATATAGATGATTGCTATTAAAGTTCCAATCCAAAGCAACTGAGTTTCGAATCCCTGTGGCATACCTGTACCCATCCTTCACCTGGTCCTGGTTCAACACATTGTCTTTAAACCTCCATATACCAGCATGTCTTTCCAGCTGGGGGCATGGGTATAATCCTTTTGAGCCAGCCGTTCGCATCTGCTCCATACATGCATTTGAAGGGGCTCCCACATTCACATAGATATTTCCTTCTCCATCAAAAGTAAAGGGTTTTACCTCATGCTGATTCTGATCAGGAAATCCAGTAACAATCAATTCCCGGTTTGGGTTTGGCAGCAGTTCTTCGTCCGGAAAGTTATACCGCATTATCTCCTGATCCGAACCGAAATATAAATACCCATTGTGAAAATCTATTCCCGTTCCAGGAAACTCTCCAAAATATTCAATTATATCGGCCGAGCCATTTCCATCGGTATCCCGAAGAGCCACTATTCCTTTGTTGTTTTCGAGCTGACGAAGTGCCAGGAAAACATCACCGTTGTCACGCACCGCTATATGCCTACCACGTCCCAATGATTCTGCAACTACAATACTTGAAAACCCATCTGGAAGGGTAAGTTCTCCTTCAATTACTGAAGTTAAGCTTTCTGTATTCTTCTTATCATTAGAAGGACTACAGGCAACCATAAACATTAGAAAAACAGGAAGTATTTGAAGTAATCTGGTTTTTGCTTTCATAATATCATATTTTAACTGTATTTCATTCTTTCTCAGCTATCAACTGTGCAATTTTTACTATAACCTCCACAGCTTTTCGCATAGATTCAACAGGAATATATTCATATCTTCCATGATAATTATGCCCCCCTGTAAAGATATTTGGAGTAGGCAGACCCATGAATGAAAGCCTCGCACCATCAGTACCTCCTCGAATGGGCTTTATAATAGGAACTACGCCCACCTCTTCCATTGCCAGTTTTGCTGTTTCTACAATATGCAGAACGGGTTCAATTTTTTCTTTCATATTATAATACTGATCCCTCAATTCAAGCTTAAATCTCTCTCCCTCATATTTCTGATTTAGCAGATCAATACTTTTAGTCAGGAACTGCTTTTTCTCTTCGAATTTTTCCAGGTCATGATCCCTGACTATATATCGGAAAGTAGTTTCTTCCACCTCTCCCTTAAAATCAATTAAATGAAAAAATCCTTCATATTTTTCGGTATGTTCAGGGCGCTGAAAAGCTGGTAGTAAAAAATCCAGTTCTTTTGCCAGGTGTATAGAATTTACCATTTTATCTTTGGCCGTTCCAGGATGAACATTTCTACCTGATACAGTTATGCTTGCCAGGGCTGCATTGAAATTTTCATATTCCAGTTCCCCAATCTCTCCTCCATCCAGGGTATATGCAAAGTCAGCCCTGAATTTCTTCACATCGAACAAATCTGCTCCCCTGCCAATTTCTTCGTCAGGAGTAAATCCAACTTTAATGG
Source organism: Bacteroidales bacterium (assembly GCA_033791445.1). GTDB lineage: Bacteria > Bacteroidota > Bacteroidia > Bacteroidales > VadinHA17 > JANTGF01. The sequence continues at coordinate 1,443 of JASJGS010000233.1, read as the reverse complement.
TTCCATGTAATATATCCGGACGATTTTTCAGATATTGCATTGCCGCCAGAATTTCAGCAACTCCTGCTTTATCATCGGCCCCCAATAGAGTGGTTCCATCAGTAGTTATAAGAGTTTGTCCAGTGTAATTTTTTAATTCGGGAAAATCATCAGGTGATAGGATAATATTATCTGTTTTGTTGAGAAGAATCTCTCCTCCGTTATAATTTTCAACAATTTGAGGCTTCACATTTTTGCCCGTCATATCCGGACTTGTATCCATATGTGCAATAAAAGCTACTACTGGTAATTCCTTTTCAGAATTAGCAGGCAAAGTAGCCATAACGTAGCCATTTTTATCTAGTGTAACCTCATATAGTCCCAATTCTTCTAATTCTCTTACCAGTAACCTGGCAAGTTCAAATTGCTTTTGAGTACTGGGGCAAGTCTTTGAATTTTCATCAGATTGAGTGTCAATTCTCACATATCTTAAAAACCTCTCAACAACATCAGTCATATATTATTTTTTAAATTGAATTTTATAAAAAAAAGTTATCCTCGTAAAATACTTATTTAAGATAAAGTATTGATTTATCTTTGCAATTGATAAAACAAATTTAAACGATTATCTGTTCATGTCGAAGGATAGATTGGAAAATATCTATTGTAATAATCCTTTTCAACCATCAAGGCTGAAAACCAGGGAGGTTTTTATTGGCAATGTTCCTATGGGATCCATGCATCCGGTTAGAATACAATCTATGACCAATACACCCACCGGTGATACAATCGCTTCGGTTGAACAGTGCATCCGGATAATTGAAAAAGGAGCCGATTATGTCAGGTTAACAGCTGCCAATATTCAGGAAGCTGAAAATTTAGTCAATATTAAAAAGGAATTACGAACAAGGGGTTATTCCACTCCTCTAATTGCTGATGTGCATTTTAATCCAAGAGTAGCTGAAACTTCGGCAAGAATAGTTGAAAAAATCCGAATAAATCCAGGAAACTTAGTGTCTTCTCATGACAAGGGAAAACCATCGATTCGTGAGAAGCTTGTTCCGCTAATCAATATTTGTAAAGAATATGGAACAGCCATGAGGATCGGCGTTAATCATGGGTCGCTTTCAAAAAGGATTCTCCAGGAATATGGAGACACCCCTACTGGGATGGTAGAGTCAGCTATGGAGTATCTGGAAATTTGCCGTGAGGAGAATTTTCACCAGCTCATATTTTCAATGAAATCGAGTAATACCCGGGTTATGGTTCAGGCATATCGCCTTCTTGTCTCAAAAATGCTACAACTCGGAGATGTTTACCCTCTCCACCTGGGAGTTACCGAAGCTGGTGATGGAGAAGATGGAAGAATAAAATCTGCTGCGGGAATAGGAACTTTGATGGCTGATGGGCTGGGGGATACTATTCGTATTTCGCTAACTGAAGACCCAGAAGAGGAAATCCCTG
>JASJGS010000232.1:0-18413 GCA_033791445.1 Bacteroidales bacterium | reverse complement strand
GCCTGTAAATAATATCAGTTAGTTCGCTTGTATATTATTAGACGAAAAAAAGAGTAAAAAGGTTGCTGTCAGGAACTTAAAAAAATATGTTATTCAACAGCTTTTCTATGAAGGAGATAATTTATTGGGGTGAATGGCAGGCTTTTATAGACAAATGATTATTCAAGTCGAATAAAGCTTTTTTTCGATTAGAGAAAATCAATATAACAGGGGGGGGAACTAAATTGTTGCACTGGTTTTAATGATCTCAAATTTTGATGGAACAATAGATTTGAAAATGCTGCCGAGCTCTTGCATATCGTCATCACCATCCTCAAAATACCAAGAAATATTTAGCTTGTTTTTTGAATCTGGACTGGAACCTAAAATTTTCAGGATGTTATAAAGCCATTTTGTAGATGCGGTATTTATGTATTCAAAATTCAGTTTGATGTTAATATTACCTGGCCCTTTTTCGTTGTATTCTTCAACCCATTTTAATACAGGCTGATAAAACTGGCCAGGATTAGAAGGAACGGATCTTCCAGTAAGGCTAATTTCACCCTCCTTCAGAATAACCTTAGGTGTTAACTTAGTCTCCGAAACAAAAACATCTTTCATAGTACCATCGAACTATTTGTTGATAAAGTTAAGTAACAATTGGGATTATCCAAAAATCCGATGGGATTTATTAAACTGATGAACCTGGAATATTGCGGGAAAGATCTTCCATTTATTTTGAATCCTTTATTCTAAAATAAATGGTCCATCGCATTTTGTGATCGGTTGCTAAACCATTGCTATATGCGGGCCTCCAATCAGGTGAGTCTGAGATTAGCCTGAGGGCTTCTAGATTAAATTCCGACTCTGCTCCTTCAATAATTTGTACATTTTTAATATTACCAGTTTGGCTTATAGTAAACTCAACAATTACCTCGGCTTCTTTTCCTTCAGAAAGATCTTCTTGAGGATACTTCAAATTGGTTGAGATGTAATCATCAAAGCCTTTATACTTAATGCTTTCAAATAGAGGTGGTACCGAAGCTTCAGCCCCATCAATTACCATCATATCCTCACTTTTTACTTCCGACCTTGAATTTGCAGAGCGAGCACTCTTTAGCAATACTTTGTTTTGTTTTTTTGAAGAGGCAAGTGCTGGTCTCGCAGTTTCTTGATCTTCGATTTTCATATTCCTTGTTTCAGTAGATTTTAAATCTAAGTTGTCGATCAGGAGTCCTGTATCCGCTACAATTCCTGCCACCTTTGGCAACTTCGCGTTTGCACTACTAACTTGAAATTCTTCATCTACATCAGAAATTGTCAGGGGATCATTGTTTTGAAGATCATCCTCCAATAGTAGGATGTCTGCTGGCTTATCGGGGATGCTATTTGCCTGTGTATCAGATGAAATACTTCTTTTTACCTTGTATTCTGATGGATTAGTTTCCTCTCGAATAGTTTTTGTGATGCTTTCTTCGGCTATTAGTTCATTATCCTGTTTTAGTAAATAAGTGTATATACTAAATACTCCGGCAAGCAATAAAATACTGGCTGCAGCAGCTAATAATCCAATTTTTTCAAATGATTTTGATTTTCTTTTAGTACTTGAAATTTTAGCCTGAACAGTAGAATTTACTTCCTCCTTCAAAGAGTTTAAATAAGTATCTTGCTCCATGCTTTGTGGCATCAGACTTAATCCATCAAGCGCTTCATGGCAAAAAGAACATGTTTCAATGTGGGCAGCAATAGCTATCCGGATTTCATCTGAAAATCCACCCTGCTGATAATTCTGCATGGCTTCCCATTTCAGGCAACCTGAGGGCAAAAAGATATTTTCCTTATTTATTATAGCCATCTTCAGTATAATAATTCGTAGCAAAAGGACTTTCTATTTTATCCCTTTTCCTGGTTTTCAAAATAATATTTTTCAGATTCCTTTTTCCATTTTGAATATAACTTTTTACTTGCTTAATATCAAGTCTCATATTATCAGCAATATCCTGGTATGACATATCCTGTAAATAAAAAAGTCGAATACATAACTCCTGTTCCCTTTTCAATTGACCCATTGCCTTTTCCATATTGTCGAGTTGTTTTTCTCTCTCTATATAAAGATGCAAACCAGTATTAGTTTCCACAATTTTGTCAAATTCATATTTCTTAGCGATCTCCTCTTCAAATAACAACCTGGTTTTTTTTCGCTGTTTCATTAAGCAAGTGTTTTTGCTGATTGTATGCAGCCAGGGGGGGAATTGCTCTATTTTGTATTTTGGAAGGATCTCGAATAGTTTTTCAAAAATTTCCATACTGGTATCCCTGGCTTTTTCTTTATCCTGAAGATATTTCAAACACACCCCAAATACCAGGTGAATGTACCTTTCAAATAATACTCCTATAATCTCTGGATCTTCTTTTTCTCTAAAATTAGCAATTAGCTTTTCATCGGATAACTTAGTTAAGCTTTCCTTTTTCTTATTTGACCGATGTGCAGCTTTAAGGAACAATTTATTTATATTATTGAATATGAGTAAGTTGCGGTTCAGTATTCAAACTATATGTTATAGTAATCACAAAGATCATTCCAAAAAATAAAAATTCATTTATGGATTTTGTGTTATGAATGCATCCTTTGGTTGAATCAAAACTTAAATATCATGAAAACAAATAAAAAATTAAAAAGCGCAAAGTTGAGTACTCTAACTATAGTATTCATCTTATTCATGGGAAATACACTCCTGTTTGGACAGGGAAAAACCAAATCGGAAGCATTTTACCAGGAGGACAAAACAAGCTCTCCATATTTCTTTGTAAATAGCGATACTCCTGAAATTGACAGACTTCCACTGAAGCAAACAAATGCGGATGTGAATGTAGTCGGAGTTATTACTGATGTAGTTATTACCCAGGTGTATGAAAATGAAGGAAACAAAGCCCTGGAAGCCATTTATGTTTTTCCTGCATCAACACGGGCAGCAGTTTATGCAATGAAAATGAAAATTAGTGAAAGGGAAATTGTAGCCATTGTCCAGGAAAAGGATAAGGCACGACGAAATTATGAACAAGCAAAAGCTAATGGACAAACTGCTTCACTTCTAGAGCAGGAGAGACCAAATGTATTTACAATGAATGTGGCAAACATACTCCCTGGTGATATCATTGAGGTGGAATTGAAGTACACTGAAATGTTGATCCCGGTGGAAGGTATTTATGAGTTTGTGTTTCCAACAGTTGTCGGGCCCAGGTATAACTCCCGGGATGAAAACCATAAACCTGAAAATTGGATAGCGAATCCATATTTAAAGGAAGGAAATGATCCAAACTTCGCCTTTGACATTCATGTAAATATTGCTACTGGCATCCCATTGCAGTCTTTACAATGTCCTTCACATGATGTTGAAATATCATACAAGGGTAGAAAAAATGCAGATGTTTCACTTAAGAATTCTTCTGTGTTTCAAGGGAATAAGGATTTTATTCTGGACTATAGATTGGCAGGTAAACAAATTGAAACAGGCCTGCTTCTCTTTGAAGGTGTTGAGGAGAATTTCTTCCTGGCTATGATCCAACCCCCTGAAAGAATTACAGAGGAGACTATAACTCCCAGGGAATATATATTTATAGTTGATGTTTCGGGTTCTATGCATGGATTTCCCCTTAATGTTTCTAAAGAATTAATGAGAAACCTAATCGGAGATCTTAAGCCAAAAGAACGATTTAACATATTATTGTTTGCTGGTGGTTCAAACCTATTCTCAGAAAAATCTGTGGCAGCTAATGAAGAGAATATCTCCAGAGCGATTGCATTTATTGATAAGCAATCAGGAGGTGGAGGAACAGAATTACTTCCTGCTCTGAAAAGAGCTATGTCTTTGTCCATTCCTGATAATTTTTCAAGGAGTTTTGTAATTGCTACTGATGGTTATGTAAGTGTTGAAAGAGAAACCTTTGAGTATATGAATAAAAACCTGGGGAAAGCCAACTTTTTTACTTTTGGTATAGGATCTTCGGTCAACCGTTACCTAATTGAAGGCATGGCCCATGTAGGCAAAGCAGAATCTTTTGTTGTGACAGAGGAGAAAGAAGCCAGCGCAGTTGCAAATAAATTTCGGAAATACGTATCAAAACCTGTACTTACAAGTATTAAGTTAAGGTTTGAAGGTTTTGATGCCTATGATGTTGAACCTTTAAGTGTTCCAGATGTATTGGCTGAAAGGCCGGTTATTATATATGGAAAATGGACAGGTAAAGCGAAGGGTAGAATCTTGCTTACTGGTTTTGGAGGCAATAAAGAGTTCATCAGTCTTTTGAGTGCAGAAAATGCTAAATCGGATAAGAATAATTCTGCTTTGAAATATCTGTGGGCACGAGAAAAGATTAGAATGCTGGATGATTTTGCTCAGGTAAGTAGTTCTGATCAAGAACTTAAGGATGAAATCACCAGCCTAGGGTTAAAATACAAGCTCTTAACCCGGTTTACCTCTTTTTTGGCCTTGGATTCAGAAATGAGAAATAGCGATGGCAGCCTCACAAAAGTGAACCAGCCGCTTCCTTTACCTGAAGGAGTTAGAAACTATGCAGTAGGAGGAATTATGAAACATTCAGCTGTCAGAATTAGGGGAACTTCTGCGACAATTAGCCAGGCACCTAAATTTTCCAAAAATTATACATTGGATGATACAGAGGAGGATAGAGTAGATGTGCAGGAAACTATAGAACATCCAAGCCCACCAGAATACAAGGATGGAATAGAAAAATTGAAAAAGTTCATCCAGGACAATTTGAATTACTCCGAATCCATGAAAACAATTAATTTATCAGGGGTAGTCTATGTTAGCATTATTGTAGATATAGATGGATCAATTGTGCAGATGAGTATCTTACGAGGATGGCACCCAGAGGCTGATAAGGAGGCATTGAGAGTACTTAAAATGACCAATAAAGAGTGGAAACCAGGTGAGCGCAATGGCACTAAGGTAGCTGCTGAGATTATTATACCGGTAAAATTCTCCCTTAACTAGTTGGACAAGCTTTTAATAAAGGCCTCGTATCTTTACGGGGCCTTTTTATATCTCTAAATATTGTTTTATTAAACCTTGGAGAACAGGTTTGGTTCTTCATCCTGGAACAAACTGGGATGATCCTCATCAAATTTCTTAAGGATGGTAGTGATAATGGTCTCTCGCATAAACTTTGACCGGTTGGAAATTTTATATTTCTCACAGAATGCATCCAGGGCATTCAACTCCCTCCGGTTTAGCATGATAGTTTGCCGGTTATTTCGGATCAGTCGTTTTTCTATTTTCTTACGTCTTATCAACAGTAGTCAATATTTCAGAATAAGCTGTAAGGTCACAAAGATAAAAAAATACAGTAAATTAAGTTTGCGGAATTTCAGTATTATTCAAATTCTATTAGATTCCCTGGTTCATTGTAATCGGGTTTTTCAAAACGATAACATATTTATATTCAAAAGTATTTTAAGCCAGAGTATATAATCTTGTAATTAATAAAACGTATGTTTAGTTTTGAGATCTTGTAATTTCTGTGAATAGTTCTGGAGTAAGAACTGGTTGAAATTTGAATGGGTAAACAGATAGACAACAAATGGCTAGAAAAGATTCCGGCGATAATCTCGCTTGTGCTGATTATTGTTTCCGGGGTGCTCGGTATTCGGAGAGAAGCACATGAGGTAAACAACTTCCTGAATGAGATCCTTCCGAAGGAGTATCGTTCAGAATCCATTGACGGGGAGCGATTTGCACTGTATATGAGAGATAGCCAATCTCCGGATTTATATCTAATTAATCAATCTACTCCCGGCTACGGAGGAAAGATGCTTGTATCTGTTCTGGTGGATACAGCCGGAATCATTCAGGACCTGATCGTGGCTAAACACAGAGAGACTCCCTCTTTCCTGGAGAAGACAGAGAAAAAAAACCTAAGAAGGTCCATCATTGGTAAATCATATGCTGACCCATTCGAAGATGGAACTGATGTTGATGTGGTGAGCGGTGCCACCTATACCTCAGAGGCAATTATCCGATGTGCACAGGAGGGATCCAATAAAATTGCCCGGGACCAGCTTCATCTAAAAGTACCTGTATTAGACCCCCCCAATCTAAAGATCGGGGTGCCTGAAATTTCACTTATCGTACTCTATATATTGGCTTTTTTTGGGATATACCGGGAGACCAAATATAAGAAAGCCATTCGTTGGATCACTATGTTATGCGGAATGTTCATCCTGGGATTCTGGTTCTCTGTGCCATTAACTCTCTCTAAGATAAATTCCTTTCTGCTGGGCTATTTTCCCGATTGGCATACTCAATTATACTGGTACCTATTAATTGGGGGCTTTGTGCTTTCTATTGTAGTGACCAGAAAGAATATCTACTGTTCATGGATCTGCCCTTTGGGGGGATTGCAGGAGTGTTTTGGAGTGGTGGGAGCGGCCAAACCTCGATTTTCCAGAAGATTCAACAGGATTATGAAGTGGGTACAGCGAGGCGTGGCTTTGCTTGCTGTTCTACTTGCTCTCTATTTCCGTAACCCGGTGAAATTGAATTATGAGATATTTGGGGTGGCATTAAGCCTGACCGGAGCTACATACCTGTTTGCTATGACCGGATTGTTTATGATGGCCTCCATCTTTATCAAAAGACCCTGGTGCAATTATCTTTGCCCCATAATACCCGTCTCAGATTTCATTCTTCTTTTTACCAGAAGGAAGACCTTAAGGCAGAGTCAATATTAAAAACTACAAAATATACTTTTATTACTCAAATTCTTTTGGCACCCCGCAAATCATCTTAAAGGGTTTGCTTCCTTTATTACGGTATTGATGCTTCTCATTGGGATTGACCAGCGCAAAATCTCCGGCTTTTAGAGGCTTTTCTTCCCCTGCTTCATTTACAAGTGCACCTTCACCCTCGATAATATAGTTCATATGTTCGTAGTTATGCTGGTGGTAGGGTGTGTAGCCTCCTGGTTCAACAGTAAAAACTCGGTATGAATACATCGGTGCCCCATCATCTTTTGATAAGGGAACTTGTTTCCAGGCTTTATGAGCACCTCCCATATCTACTTTATTCTTTGCTACTTTATTTAGTAATATAGTTTTCATAATGTTTTTTTAAATTAGAATGCAAATTTAACAATTTCTGCCTCTCATATAGAAAATGAGGCTTATCCAAAAATGTTAGGTGATAAAGAAATTATCTTGTAGAGGATGCTTTTAGAATGAACTTTGTTTCAATTACACGGGTTATTGAAGCATAATCTTCTTGTTTTTCAATACGATCGATTAGAAGAGTTGCTGCTTGCTTGCCTATTTCATAACCATGCTGTTCAACGGAACTAAGCGTTGGATCAGTCAGATCAGATATCTGGCCATTTGTGAATCCTACCACAGCAATATCATCGGGTACTTTTAGACCAATTTCTTTAATAATTTTTATAGCTTCAGCAGCTGTTAGATCGTTTACTGAAAAGATACCATCAGGACGGGGGATTCTTGCGAGTAAGGCCGGAATACTTTTCTTCGCCTCCTCAATGGTATCGCATTTAATTATTAAATTAGGATTTACAGGAACACCATTGGTTTCGAGTGCCCTTATATATCCAGCTTTTCTTTGCTGTGATATGATCAGGTGTCCAGGGGCAGATAGATGAGCAATATTCCTGCATCCAATTGATATTAAATGTTCAACAGCCTCAAATGAACCTTTTTCATCATCCACGATTACTCTATCCGTATCAATACTTTTACATATTCGATCAAAAAAAACCAGTGGAATACCAGAATCCCTGATCTTCTTAAAATGATCAAAGTTTTGCGTGTTTTTAGTTAGAGAGACCAGGATCCCATCCGAACGATTTGATAATAGAGCATCAACATTTTTAAGTTCTCTCTCAAAGGATTCATTTGATTCACATATCATTACATTGTATCCTGAACTATAGGCATAATCCTCAATTCCATGCAATACAGTTGAAAAAAAGTAATGGACAATCTCAGGAACAATAACACCAATAATATTACTTTTTCGGCTTTTAAGGCTAAGAGCTATAGGATCGGGTGAATAATTCAATTTTTTCGCCAAATCATTAATTGCTTTTTTTGTATCTTTACTAATGTCGGGATGGTCCTTAAGTGCTCTCGAAACAGTAGAGGGTGAAACTCCAAGCTAGCGCAAAATATCGTCTGTAATCAACTAAAAGCTTTTTTGTGAATTGTTGGTTTATAGCTATATTTATTTGATTTTAAAATTATGTCTGTTTATAAAAATGCACTAACCGAATGGGTAAACGTTTATAGCAACGATTTATATTCCTGGGCTGTCCATAAGGTATCAAATACTGAACTTGCTAAAGATTTAGTTCAGGACACCTTTCTTGCCGCATCAGAAAAAATTTCCTCTTTTAAAGCGGAAAGTTCTCCAAAAACATGGCTTTTTTCAATTCTTAATCATAAAATTATTGACATTTATCGCAAAAAGGCGAATCAACCTGTCAATATGGAAAATAATACTTTTTCTGAATTTTTTGATAATAATGGGACCTGGATAACAGGTAAAAAACCAAAGGAGTGGCACGAGGAAGAGGGTCATTTACTTGATGATACTGAATTTGTTGCTGTACTAAAGAAATGTCTTGATACCTTACCCGAAAATTGGAGTACAACAGTCAAATTAAAGTACCTGATGAATAAAAATGGCGAAGAAATTTGTCAGGAATTGGGAATTGCACCTACTAATTACTGGCAAATCATACACAGAGCAAAACTTCAGCTTAGAGATTGTATTGAGAGAAGCTGGTTTCAAAATGAATAGGTAGAATGAAAAAACTAATGCACATATTATTTTTATCATGCCTGAAGGCTACAGAGTTAATTGAAAAAAAACTAAATTTTAAATTATCATTTACCGAAAAATTACAATTAAGAATGCATAAATCTATGTGCGATGCATGTACCAGGTATGAAAAGCAAAGTCTAATCATGGACAAAGGACTCTCTTCTTTAAAGGGAGAAGAACGAGATGAAAAAGAGTTGGAGGACCTGAAAAAGATAATTATTCATAAATTAGAGAACACTGGAACTAATTAGTAACTGTCCAAAATGCCATGCCTTTTCTGCACTTGAAAACACACAAAATTAACCTGGTAAACTCCGCTAGTTTACGGAATAAAACATCAATAACTTCATTCCACCTCCCCTGATATCCTCAACCCAAAAGCATTCAACGATTTCAAATTACTTCGAAGATTCCCGCCTGGATGAGTCATTTGGATAAGGTTATTCTGTGCCCAGAGTTCATTACTCATTTTTTTCAAAAACGAAGATTTAATAAGGGTGTGTAATTCTAATTACCGAGTCCAAATTTTGAAAAAACCTATTATTTCCTGTCAGGTTTCACCAAATCAACGTCCATTCTATCAGTTGATTTAAAATAATTAATACCAAATAATAATTCTATGACCAAGTTTTTAATAAGCATAGCTCTAATCATGTCTTTTTTTTCAGCATTGAGCCAGGAGACAACTTTTAAACAAGTTAACTCAGTTGAATTTCAAAAATTAATAGAAGAAAAAAATGGTGTTTTACTGGATGTACGAACCCGTATGGAATTTAAGAACGGACATATTAACAATTCAGGGAACTTGAATTTTTATACATTGAGTTTTAGTAAAAAGTTAGATATTCTTCCTAAAGAACAGGCTATTTACTTGTATTGTAATACAGGCTATAGAAGTGAAAAAACTGCCAGGATGCTTATTGAAAAAGGATTTGAGAAGGTGTATAATTTGCAGCATGGTATTATGGAGTGGGAGTTGCAAGATTTACCGCTTATTGTGGATCCCGATGCTCGACCTGATATTGATAATAAAATGGAACCCAAGCAATACTATTCTGCTATTCACTCTGAATCATTGGTATTTATTGATTTTTATGCTCCATGGTGTGGCCCATGTCAAAAAATAATGCCGATGATAGATAGCCTGAAAGTAGAGTATCATAAAGATATTAACATTATTAAGGTGAATGTTGATGCAAGTAAAAAACTGGTAAAGGAATTAATGATAGGCAGTGTACCTTATTTGGTGTTGTTTGATAATGGTGAAATAGTATTCTCTAATAACGGGTCCATTACAAGAAACAAGCTAACCAAAGTATTTGATTCAAATATTGAGAAACACAGGAGATCACTTGCTGTGTTGAAAAAGAATTAAACTTTTTACCAGATATGTCAGGTTTGGTTTTTTTCTCGACTGATTGTATAAATCAATAAAAACAATTAAAATTATGAAAAAGAAACTTTTTAGAATTGCCGCAATTATAGCCGTTGCAGGGCTCCTAATCGGTGGAGGCATTATGCTTTATATGTTCAATATGCCTCATCGTGACATCCAGTCTGCAAAGACCGATTATTCCTTAACAAGCACACAAATTGTTTTGGAATATCTTTCAGATAGGGACGCAGCAAATGAAAAATATCTTGCATCGGATGGCAATTCAAAAATACTTGAAGTAACAGGTATTATAAGTAAAATTTCAGAAAACTTTAACAGTCAGAAAGTAGTCTTACTGAAAAGTAATGAAGATAAAGCCGGCGTTACCGCAGTATTCACTACCGAAACAAATCCAAGTGTTTCAAATCTTAATGTAGGGGAAACGATTACAGTTAAAGGAGTAATTCGTTCAGGAGCATCCTACGATGATGACCTTGAATTATACGAAAATGTTATTCTTGAAAAATCAGATATTGTTCGAAATTAATAATCATCTAAAAATAATTTAAAATTTAAAATCATGAAAAAAACAAGTATTTTATTAGGTAGTTTGCTAATGCTGTTAACGATTGCAGCATCCGGGCAAACAAATGAAAAGTTACAAAGTTCAAAAACGCACCTGAAGTTTTATTCTCACACCGCAGTTGAAGATATTGAAGCAAATAACTATGCTTCAGTTAGTACAATAAACAAGGGAACCGGAGAAGTGGTGTTTTCTGTTCCCATGCAGAGTTTTGAGTTTGAGAAAGCTATGATGCAAAACCATTATAACAGCGATAAATTTTTAGATACAAAGGGGTTTCCAAAAGCAAAATTGAAAGGAAAAATAACAAATCTTGCCGATGTCGACTTTACTAAGGATGGAAAATATTCAGTAGTTGTTGAGGGGGAATTAACCATTAAGGGAAAAACGAATTCTATTTCTGAGAAGGGAACAATTGACATTAACGGCAGCTCAGTTAATGTGCAGAGCAAATTCAATATTACCCTTGCAGATTATGGCATTAACTTTGTCGAAGGAAAACCTTCAACAAACATTGCGAAAGAGGTTGAAGTTACTGTACATTCAGAATACAGTCCTGAATAATTAGTTGGTTAAAGGCGTCCGTTACCGGGCGCTTTTTTTCTAATCTTTTTTGGGAAACAGAACCCATGTCAGATATTAAATAATAAGAAAGTTGAAGTCCGCAGGCTCTATGTTAAATTTGAAGATAAATCAACCCGGTTCCCAACCATTACAAGCATTGAATTATTTGGGATTGAGGCCGATAGCGGATTAGAGATCCTTGAAAAGTAAATTATTAGAAAAGGGGAAACTAAAAAATAAATAGTCATGATATTCAATCAATTTACAATACTTATTATTGGATCTCTCGTTGCTATACTGGGTGCATTGCCATTCGGCCTGGTAAACCTGTCAGTTCTTAATGCATCTTTGGAAAAGGGAAACAAATTTGCTTTAAATATTGCTTATGGAGCTTCACTTGTTGAAATATTTTATGGTTTAATAGCGATTCTAGCCGGGGGTATTGTGAAAAAATATATTGAAGGCAATGTAATTATTAATCTTTCTATTATTCTGGTTTTAATAATTGCAGGTTTGTTTTTTTTAATGAAAAAGCAGAATACTCAATCATCTGGTGACACGGGGTACTTTGGATTTTTAAAAGGTGCCTTTCTGAATCTAATAAGTTTCCAGGTTTTTCTTTTCTGGCTAATTGCAATAACCTTTCTTTCATCGAAACAACTTTTACCATATGATGCAATATCTATTGTGTTATTCATGCTTGGTATTTGGCTGGGTAAAATGGCAGTATTATTATTTTACATGCTTCTTAGCAAAAAGATGGTCTCTCGTTCTCAAATCCTATCAAAGAATATTAACAGAATTATAGGTTTCATTTTGTTTGGTGTTGCAATTTTCCAAGCTATAACTATGTAACATGAATGTCATGGCAAGAAATAAACTATCATTAACTATAACACTTATTCTTCTATTAATTATGGAACCAATAAATGCACAAGAATACAAAAGCCTTGAAGATGCAAAGGGGTTAATGATTGGTGTTAAAGCTCCTTCTTTTTCAGCAATTGATTCGAAAGGTATTGAATTTTCTCTCAATGAAGCGCTAACAGCCACCCCTGTAGTTGTGATTTTTTATCGTGGATATTGGTGTCCGGTATGCAACAAACACCTTGGTCAGATACAAGATAGTTTGCAATTGATATATGAAAAAGGAGCAACCTTGGTGGCAATTTCTCCAGAAAAACCCGAGTATCTGAATAAAATGTCTGAAAAATCAGGTGCTGCTTTTACTCTATTGTATGATGAGGACTACAAAATAGCAGAGGCCTTCGATGTGAGTTTTTTACCTGAAGAGAAGCAATTGTTTGTTTACAATACGGTGTTGAATGCAAAACTTAAAAAGACTCATTCTGACGATTCGCAACGATTGCCTATTCCTGCTACATATATTATCAATCAGGACGGCATTATAATATGGCGACAGTTTGATGCCAATTATAAGAATAGATCCAATGTAAGCGAAATCCTTGAGGTCTTACAAGAATTAAATCAGTAAGTTCATGATCTTAAAATCGGTTCATGCTTCAAGACTTGATACTATTTTGGTTATTATTGATAATCTGATTGAACTTAATCCAAAGGCTTATCGGTTTTTAACGGATACTAATATTTAATAAAACATGAAGTTTATTACCACCGACGGAATTGAAGTTCCTGCTGTGAGCACATTACAGATGATTGAAATAGACCGGATAGCTATGGAAGAAACCGGTCCAAACCTATTCCAGATGATGGAAAATGCAGGTCGTAACCTCTGCCTTTTAACTCTTGAAAAACTTGGCTATAAATGGAAAACTTCAAACATTTTAGTACTTGCCGGAACAGGAGGCAATGGAGGTGGAGGCATATGCGCAGCACGTCACCTCGCTAATCACGGTGTAAAAGTTACGGTTTGTATCACAGATCCTGAAAAATTAAAAGAAGTAACAGCATATCAACTACATATTCTAAATTCAACCAGCGCAGAAGTGATTACAATAAATGAACTTCAGCGTGAAAGGCCTGATGTTATTCTTGATGCCATTATTGGTTACAATTTAACCGGTGAACCAACCGGCAATGCCCTTAAAATGATTGAGTGGGCTTCTAAAAAGTCAGCCTTTATTACATCACTCGATGTGCCTTCAGGCATTGATTCTACAACAGGTATTAAGGCTGTTAATCACATTCAACCTGACGCAACATTAACACTTGCCCTTCCTAAAATGGGACTCTTACCTGAAGTAAGCGGCAATCTGTTTGTAGCTGATATTGGCATTCCTATAGGAGTTTATAAAAAACTGAACCTCAACTATAAGTATCCTTTTGGGAATAATTTCTATGTAAAAGTTGATTTCGCCCCAACATAGTATGTTGATATTAAAGTGGGTATCGGATTTTGAAAGAGGCTGGTTTGAATGGAGAAATAATCCTGAGAACCCTTTTGAAACAGGTGTTCCGCTAAATATGTAAGCTATAAATAATCAATCATATTAGAAAATCATCGATTCTAATTGAACCTACAAATGATATATTTTTCCTATGGTGAATCTAATTCCAGATAGATTTATCAGCCAATTATGTCTTTGAAACTGTCAGGAACCATCATGATAAACGACTGTTCATTGTAAACTATTTATGAAAATAAAATTAAATATTATGAAAGCAATTTGGAATGGAGAAGTAATCGCTGAAAGCGACAACACCATAAATATAGAAGGAAATCAATATTTCCCAATCAAATCAGTAAATATGAAGTTTTTGTCAAGTAGCCAAACACTCACTGTTTGTCACTGGAAAGGAACAGCATCATATTATGACTTAGTTGTTGATGGTAAAACCAATAATGATGCAGCGTGGTATTATCCTCAACCATCAGCATTGGCAGATAAAATTATAGATCACGTCGCTTTTTGGCGAGGAGTAGAAATCACAAATTAAAATAATAAAATTGTGAAAAACATAAATAAAGAATGGAAGTTGCAATCATTGGCATTTAACGATGACCTGAGTGATGCTCTTCAGCAACAGCACCATGCTGCTCAATTCATCGCTTTGATTGGCCATCATTTAATTTCAAAGAAAGCCGATGATAGCAATACTTATATGGAATATATCCATGGTAATGATTTGCTACTAAGCAATGCACTACCTAACGGCTTACGAGTGGCCTTACATTTGACAGATTTAAGCATTAGCATCCTGGATAAGGAAAACAACTATACAAACCGGATTCCTCTCGAAGGAAAAACCAAACAAGAGGTGTTTGATAAATTAAAGCAAAATCTATCTGATTTAGGATTAGATGTAACTGGTTTTAAGAATGAACTGCACTACGAAATTCCACCTCACATTTTGGATAAAGGGGCTGTCTTTTCCGTAAAAGACGAAAATTATTTAATTGAAAATACAATCTATAGGCAAAATGCTAAAATTGTACTCAATGAAATTGCTCAGGTTTTTAAGCAGATTGAACCTATAAGAATTTGGCCTCACCATTTTGATACTGGAGCGTTTTTTGTTATTTCAAAAAATGAACAAAATGAAGCCAGTCAAACCATTGGTATCGGGTTCGCAATACCCGACAGCATGGTGAATGAACCTTATTATTACCTTAGTTTTTGGTCAGATAAACCAATTGAAGGTCTTGATAAGCTTCCCTTTTTAGATGCAGGGGAATGGATGATGCCAAACTGGAATGGTGGTGTTTTGAAGCATTCAGACATATTAAAGGCTGGTTCGGCAGGTGAACAGCATGGACTTGTGAAGTCGTTTTATCATTCCGGGATCAATTTGCTGATGGAACGTTTATAAGAAAAAAATGAAATAATGGAATGGTATTTACCTATCACTGTTTTACCAGGTATTGGATTGCTAATATTATCCACATCAAATCTTCTGAATAGTTTAAACAAGGAGATAACCAGGCTGAATTCAAGTAAGGAAAAATATTCCGGGATTATCGATATGAAAATTGTGCAATTGAAACGATTGAATTGGGTTTTGGTATTATTGTATTTAGGAGTATTGTTTTTTCTGGTTTCCGGAATTTTGGGCGCTATTTCTGATCCGGAAAACTTTATCGCAGGTTCAATTATGATTGTAGGAGTAATGGTGTTGATCATTGCTATCATTCTATTAATCATTTATGGATTTAAATCTGTATACATAAGAGAAAAACATTTGAGATTATAAGTATTCCCAAAAATATTATCTGCTACAAAGTCATTGTAAGTAAATTGGAAATGAAGAAAAACAGAGTGATGATGCTTAGAAAATAAATTAACCCATTAATCAAAAACCTTCCTTCCAAACTGTGGCGAAACCAATTCCATTCAGTTAATTGAAAGAAACTTTTCATTTTTTTTGTCAGGTTCTTATAATTCTACGACTGTTAGACAAAATCACCAATATGAAAGGAAAAAGTTTATAGAATTTGGTGAAATGAGAACTTAACAATTCAATGATACATGAAGACAAGAGCAAAAGAGAATTTAATGCAAATAATGGATCTACTAAATTCCATTAGTGAGTTAGATTATACAAAAAAGTCAGAAGTCCTTTCCGGGTCTACTATTGGCCAGCATATAAGACATATATTGGAGTTTTATCTATTGCTTGTTTCAGGTTCATTTACTGGTACCATAAGTTATGACAAACGTGAACGGGATATTCGAATTGAAGAAAGTCCTTCGTTTGCAATTGAAAAAATTAATAAGCTGTTATCAGGTATGGACACACTTCAGGAGGCGGAAACCGTATCCTTTGAAGCAGATTACAGCATGGAAGGAAATTCTGGAATCAGAATCATTAGTTCAGTGGGAAGGGAACTTGCCTATTGTATTGAACACAGCATACATCACCAGGCATTAATAAAAGCCGGTTTGATTACAATGGGAATATCAGGAATTACGGATTCACATTTTGGAGTTGCATATTCAACGATTCGATACAGGGATAACTAATGTGCACAGTAAGTTATGTACCATTAATAGAGGATAAGAAATTTATCCTGACCTCAAATCGCGATGAAAGGACTATCAGGCCAACGATTGCCCCAATTGTATATAAACATGGAGACGTGCATATTTCTTATCCAAAGGATTTGATTGCGGGTGGATCATGGATTGCTATCAATAACAAGGGACGTAATTGCTGCCTTTTAAATGGAGCATTTGTGCCCCATGTAAAACAAGATATTCATACACAAAGCCGAGGGAAAATACTTATTGATCTCGTTTCCTCTGAGCTGGAAGTCAATAATTTTTTTGCTGAGAAAGATTTATTTAATGTTGAACCATTTACAACAATTACGATTGACAAGAAGGATAAGGAAATAACAGAGATAGTTGAATGTATCTGGGATGGAGAAAAAAAATATTTAAGGACAATTGATAAGGCTCTACCACACATTTGGTCATCTGTTACATTATATAGTAAAGAAGCACAGGAATTTAGAGAAAACTGGTTTAACAAGTTTTTATCTGAGAACTTGAATAGTATTTCCCCTCAAAAAGTCTTTGAATTTCATTCGGCTAAACACACTTCAGATCATGCTATTAATCTAATTATGGATAGGGCTGAAGGACTGAGAACAGTTAGCATTACACAAATAGTTCAAAATGGAACTGGTTCTTTTATGGAATATTCTGATCTTCTTGAAGACCGTTTATATCAAATTACACTATGAGTACTCAAAATAATCATAAAGGATTTGCTATAGCCCTGGCATGGCCACAAACTTATTGCAAACAACCAGGATCGTGGTATGATCCCCTAATAGGCTTGCTGGGTATTAATAAGAACAATTATTACAAAGCCGGACATGCAGCCTTGGTTCTGGTAGACAGTAAGAATAGAAGCTGTAATTATTTTGATTTTGGCAGATATCATGCCCCTTTCCAGTATGGAAGAGTACGCAGTTTTGAAACCGACCATGACCTTAAAATAAAAACCTCCCCCGTGATATCCTCTGATGGGAAGTTAATTGAGAATTTCGAGGAAATATTATCCGAATTGCAAAATAATCCTGCCTGTCATGGCGAGGGAGAATTGTATGCATCTTATTCCCAAATAAACTTCCATTTAGCCCTAAATAAAGCAAATAAGATGCAGAGTTTAAGTCCAATTCCTTACGGGCCCTTTAAATATAAAGGAAGCAACTGTTCGCGATTTGTAAATACCGTATTATTAGCAGGGAATCCTGGATTCAAACATTCCGTCAAGTTGAGATATTTTGTACCTTTTACTCCTACACCTCTTAATAATGTAAACGCATTACTACATAAAACAAGCTTGCCAAAGTCAAAAAACGAGGAACCATTTTCCCCGGTAAAATTACTTGAAAGGGGATTTCTTAAAAGCACACTTGAACCACCTGAGAGGACTTCCAATATCCCACAGGATTCACAATGGCTTAGTGGTGAGGGTGTTGGGTCATGGTTTTATTTTGAATTTCAGAATAAATTACTTGAAGTAACACGCTATTCTCCTGGCGGTGTGGTGGAATGCACCGGCATTTACAAAAGCCTAAATGGTCATAAAATCAATTCCTCCAACAATTATCAAATCACATATCCAACAAATTGCAAAGTAGTATCACTTAGGAGCGAAAATGCTGAATTGAAATTTGAAAGAACAATTATCTAATATCATCCCATATTTATTAGAAATATTATGATTCGTGATCCATTTAGTGTTTAACTAATACAACGTTGAGCATATGATCTGTGGTGGTTTGCGGGCTGTTTCATTGTCAAGGTATTAGAAAGTGCGAGTACCAGAGAATCACTTGCTAATTAACCTTATAATCTTTTATGTACATGATATTTTTCTGTTACTTAAGTCTTACCATCAAAAACACGATTCATAACCAAATTCTTCAACAGTTCTAAATAAAAAATTGGGAATATAGAATTTGAATTAGTAAATGATTTCTTTCCGATTAGGCCATACTGAATAACAGGTTTATTAATCCAATCTCCCCTTCTTTCTTATATTTCTTTAACCACTCATAAAAGATTGTTCTTGATACACCATAATGCCGACATGCTTTATTATTATTACCTATCTTTTTAGC
>JASJGS010000231.1:0-33941 GCA_033791445.1 Bacteroidales bacterium | reverse complement strand
ACTACTGTGCTGTCGCTTTCTACTAAAAGATCAAAAGCCGGTGTTGTAGCGAGGACGGTGGCCCCAGAAGTCCAGTTTACAAAGCTATATCCAGTATTGGGAGAAGCGAGCAGGTTTGCTGTCTGCCCGGAAGTATAATCTCCGGCTCCAATTGCAGAACCACCAAGAACTGGAGAAATATTAACAGATATAGTATAAGTCTGCCCAAATAGTAATAAAGGCAGAACGTAAATCAATAACGAAACTACTAACTTCTTCATAGGGTTTCATAAAGAGTTAAGCTAATAAAGTTAGTAAAATGTATTTGATTAAATTATATCTCTATGTAATAAATTTGTGTAAATAGTCTTATTTGACTGGGAAATAGGAGTATAAATTTGAGGCCATAGAGAGGTAAAATGAACTTGAAATGTAAATTGAATGCAATATTGAGCTATAATAATCATCAAATACAATAGCTATACAGTGAATTAATTCATTTTGAATAGAATTTCCCCTTCATTTTCAGTCCAGGTAAGCACCTTATCTATAGCTTCATCATCGAGTGCTGCATCCTTGTGAATAATCAGGTAACTCTGTAAGGGCATCTCCCCACTTTCGATGGCTTCATAAATATCTACCAACCTGCTGATTTTATCTCTATCCGAATAGTTTCCCCACTCAGAAAAGTTTAATTCTTTCTTGCCATTTACTATATGCTTATTTAGAAAGATAGAAACGGGTGAAATATTACTATACCATGGGTAGTTCGTGAAATTTGAATGACAGTCATAACAACTTGTCTCCAAAATATCTCTGACATCTTTATCAACACTCACGGTATTAAACAAATCCTCAGGCACATCTCTTTCACCCAGGTTCTTTTCTGGTTGGAAAAACTGGAGTATAATAAACCCCAGGATTAATATATATATAATCCTACGAGTTGTTTTCTTCACAATATAAAATATTAAATTATGGATTTTAATCCTTAAATGAGTCCATGGTTTTCTGAGCCCAATCAGTGACAAGTTTGATCTGATCTTTAGATAATTTTTTATCCGGATATTTTTCTAAATACTTTTTTGGAGGCATTTTTCCATCATTTACAGTTTCAATGATATCATTCAACTTCCCGGTTTTTTTCATCATACTATAATCATCCCATTTGTCAAAGTTTAATTTACCTTTTGCTTTGGTGTTTTTTGATGCTGCAACATGACAATCGTTGCAATGAACCTTAAGTATCTTAGCTACATCATCCGGAAATTCATCAACAAGTAATTTCGGGGAATTAAAGTCTGATTCTACAAAAACAGATCCGCTTTTTATTGAAAAAGCACTTATAATTGTTACTAGGCCAATTAACAATATACCAAGGGTAATAGTTTTTTTCATTTCGTTTTAATTTAATGGATGAAATAATGTTTAAAAATACTTAAATTTCTATTGCACTTCTCTCAAAAATATACATTTTATTCCAAAAGCAAAATTATGCACAGCTTAACTTAGCTGGAAAAATTGCAAACATTTAACATTTTTTATGAAAAAAATCATCCTCATTATTTGGTTTTTATTACTTTTAGCTTGTCTTTAACCCTGTATTTCTATTAATTAGCCTCTCTTAAACCCTACCAAATCCATTAGGCGAATTATTCTTTAACCCCCCAAAACTCATTTAGTCTAAAAATTTAATTTACTGATATGTTTCAGAATCTACTAAAGGTTGCCTTTCGCGTTATTCGCAAAGATTTATTTTATAGTCTATTTAATATCGTTGGCTTAACGATTGGTATTACGAGTAGTATTTTTCTCTTGTTATATGTGTCGAATGAGTTAAGTTATGACCGGTATCATGAGAATTCAGATAATATTTATCGTGTTGTCTCAAATATTACTGAACCTGATGATGCTTTTGGCTGGGCTGTGGCCCAAATACCCTTTGCTCCTCAGGTAAAGGAAGATTATCCCGAAGTATTGGAATATGTTCGATATATTGATGCCGGAAGAACACTTTTTAAGACGGATGAAACTTTTTTTTATGAAGACGATGTGTATTTCGTTGATTCTACAGTTCTTGATGTATTCAGTTGGAAACTTATCTCCGGTAATCCAGAAACTGCACTTAATGAACCAAATTCCATTATTTTAACCCGATCATTTTCGGAGAGATATTTTGGAAGCGACGACCCGCTTGGGAAATCAATTGAAACTACCGGAGAAGACTTATATAAGGTTACTGGCCTTATGGAGGATGTGCCTGAGAATTCACATTTAAAATTTTCAGCGTTGGTCTCCCGAAATACTTTGCCACGTCAAATGGGTAGTTGGGGAAGTTTTGGAGTATATACATACTTGCTGCTTCCTGAAGATACAGATTATAAACAATTTGAATCCAAGATTTCTGAAATGTATGATAAGTATATGGCTCAAATATTTGAAGCTATGGGGATTAAAGTTGAATATGTGCTGCATCCCCTTCCCTGGATTCATCTTAACTCAACCTATGAAGGAGAACCAGAACCAACAGGAAGCAAGGCCTATATTTATATTTTTTCAGTTGTAGCCTTGTTTATGTTGGTGATTGCCAGCATAAACTATATGAACCTGGCAACAGCACGTTCTACCAGGAGGGCACGTGAAGTTGGCCTGAGAAAGGTTATGGGTTCCAGTCGAAAACTGCTTATTTCCCAGTTCCTTACAGAGTCAATGATGTTAACCCTCATTTCCGTTTTTCTTTCTGTGTTACTTGTAAAATTGTTATTACCTGAGTTTAATTTATTATCTGGAAAGGAATTGGATTTCTCCTCACTATTTGAGACAAGAATGGTACTTTCTCTTGCTGGAATAGTACTTCTCCTGGGCGTTGCAGGAGGAAGCTATCCGGCTTTTTATTTGTCACAGTATAATCCTTCGAAAGTTTTAAAAGGAGAGGTAAGTTCTGGTTACAAAAAGTTTTCTTTCAGGAAAATTCTTGTTGTAGTTCAGTTTTCAATATCTCTGGTCATGATTATCAGTACGTGGGTGGTATATAGCCAGATTAGTTTCCTAAAGAACAAAGATGTAGGCTTTGATAAAACAAATGTAATAAGGCTGAATCTTTCTACAAGAGACATGGTAAATCAGGCAGATGTATTTAAAGAAGCACTGGTTGCAAATCCACAAATATTGAATGTTGGAACCACCAATACCATAGTAGGGGGAGGTTCAAGCAAATCTATTTTTATGGTGGAAACACCTGAAGGTATGGATGAAAGAGGTGTGAACTTTGGTGCTTGTGATGATACTTTTATTGAAACACTTGGAATCACTATACTAGAAGGGAGGGGTTTCTCCAGGGAGATAATGGCTGATACAGCTACGGGAGTTATCATTAATCAAACTCTTGCTAAAAGAATGAATTGGGAAAACCCAATTGGTAAGAAGGTGCAAATTGGAGGATCACCTGATAATGAAAATCCAGTAGCCAGGGTTGTTGGCTTGATGAAGGATTTTAATCAAACTGGATTATATAATGAAGTGGAGTCTTACATGCTACTTTTCAGATTGGATAACAGAGTTATTTATATAAAGATTGATGATAGTAATATTGATTCTACAATAGGATTTATTGAGAAAAAGTGGAAGGAAGTATATCCCGATATACCCTTAGAATACGAATATTTGGAAGATGATTTTAACAATCAATTTGAGGAAGACCAGAAAAGGGGTTTCATTCTTGCAGTTTTCGCCATTTTAACCATTATAATTGCTATCCTTGGTTTATATGGTCTATCGTCATATACAGTTGAGCAAAGAACAAAGGAAATTGGCATTAGAAAAGTACTTGGTGCCAATGTCTCTAATATAACTGGAATGATAACAAAAGAGTTTTTTATATTGATTCTATTTTCAATGATGATTGCATTTCCTATTGCTTATTTTTTAATGAAAGACTGGTTACAAAACTATACATATAAGACTCCTCTTTCTATATGGATTTTTGTTATTTCCGGATTGGCAATACTATTTATCGCACTTATAACGGTTAGCTTTCATACATTTAGAGCAGGGAATGCAAATCCTGTGGATTCAATTCGACAGAATTAATTCCAGGTGTACCTATTTACTTTGATTGACAGGAAAATGTAATAGTTTTTTTGATTAATTGCTTTTAAAATAATTTGATACTTTTGTTTCTGCTTTTAATAATTCATAATGCAACAACGTAAAATTGCTGTTCTAGGAGGAGGAAGTTGGGCAACTGCATTGGTCAAGATTCTTCTTGAAACCCAGTCGGAAGTTGCCTGGTTCATGCGGAATTCCGATAGGATAAAACATATTCAAAAATATCATCATAACCCACAATATTTAAGTTCAGTAGAATTGGATGTTAGCCGGTTGCGATTATCAGATAACATCAAAGAAGTTGTCGATGAATCTGATATTTTAATATTGGCCATTCCTGCGGTATTCCTTGAAGATGCTATGAATCCGGTAAGATCGATTCTGGAGAAAAAAATTATTGTATCTGCAGTTAAAGGGATAATACCTGAAAAGAATCTCATCATTGGAGAATTTTTCAACCAGTATTATAATGTACCACTGGAATCTATAGCCGTAATATCAGGACCCAGTCATGCAGAGGAGGTTGCTCTGGAGCGTCTTTCATACCTTACATTTGCATCAATGAATGCGGCACTATCTGAAGATTTATGTTCTTATTTTGACTGTCATTATATTAACTCAATTCCTTCTGATGATATTTATGGTACAGAATATTCGGCTGTACTGAAAAACATAATGGCACTTGCTGCTGGTATCTACCATGGATTGGGATATGGTGATAATTTCCAGGCTGTATTAATATCTAATGCCATTCAGGAGATTAAGCGATTTGTTGACAAGGTACATCCCATTACACGCGATATTAAATCATCGGCATACCTGGGAGACTTGCTGGTTACGGCGTATTCACAATTTAGCCGAAATAGACTACTGGGAACCATGGTTGGGAAAGGATATTCAGTAAAAGCTGCCCATCTTGAGATGAATATGATTGCTGAAGGGTATTTTGCTGCCAAGTGTATTCACGAAAGTAATAAAGAGCATAAGGTTATTATGCCGATTGCTGAAGCTGTTTACCGGATACTATATGAAGGAATATCTCCAATGGTTGAAATGCAATTATTAACTAAATTCATGAAATAGGTTTTAAAACAATTAATTATGCTCAAATTAGATCTTGCTCATATTCATCCCTTTATATCTGAAACTGATCTTTCAGAAGCTAAAGAAGAAGTAAATAATAGTTTAAAAACCCTCCATTCTAAAACAGGAGCAGGAAATGATTTTCTTGGCTGGCTTGATCTCCCCGGATCTTATGATGAAGGTCCTTTGAAGGAAATTCTTAACCTTGCAAAGAACCTTAAGGATAAAGTAGATTTTATAGTTGTAATTGGGATTGGTGGATCATATCTTGGAACTCGTGCAGTTTCAGAATCATCAATTGGAAGCTTTGATTACCTGGTTGAAAAGAGTGAGGACCCTCAAATAATCTATGCAGGGCAGAATATTGGAGAAGATTATCTGTTTGAATTACTTGATTTTCTGGAGAATAGGTCTTATGGCCTAGTGGTGGTTTCAAAATCGGGGACAACTACAGAGCCAGCACTTGCTTTTCGACTATTAAAAGAACAATTAGTCAATTCTGTTGGACCAGCTGAAGCCAGGGAAAGAATTATTGCAATAACAGACTCCAGTAAAGGAGCTTTAAGAAAAATGGTAGAACAGGAGGGATACGCCTCATTTGTTATTCCTGATGATGTGGGAGGGAGGTTTTCCGTTCTTACACCAGTGGGTTTAATTCCTCTGGCAATCTCCGGAATAGATATAGTAAGTTTGCTCAAGGGAGCTGAAGATATGAGGCAAAGAACGATGGGAGATGTTAAGGTCGAGGAAAATCCGGCTGCTATGTATGCTGCTGCCAGGAATGCTCTATATAACAAAGGTAAGTTTATAGAAATATTGGTGAATTATAATCCTAAGTTGCATTATTTTTCTGAATGGTGGAAACAACTTTTTGGGGAAAGCGAAGGCAAGGAGAACAAAGGAATATTTCCTGCAAGTGTTGACCTTACCACAGACCTACATTCAATGGGACAATACATTCAGGAGGGTAGAAGAGAACTCTTCGAAACGGTTATCTCAATTAAAAATTCAAAATACAAACTTCTGGTTCCAGATGATGAGAATAATCTTGATAAGCTAAACTATCTGGCTGGAAAACGAGTTGATGAAGTCAATAAAATGGCGGAACTAGGGACCTTAATGGCACATATTGATGGCGGTGTGCCAAATATCAGGATTGAAGTTGATACACTCGATGAATATAATATGGGGCAACTAATTTACTTCTTTGAAATTTCTTGTGCTATAAGTGGATACACGCTTGGAATTAATCCTTTTGATCAACCCGGTGTTGAAGCCTACAAGAAAAATATGTTCGCTTTACTTGGCAAACCAGGCTTTGAAGCCGAAACGGAACGTCTAAATAAATTGATTAAGTAATTGATTATCTGTTAAGGGAATTATCCCTGACCATGCCTATTGACTACCCTTGCTCACCCTCAAATAGGAGTATATTCGTTTTCTGGTTTTTCTTTTTGTAAGCTTAATTAGGCTATATTTGCACTCCCTTTTCCAGGAGAGTAAAATGTCAATTTGAAATGAGTAATCCATCAATTTTCGATAAATTCAAGAGTATTCCAATAAATAATCAACTCAAGGGTTATTTGTTTTCTTTTATTGCTGTTCTGTCAATGTCGAATGTATTTATTTTTAGTAAAGCTGCATTGAATGAAGTAGATTTAATTCAGTTTGGGGTTTACTGGTTTGGCTTTGCCATTTTGTGGAATCTCTTATATGCACTGCCTACAAAAAAGTACAAAAATATTACCAGGCTAAAAAGAAATTCTTACCTGGCTTTGATTTTTATTGGTGTTTTTGAACTTGTGGGGACCACCTTCTTCTTTATTGCCATTAATAAGGTAGAGAACCCGGCCATTGTTTCCTTTTTGGGAAATATGACACCCGTTTTCGTAACAACTTTAGGAGTCCTTCTCTTAAAAGAGAAATTCAATGTTTTGGAAGCCTTTGGTTTTGTATTAACAATTTCTGGGGCATTTATAATCAGCTTTAACAAAGGAAGTAGCCTGTCAGATATTTTTATGGAAGGAACCGGCTATGTTATTCTGGCTTCCTTTTTATTTTCCTTTGCTTTTATTGTAGCAAAAAAAACAATTAAAAATGTTGATCCAGGTATTTTAGCCATGAATAGGGTGATGTATTTATTTGTCTTTTCATTAATGCTGTTAATAATTAAGCATGTTCCTCTTAACATATCATGGAAAGGAATGTATAATATTATTCTTGGTTCATTACTAGGTCCTTTTCTTACAGCTTTGGCAAATTATTCTGCCCTGCAATATATAGAGGTCTCCCGCGCATCCATTATTGGAAGCACAAAAAGCTTATTCGTTCTTATTGGAGCCTATGTTTATTTTGGAACTTTCCCCCAAACTTTGCAGCTTATTGGTGGCCTGGCTACGGTTCTTGGAGTAATACTTGTTATAACCGGAAAGAGGTTATTTAAGAAAAAATCATAAGCTTGATAAAAAAATAAGCATCCTGAACTCAGAATGCTTATTGGTAAAAATTAATACTCTTTTCTTGGTTTATTTGATTTCCTGAATGAAATCATCCAATACACCTTCCAGGTTAGGGAATCCTATTTCCTGTAAATCATAGTAAACTCTTGTTGATGGCTTATTAATATTTATTATTCTGCTCAAATCAATAGGTGTACCAATGACAACAGCATCACAATCAGTACTATTAATTGTAGTCTCCAGATCTTTTAATTGTTCATCACTATATCCCATGGCTGGAAGTAGAACTCCTATATTGGGATATATTTCAAAGGTCTCTGATAATTTTCCAACCGTGAATGGTCTTGGATCAATAATCTCTGAGGCGCCGTATTTTTGAGCTGCAACTGTTCCTGCACCCAACTTCATGCCACCGTGGGTAAGGGTCGGTCCATCTTCCACAACCAATACTCTTTTCCCTTTTATCATTTCTGGATCATCCACTTTTATAGGTGAAGCTCCATCAATTACAATTGCATCTGGTGCCAGTTTAGAGATATTCTCCCTTACAATTTGGATTCCTTCAGGGGGAGCACTATCCATCTTATTAATTACAACTACATCGGCAAGGCGTAGAGTTACTTCTCCCGGATAATAATTTGTTTCATGCCCAGGACGATGTGGATCAACCACGGTTATGTTCAGGTCTGGTTTATAGAAAGGGAAATCGTTATTGCCACCATCCCACAATACAATATCACATCCATCCGGGTCTTCCTCTGCTGCTCTAAGAATTGCTTCGTAATCAACTCCTGCGTAAATTACGTTCCCTCTATCAACATGGGGTTCGTATTCTTCCATTTCTTCAATGGTACAATCATGCTTTTCAAGATCTGCTATTTCTGCAAAGCGTTGGACTTTCTGTTTTGCCAGGTCTCCATAGGGCATTGGGTGGCGCACAGCAACTACTTTTAGTCCTTTTTCCATTAAAATCTCAATGATACGTCTTGAAGTTTGGCTTTTTCCACAGCCTGTCCTGATGGCACCAACTGCTATTAGTGGCTTTGTGCTTTTCACCATTGTATCATTGGGGCCTAGCAATACAAAATTAGCACCAGCAGCATTAACAATAGCACTTACTGCCATTACTTTTTGGTAGGTCACATCACTGTATGAGAAGGTGCAATCATCAACATTTAATTTATTGATTAAATCAGGTAATTCATTTTCAAGGTAAATCGGAATGCCATCCGGGTATAGTCTGCCAGCTAATTCTGGAGGATACTTTCTTCCATCAATATCAGGGATTTGGGCAGCTGTAAAGGCTACTACATTGTAGTCTTCATTATCACGATAATAGGTGTTAAAGTTGTGGAAATCTCTTCCTGCAGCTCCAATGATAATAACATTCTTTTTCGCCATTATTATAAGTTTGGTTAGAATAATTTAGTAAAAAATTAAAGCTTAAAGGTACATTTTTAAAATTTTATTCTCCAAGTTAAAATATGTGTTTAAGGATATAATATTAGACATTTAAAGTACCTCTAACTTTAATTTGTGGTATAATATTTGTGGCATTTACAATGTAATGCTATGTTCAACCGTTATTTAATGAAGATATTTCTATTTAGTAGTATTGATGCGCAACCAAATAGTATGTTTTCATGTCTAACTTATAGGGATTAATTCTTTTGTTAACTAGTTATCTGAATGAATTTTTTAGCTCACATATACCTTTCAGGTGAATCAGAACAAATTTTGGTTGGGAATTTTATTGGTGATGCAGTAAAAGGAAGAAACTATGGAAACTTTCCTGTCCTGGTTCAAAAAGGAATTTCGCTTCACCGGTTCATAGATTATTTTACAGATACTCATCCATTTGTTCAAAGAAGTAAATCCTTATTAAATAGCCATTATCATAAATATTCAGGGATTATTGTTGATATTTTCTATGATCACTTTCTTTCACGCTCCTGGAATAAGTTTTCTGATGTGCCATTAAGAGAATTTATTTATAATACATATGAGATTCTTATTCGGAACTCAGATTTATTTCCGAATGAGGTAAAGAGATATTTTCCCTTCTTTGTTTTAAATAACTGGCTGGAAACTTATACTTGTGTAAGTGGAATTGAAAGTGTATTGCAGAGAATGACAGTTCGAACTTCATTGCCTGATTTTACAGATTTTGCTATTGAAACTATGTTGAAGGAATATGCTAGTTTTGAGGAGCAATTCTTAGAGTTTTTCCCTGAGCTAATTGAGGCAGTTCAGGAGAAATACATGGTAGAATTACCTGATTTTGAGGCACCGAAGCAATATCTTCCAAGTGCCTAACCATCTCCTTATCCTTCTGAATATTAATGTTTAAAGGAATTCTGTTTT
This sequence comes from Bacteroidales bacterium, assembly GCA_033791445.1. GTDB lineage: Bacteria > Bacteroidota > Bacteroidia > Bacteroidales > VadinHA17 > JANTGF01. Next base: position 23,949 of record JASJGS010000231.1, on the reverse strand, counting down.
TGATGCATCCAGCTTCAGAAAAATGAATATCATTATTGTAAATGCCCATAATGATGATCCGCCATAACTGATTAAAGGCAGTGGAATACCTATTACCGGGACAAGCCCAATAGTCATCCCAATATTAATGATAAAGTGAAATAGTATGATCGAAAATACTGAATATCCATACATTCGGCTGAAAGTTGATCTTTGACGTTCAGCCAGAATGAGTATTCTAATTAACAAAAAAGCAAACAATAAAATTACAACTGTTGTCCCTACAAACCCCCATTCTTCTCCTACGGTACAAAAAATAAAGTCGGTACTTTGCTCTGGTACAAAGTTAAATTTTGTCTGTGTACCTCTCAAAAATCCTTTTCCTTTAAATCCACCAGATCCAATAGCGATTTTTGATTGGTTTACATTGTAACCACTTCCGAGGGGGTCTGATTCAATACCCAATAGTACATTAATTCTCTTTTGTTGGTGATCCCCCAATACATTATTAAAAACATAATCTACTGAATAAGTGTATGCAATGGACCCAATTAAAAGTGCAAAAATTAGAAAAACATATCTTAGCTTATGCCTTAGTGCGTAGAGGGTGTATACGGTACCAATAATACCTAATGAAACCAGAATAATAAGGTAATTACTAACGCTTGTGGGAATAAGTTGGTTAACGACCCAAAGAAATCCTAATAGAAGAATAAAGAAGCCAATTCCTTTTAAAAAGTACTTTTTCTTCCCTTCAAGAAAGAAATAGGCAAGGAAAGCCATCACTATCAATACCAGCGTAATGGTTATTTTATCAAATAATAGAGTCAGGATAAACAAGAAAGCCAATACAATTCCAATTACTAGATAAATTCCCGGAAGGCCCTCCCTATATAAAACAATGAATAATGAAGCATACACAAGAGAGGAGCCTGTATCCGGTTGCAAAAGTATGAGAAGTGCAGGTGAAAATATAATGACCAAAGAAATGGCAATGGTTCGGTAATTCTGTAATTTAATATTGGGGGAGCTAAGGTATCTGGCCAGGGCAAGACCAGTCGCAAACTTTGCAAACTCTGATGGTTGAAGCCGAATACTTCCAATTTGAAACCATGATTTTGAACCATGAATTTCCTGACCTATAATTAATACTCCTATCAGTGAAAGAATAATAAAAAGGTACAGTGGGTTGGCAAAGTACATATAGAACCTACTGTCGATAATCAGTATAAATAGGGCTAATACCAGGGCGAAACCAATCCAAATAATCTGTTTCCCACTTCGCAGAGAAAAATCAAAGAAGTTCTGGTTTTCATCACTGAACTCAGCGGAATATATATTAACTAAGCCCAAAATCAACAGGGCAAAATATAAACCTATGACTGTCCAGTCAAGATTTGCAAATATGTCAATCCTCCTGCCCGACATGTATAAAATCTGCTTTTAAAATATAGTCTTCAAGCCATTTCCTCCTTTTTGACACTGTCCCCTTAAGATATTTTTCAATCAATAAGCTGGCTATAGGGGCGGCATAACTGGCACCAAATCCTCCATTTTCAACTACTACTACAATTGCTATTTTTGGATTTTCTTTCGGCGCAAAGGCCACAAATAATGAGTGATCTTCTCCATGTGGATTCTGCGCTGTACCGGTCTTACCGCAAACTATAACACTATCAATCTTCGCAATCCTTGCTGTGCTTCCGGAACCCGGGGCTCCATTTACCGCCAGATCCATACCATCTACTATAGTAGTAAAATTAACAGAATCGATAGTAGAATATTGCCTGGTTAATAACAATTTATGCGGATCAGGCTTTCCTTCAATGCTTCTGATAATATGCGGTGGATAGTAAAATCCTCTGTTGGCGATTACTGCAGTCATATTGGCCATTTGTAGAGGTGTTACTCCCAATTCCCCTTGCCCGATTGATAGGGATATAATTGTCAATGAACTCCAACCGGTTTTCCCATAGTATCTATCGTAATAGGATGTTTCAGGAATGAAACCATCCAATTCATTTGGAAGATCAAGGCTTAGTTTCTTTCCAAACCCAAAAGAAAAGAGATGATTACGCCAGTTATCAAAAGAGGTCTGAATATCAGGAAACTTAGGTTGATCAATTATGGTTCGAAAAACATTACAATAATATGCATTGCAGGAATTTTGAATGGAACTGACCAATGCCAGTGGAGAGTCATGATCGTGGCAACCAACAGTCAAGCCACGAGCGTGATAACCAAAATTACATCCATATGTGGTTGAAGGAAATAAAACTTTTTCCTGCAATCCAATTAATCCATTCACCGGTTTGAAGGTTGATCCCGGGGGGTATTGGGCCATAAGTGCCCTGTTAAATAATGGTTTCAAGGTGTCCTGCATAAGACTGGAATAGTTCTTGGAGCGAACTCTTCCTACCAATAATGAAGGTTCAAACGAAGGAGCAGAAATAAGCGCCAGTATCTCACCTGTTTGTGGCTCAAGGGCAACTATACTACCTATTTTATTCTTCATTAATTCTTCTCCGTAGGCCTGTAAATCAATATCGTAAGTAGCTGTTATATTTGAGCCAACCACTGGTAACTTGTCATGCCTTCCGTTTTGATAGGGCCCTTTGATACGGTTATGTACATCAACGAGATACACTTCCTGACCCTTTAAACCCCTTAATTCTTTTTCGTATGATTTTTCTATTCCACTTGTACCAATATAATCTCCCAGTTTGTAGTTATCGGGATCCGCCTTCATAGTTTTCTCATCTACTTCACCTACATACCCAAGTATATGTGCACCTACATCATATGAATATTTTCTCAAGGTTCTTGTATGAACGTAAAATCCTGAAAAACGGAATAACTTTTCCTGTAGTTTAGCATAAGTTAAAGGCGAGACTTGCTTAACCAAAGGCGACGGAATATAACTTGAATAATTTTTGGCTTCTTTAAGTTTCTCTAATAATTCCTCCTTATCCATCATAAGAGTAGAGCAAAGGTCAGCTGTATCAAATTCAGTAAGTTGAGATGGAATTACCATTAGGTCATAGGCTGCCTCGTTTTGAACGATGAGCTTGTCATTTCGATCATAAATTAGTCCTCGGGCAGGGAAAAGTGGAACATACCGAACAACGTTATTTTCGGCACTAACACGATAACTAGTATTGACGATCTGTAAAAAAAATAACTTGGCGATAAAAATAAATACAATTAAAATCAGGACTCCTCCAATAATAAATTTCCGATTTTGAAACTGGTCCTTCATTTACCTGGAAATTATTTCTTGTAAATTAGATACTGACTAAGCATAACCAGTATTAATGTAGAAAGGCTACTGAGAACAACTTTTAGCATTGTGGAAAAGAAATCAGTAAATGAAAATACTTCCAGATAGAATAGAACTAAATGATGAGCAAATATTAGAATTGCAGCGTATTTTAAAAACCAATCAAATCCATAGTAAAATATCCTTGGAAAGGTATTTGGCTCATAATCGTCTCTTGGGGAGAGTATTTTTAGGACAGTAGGACGTAAAAAAGCCATAAATACGGTTGCAGAGGAGTGCAATCCCGGAGTATGTTCAAAGAGGTCGACTGTAAATCCAAGTGCAAATGCCAATAATAGTAACAACCAGCCTGGTGTTTCAAAGGGCAAAAGCAAAATGAATAAAACGTACATGAATGGGTTTACATACTCACTAAACTGGATATTGTCTAGTATAAGAACCTGCAACAATACCAGGAATATAAAACGGCCAATATTTCTTAATACAAATCTAATCATCAGGAAATGAGTTTTCCAGTTCCAACTGCTCGTTTTTGCTTAAATTACTAATGATGTTAATATATCTAGTACGCTTAAAGTTTGTTGATAAGCGAACATTTATTTCATAAAAATTCCCACTCTTTGTTGTATAATCTTCAATTACTCCAATCTGAATATTTTCAGGGAAGATTGAGGAATATCCGCTGGTAGCAATGGTATCACCCTTTTCTATATTCACGTGGAATGGAATCCCGCTCAAAATGGCATGTCTGTAATCCTTCCCATCCCAGGCTAGCGAACCGAAATTGCCATTCTTTTTTATTTTGGCACTTATTTTAAGGTTTGTATTTAACAATGAAATAACGGTTGAGAATTTTTTGGAAACATCAAAAATTACTCCAACAACTCCCTCAGAGGAAACAACTGCCATCTCTCGCCTTACTCCGTGCTCTGTACCTTTGTTAAGGGTAAGATAATTATGCTTCTTATTTACTGAGTTGTTAATTATTTTTGCTGAGGTCATATAATATTGCTGCTTTGTATCAGCATCTACTTGTTTGTAGAAGAATATGTCGTCTGACCTGTAAGCTTGTTCAAGAATGTTATTCAACCTCGCGTTTTCCTTGGCAAGTATTTCATTGGTTTCCCGTAAGTTGAGATACTCAGTAATTGAAAATATTTTTGAATGATAAAAGCCATTAATATTCTGTACCAAGCTTACTACTCCTGCTTTCTGGTATTGATTGTATTGAAAAGCAATGGATAGAGATGCAAACTCAATAATAATAAAGATGATAACAAAATTAAATCGTACGATAAATCGCAATAAACTTCTCATCCAAAATTAATTTTATAAATACAGGATGATTTACCTCATAAGGAAGGAAAATTTATCAACATTTTTCAAGGCAATTCCAGTTCCTCGGGCAACCGCATGAAGCGGATCCTCAGCTATATGAAATGGAATATTGATTTTGTCAGTAAGTCTTTTTCCTAGTCCCCGTAGAAGCGCTCCTCCACCTGCCAGGTGAATCCCCCTGCTTACAATATCTGCATATAATTCAGGTGGCGTTTGTTCGAGTACATTTAAAATAGCACTTTCAACTTTCGATATTGATTTATCAAGGCAGTGAGCTATTTCCTGGTATGAAACCGGTATCTCGATAGGTAAGGCGGTCATTAGGTTTGGACCTCTGACTACAAAATCAGATGGTGGTTCTTCCAGCTCAGGTAATGCCGAACCTACATTTATTTTAATGTCCTCAGCTGTTTTTTCGCCAATTTTGATATTGTGCTGATGTCTCATATATGACATAATATCAGAGGTAAAACCATCACCAGCTATTCTGATTGATTTATTACAAACAATTCCTCCAAGGGCAATCACTGCAATTTCTGAAGTTCCGCCTCCTATATCTACCACCATACTTCCTTCTGGAGCCTCAACATCAATTCCGATCCCTATTGCTGCAGCCATGGGTTCATAAATCATATACACATCTCGACCTCCGGCATGTTCTGAGGAGTCCCTTACCGCCCGAATTTCAACTTCAGTACTACCGGAAGGTATACATACTACCATTTTTAAGGCAGGATTAAATAGGCTTGGTTTGGTATTGATCATCTTAATCATGCCACGAATCATCTGTTCGGCAGCATTAAAATCAGCAATCACCCCATCCCTTAATGGCCTGACAGTTTTAATGTTTTCGTGTGTTTTGCCATGCATCTGTCTGGATTTTTCACCGATTGCAATCATCTTACCTGATTGAACATCAATAGCAACAATGGACGGTTCGTCCACAACAATTTTGTCATTGTGAATAATAATCGTGTTTGCAGTTCCAAGGTCTATTGCAATCTCCTGCGTTAAAAAAGAAAATAATCCCATTACCTGTTTCTCGTATTTATATGAATTATATTAATGTTTAAAATGCCTTGTTCCGGTAAATACCATAGAAATATTATGCTTATTACAATAATCAATTGAATCTTTATCCCGAATTGAACCTCCAGGTTGAATCACAGAGCTAATCCCTGCTTTACCAGCAATTTCAACGGAGTCAGCAAATGGGAAAAACGCATCGGAGGCCATAACAGCTCCCTCCAGGTTAAATTCAAAATGCCTGGCTTTTTCAATCGCCTGAAGCAATGCATCCACTCTCGATGTTTGACCTACTCCACTTGCTAACAGCTGATTGTTTTTTGCCAGGACTATGGTATTTGATTTTGTATGCTTTACAATTTTGTTTGCAAATTCAAGATCTGTATATTCTTCTGCGCTAGGTACTTTATCTGTAACAGAAGTCATGTCAGCCTGTACATCTGTTTTCGTGTCTTTATCCTGTACCAGTGTACCATTCAATACGGACCGATGTATTATTTTTGGAAATTTAGTTTCTTTTAGGATAAGAATAATGCGGTTTTTCTTTTGTTTTAGAACCTCAAGAGCTTTATCTGAATAAGCAGGGGCAATGATGGCTTCAAAGAATAATTTGTTTATTTCTTCAGCAGTTTCTTCATCAACTTTTTGGTTGGTAATTAAAATTCCTCCAAATGCTGATATAGGGTCACCGGCCAGTGCATCCTTCCATGCGTCAATCAAAACCGTACGGGAGGCAAGACCGCATGCGTTGTTGTGCTTTAGAATGGCAAACGTGGTATTCTTAAATTCCTCGATAAGATTAACAGCGGCATCGATGTCTAATAAATTATTATAAGAGATCTCTTTTCCGTGCAGTTTTTCAAATATGCTATCAAAATCGCCAAAAAACACTCCCTTTTGATGAGGGTTCTCTCCATATCGTAAGGTTTTCCCATTTCTTTCACTCAGTTTGAAAGCAGGAATTTCTTCGTCTTGGTTAAAATAGTTGAAGATTGCTGTATCATAATGTGAAGAAATATTGAAAGCTTCAGCGGCAAATTTCTTGCGGTCTTCCAGGCTAACTTCTCCATTCTTTTCATCAAGCAATTGAATAAGTTCTCCGTACTGTTCCTGGCTTGAAACGATTAATACATCCTTGTAATTTTTTGCAGCAGCACGAATTAGACTAATACCTCCAATGTCGATTTTTTCAATTATTGATTGATGATCAGCGCCTGATAAAACAGTTTCCTCAAAAGGGTAGAGGTCCACAATAATTAAATCAATACTCGGAATTTCATATTTTTCAAGGTCGGTATTATCTGATGATATATCCCTGCGTGCTAGGATTCCTCCAAAAATTTTCGGATGGAGTGTTTTTACTCTGCCCCCTAAAATGGAAGGATAACCTGTGAGGTTTTCGACTGAATCGACAGGATGGCCAAGTTCTTCAATATAAGACTTTGTTCCGCCCGTTGAAATGACCTGAATTCCTAGATTTGATAATTTATTAATAATGACATCAAGCTGATCTTTATGAAAAACAGAAACCAATGCAGTCTGAATCTTTACTACTTTACTCATTTATAGGGTATTAAACTTTGCGAAACTCGTTTTTCAGAACGAGCGTAAAAATAGCAATTTTATTTATTAATGAAACTTGATAAATCATTATTTTTAAGCGATTTATTTGTTAATCAAATCAATAATTTTTAACTAATTTCTATTTGGAAGAAGTGGGATTAGAAACTGGCTTATTTTAATATAGGTCAACATAAAAAATATACGTAATTAATTGAAATTAGTTATACTTTAATCGAAAATCTATTATACTTTTGTTATGCCTGACTTCAATAGGCATAAAATATTTAATAGAGTAATGTTTTTTAAGCTTCTTAGAGAAAGTATTTTGTTTGCCTATCACTCTGTGATTGTGAACAAGCTACGTACTTTCCTTTCCTTGTTTGGTATTACCATTGGTATTTTTGCAATTATCACTGTTTTTACGGTTTTGGATTGGATGGAATCTTCCATTAAGGAAAATATTGCCTCTCTGGGAGATAATACCATATACGTTCATAAATGGCCCTGGGGCATGAATCCTGACCTGGAGTGGTGGGAGATTATGAAAAGACCTTTACCAAATTTCAGGGAATATGAAGAATTGAAGAGAAGAATGCGTTCTGCAGAAGCAATTGCTTTTGCTGTTCAAACACAAGTGACAGTAAAATACAAAAATAATTCTGCTGAAAATATTGGTTTTTTCTCATTTACTCATGATTACCAGGATATTCGGTCTTTTGAAATCGAAAAGGGAAGGTATTTTTCCTTATTTGAATCAAGCAGTGGAAAAAATGTGGCCATCATTGGTGCCGTACTGGCAGAGAAATTATTCGAGAATGTAGATCCGATTGGTCAGGTAATTACAGTGAGAGGTGCAAAATCCAGAGTAATTGGAGTGCTGAAGAAAGAAGGTGTAGGTGGAATTGGTGATGATGGATTTGATGAGGTAATTTCGGTTCCTATAAATTACATAAGGAACCTGGTAAACCTGAGGAGTGACTTCTTGAGCCCTATGATTATAGCTAAGGCAAAACCAGATATTTCCATAGCTGAATTTAGAGATGATTTAACGGCAACCATGAGGGCAATCAGAAGACTTAAGCCGGGTGAAAAAGATGACTTTGCACTGAACCAGGCCAGTTTGATATCACAGGGTTTTGATGCTGTCTTTGCCGGGATCAATGTTGGAGGCTGGATTATTGGTGGCTTTTCAATTTTGGTCGGGGGGTTTGGAATTGCCAACATCATGTTTGTCTCGGTAAAAGAGCGAACCAATATAATTGGAATTCAGAAAGCACTTGGTGCCAAAAATAATTTTATTCTGCAGCAATTTTTATACGAGTCAATTCTTCTCTCAATGGTTGGGGGTATATTGGGTTTAATTATGGTTTCCATTGGGACCCTGGTAATGAATCAGGTTTGGGATTTAAATATTCATCTTACCCTGGATAATGCTTTACTGGCCATGTTTATCTCCGGATCTATTGGGATTATTTCAGGCTATTCACCAGCCAGGTCGGCTTCAAAATTAGACCCTGTTGAAGCCATCGGTACTACATTTTAATTTAAACTCCCAATATTAATAATCTTTTACTGATACTGGTATTAGAATATTGTATACAAAAACCTTCCAATCATCAGGTACATAAATAGACCCATAATATCATTCAGGGTAGTAATAAATGGACCGGTTGCGAGGGCAGGATCTATTTTAAATTTATCGAGTATAAGTGGAATAAACGTTCCAAATAAGGCTGCAAAAACTATTACAGAGAACAAGGCTATACTAACAGTAAGAGTTAGCGCAAATGAGTCACTCGATAATAAATTATATCCAAAAATTAAGGCAGCCAATACCAGGCCGTTGACACAAGCTACCAGGAATTCTCTGAATAACTTTTTTGAAGTGCTTTCTATTCCTAAAGTGTTGTTGGCCAGACCCTGCACAATAATTGCAGAGGATTGAACTCCAACATTTCCTCCCATAGCTGCAATAAGAGGAATAAAAAATGCCATCTCTGGGTACATCCCCAGGTCAATTTCATAAATTCCAATTAGCTTGGCAACCAGAATGCCTCCGAATAATCCAATAAGTAACCATGGAATTCGGGCTCTGGTAAGCATCCATACACTGTCAGTTGATTCCACATCAGCCGAAATACCAGAAGCCATCTGGTAATCCTTTTCGGCCTCCTCCATTATCACATCAACTACATCGTCAATAGTAATCCGACCCATTAATCGGCCAATTGAATCAACTACCGGGAGTGCAACAAGGTCATACTTTTCCATTATTTTTGTTACTTCTTCAGAGTGAGTTTCTGTTCTAACTGAAATAACTTCCGCATTGAAGAAATCTCTTACCCTTTTACGGTTGTCACTTAACAGCATTTTTTTCAATGATAATGTACCCTGAAGAATATTGTCATCGTCTACTACATAAACATAATAGACCTCATCCATTTCTTCTACCTGCTTTCTCATCTCTCTCAAGCAGGTAGTAAGTGTCCAGTTTTCGTTTACCTTAACAAGTTCCTTGGCCATCAACCCTCCGGCAGAATCCTCATCATAGCTCATCAGGTCAACAATATCCCCGGCTTGTTCAATGTCTTCAATATGGGAAAGAATCTCCTCCTGCTTTTCTTCATCCATTTCACCAATGACGTCGGCAGCGTCATCAGAATCCATTTTTTCTATAAATTGCTTTGCTATTACATCACTTGGCAGAGCTTTTAAAAAGCGCTCCCGATCATCTTCGTCCAGTTCAGAAATAACATCAGCAGCTTTTTCTTTTTCAAGAAGCAAGTATAGAAATTTTGCTTCTTCAACATTCAGCTCATTATAGATATCAGCGATATCAGCAGCATGGAGATTATCTAAAATCTCTAATGCAGAATTCTCATTCGCTGAATCTATCACAGTGCGAATATTCTCAATAAATTCTTTTGTTAGTTCGAATGACATAACCAATGATTTTTCAGGGTCTTAAATTAAGTATTTTTCGCTACTTTTTTTCAATCAAGGCAGTCAGTTTAATAAAATCTTCCACACCAAGTTGTTCAGGCCTTTTTTGTAGAAGAATAGTATCAGGCAATTCAGGGGAAATAGCCTTTAGGGAATTGCGCATCATTTTTCTACGTTGATTAAAAGATGCTTTCACTACTTTAAAGAACAATTCCAGGCTACAAGGGAGACTTGTCCTATTATTTCGATTAAGTTTTATTACAGCTGATTTTACTTTTGGAGGAGGATTAAATACATTTTCGTTCACGGTAAAGAGGTACTCAATATCATAAAATGTTTGTAAGAATACACTTAGAATTCCGTATGTTTTTGATCCTGGCCCGGCATTTATTCTTTCGGCAACTTCTTTCTGTATCATGCATACGACTTCGATAACCAGATCTTTGTATTCCAGTACTTTAAAGAAAATTTGACTCGAAATATTATAAGGGAAATTTCCAATAAGAATAAAGGGTTGGTGGAAAAAAGTGCCAACATCCAATTTTAGGAAATCTTTATTGATTGTTTTATTTTCCAATTCTGGATAATGTATTGCCAACCACTGAACAGATTGCTTATCAATTTCTACTAGCATTAAGTCAATTCCGTCCAATTCAACTAAATACTTTGTGAGAATACCTGTCCCTGGACCCAGTTCTATCACATTCTTGCAGGAGTCGATATCGATATTCCTTATAATTTTTCTGGCAATATTATGATCTGTCAGAAAGTGTTGACCAAGTGATTTTTTTGGGGTGACCTTATCCATTATTTACGAAATATAGGAAATGAATTTGAATACGGGCTTTAAATTTCATAAATCTTCAATCAAAATCAAAAGTGTATTTATATTTTTGCCTGATTATACTTTTATTATTACAAAGCTGATAAAGATTTTGTTAATAATAATTGTTAAGGAATACTTTTGAAGCAAGGATATTTTAATAAATTTCGGACAATTTGCAGAATATGAGTTTTGATAAAATAATAAATAGGGAAGGTAGCCATAGTGTTAAATATGATGCCAGGGGTTTTTATTTTGGAGAAGAGGATCTCATACCCATGTGGGTGGCAGATATGGACTTTGCCGTACCGGAATTTATAACAGATGCCCTTGTAGATAGAGCTAAGCACCCAATATATGGATATACTATAAGGCCAGATTCTTATTTCAAATCTTTTATTGATTGGGTTCAACGAAGGCATAACTGGGAAATGCAAAAGGATTGGATTTTGTATTCTCCTGGTATTGTACCTGCATTGAATTTCATTGTTCAATGTTTTTCTGAGCAAAATGATAAGGTTTTAATACAACCGCCGGTATACCACCCGTTTTTTTCCGTTGTTGAAAATAATCAACGTGAAGGAGTGTTTAATCCATTGGCTTATAGAAATAATCGATACGAAATTGATTTTGAAGACCTAAAAAGGAAAATATCCACTGGAGTCAAATTAATTCTTTTTTCAAATCCACACAATCCGGTTGGAAGGGCCTGGAATAGGGATGAACTTGAAAAACTTGGGAATATATGTATAGAAAATAATGTATTGATTGTTTCAGATGAGATACATTCTGATCTGGTTTTGCCAGGATATACCCATATCCCGATGGCCTCTATTTCTGATGAAATTGCAAAAATTACTATAACCTGCATGGCACCGAGTAAAACTTTTAACCTAGCCGGCCTATCTACTTCTTCGGTAATTATATCCGATCAAAGTAAGAGGGAGTTATTTCAGCAATATATGGGGAAATTTCATATAAGTGGAGGTAATATATTTGGTGCAGTAGCCTCCGAAGCAGCCTATACATATGGAGATCATTGGCTGGATAGCTTATTGGAATACCTGGATGAGAATTTTCATTACCTTGATGAATATTTAAAAACCCGAATCCCTAAAATAAAGCTTGTACCTTCTGAGGCAACTTATCTTGCCTGGCTTGATTTTCGTGGCCTTAAGCTGGAAGGCGATGCCCTTAAATCTTTCACTATTAAAAATGCTAGGGTAGGGTTTAATGACGGCCGAACATTCAGAGATGGAGGAGAAGGATTCCAGCGTATGAATCTGGCTTGCCCAAAACAAGTTCTTCAGGAGGCTTTATTGCGATTAGAAAAAGCAGTTAATAAACTAAACTAAAATACGAGTTAAATGACTGAAATTCATGATATTAAATTGGTATTGGAAGATGGATCTGAATATGTGGGAAAATCTTTTGGTGCACCCGAATCTGTTGCCGGAGAAGTCGTTTTTAATACTGCGATGACAGGTTATCCTGAAAGCTTAACCGACCCTTCATATAAAGGACAAATTCTTGTTCTCACTTATCCATTGATAGGGAACTATGGTGTTCCGGTATCAGAAGAAAAAGGAGGGATTCTAAAGTTTTATGAATCAGACAAAATTCACATTTCAGGTTTGGTGATTTCAGATTATTCCTTTGACTACAGTCATTGGAATGCTGAAGGAAGCCTGGCAGAATGGCTGAAGAAAAATAAAGTTCCGGGTATTTTTGGTATTGATACACGCGCATTGACCAAGAAATTGCGAGAAAAAGGAGCAATGCTTGGAAAAATAATATGCAATGGGCAAGACCTGGAGTGGTATGATCCAAATAACGATAACCTGGTGGCAATGGTTAGTACCAAAAAGAAGGAAGTTTATGGTGATGGCCGGCATAAAGTGCTTTTGATTGATTGCGGGGTTAAAAATAATATCATCCGTAACTTTCTTGAAAGAGATGTAACTGTAATACGTGTGCCATGGGATTCTGACATTTCAAATGAAGAGTACGATGGTCTATTTATTTCTAATGGTCCGGGAGATCCCAAAATGTGTGCAAAAACCATTAAGCAGCTGGAAACAGCCATAAAAGGTGATACACCAGTTTTTGGTATATGTCTTGGAAATCAGCTACTTTCTCTGGCCTCTGGTGCGGATACCTATAAACTGAAATATGGTCATAGAAGCCATAACCAACCAGTTCTAAAAGTGGGAACTAACAGGGCTTATATAACTTCTCAAAATCATGGTTTTGCTGTTGATAATGAAACTCTTGGAAAAGAATGGGAACCTTTATTTATTAATATCAACGACCAGACAAACGAGGGGATGAAGCATAAAACAAAACCAATATTTTCAACACAATTTCATCCTGAAGCTTCAGGAGGCCCAACAGATACTGCCTTCCTATTTGATGAATTTATAGAAAAAGTCAAAGAGTATAGCTCAGCAAAGCAGCGATTGAATAGCTGAGTTTATCTTTTTGAAAGGAAACTCCTTTAATACATTATTCATCTTAGCTTGAATATTTTCATTGCAAAGATTTCCGATACTGCCTTTGTGGGTATGTGAAATAGTTTTATCGGGTTTAAAAGTATTGTCACGGACTGATTGTGCCACTTCTTCATAGGCTTTTCTAAATGGTGTGCCTGACAGCACTTTTTTATTTATTTCTTCCACAGTAAATGTGAACTTGTATTTTTCATCTTCTAAAAGCCCCTTTTTAATTATGATATTGTTCAGCATAAGAAGGGTCAAATCCAAGCAATCTTTTAGGGTCTTGAAGGATTCCATATAGTCTTCTTTCAGAAGCTGATAATCTCGATGATATCCGGTTGATAGATTCCCACTAATTAGTGAAATTTGATTTGGCAGTGCCTGAATCTTATTGCATTTTGCCCGAATAAGCTCAAATACATCAGGATTGTATTTATGTGGCATTATGCTGGAACCAGTGGTAAATTCTTCTGGGAAGTTAATAAAATTGAAATTCTGACTCATAAAGAGTGTGATATCCATTGATAATTTAGAGAGCGTGGATGCCAAAGAGGATAGAGCGAATGCAACTATCTTTTCATTTTTAGATCGGCCCATTTGTGCGTAAATGGAATTGTATGCCATATCATCAAAACCCAGTAATTTGGTAGTAACTTCCCTTTTTATATCAAAGGAACTACCATAGCCGGCTGCTGAACCAAGAGGGTTCTGATTGACAATTTTATGGGCACTTAAAAGAATTTGTAAGTCGTCAGTTAGACTTTCAGCAAAAGCACCAAACCATAAACCAAAGGACGAAGGCATGGCTACCTGTAAATGTGTATATCCCGGCATAAGGTCATCCTTATGGGTTTCACTAAGCTGAATTAAAATGTCGAATAAATTCTTAGCCCGAAAAGCAATCTCTTCAATTTGCTCTCTTGCATATAATTTTAAATCCAGTAGTACCTGGTCATTCCTTGATCGGGCAGTATGAATCTTTTTAGCAGCATCTCCTAACTTATCAGTGAGGATCTTCTCTATCTGTGAATGAATGTCTTCAATGCCGGGTTCAATTTTAAGTTTATTTTCTTTGCTTAATACATATAAACTTTTTAGTTCATTAAGAATTGAGGATGATTCATCAGGTGATACTATTTCTGATTCTTCCAACATTTTTACATGAGCCATTGATCCTATAATGTCATATGAAGCCAACTCCAGATCGTATTTAGGATCATCACCAATTGTAAATTTTTCTACCTCTAAATTGATCGGGGTACCTTTTTGCCAGGTTTTCATGATATTAATTTTAAAGGTAATTTTTGTTCTGCTTACTAAGAATAGCATGATGAGCCATTAGACGAATTGCATTGATCCTTATGAATCCATTGCTATCAGTCTGATCAAACCCACCCTCTATATCCATGCTAGAGAGTTCTTTATCATAGAGGGAACTGGAAGATTCCCTTCCATCAACTATTATATTCCCTTTATAAAGAGAAAGGTAAACTATTCCATCAATTAATTCCTGACTTTTATTAATAGCTGCCATAAGAAAATCCATTTCCGGGCTAAACCAAAACCCGTTGTATACCAATTCAGAGAACTTCGGTGTCAACATATTCTTTAGTCGCATTACCTCCCTGTCCATAGCTATGTTTTCAATATCCATATGAGCAAGATGCAGAATTGTTAAGCCTGGAGTTTCATAAACGCCTCTTGATTTTATTCCTACATATCGGTTCTCGACCATGTCAAGTAGTCCAATACCGTTTGCCCCTCCAATTTTATTTAGATAGTTAAACATTTCCAGCGGCTTATTCAATTCAACACCATCAGCAGGGCAGGAAACTTTCATAGGGATTCCATCCTTAAAATGGATTTCAATTTTTGTTACCTCATCGGGAGCATCCATTGGTAAGACCATCTTTGTATAGATGTCTTTTTCTGGTGTATATTTTGGGTCTTCAAGGATACCAGCCTCATGACTAATATGAATTAGGTTATCATCTTCGCTGTATGGTTTCTTCAATGATGCTTTTACTGGAATTTGATTCTTTTCGGCATATTCCAGCATATCGGTACGACCTTTAAAAAAATCAAGAAATTCCTTGTCCTTCCAGGGAGCATATATAGTAACTTCAGGATCTAAAGCCAGGTAGCCCAACTCAAAACGAACCTGATCGTTTCCTTTCCCTGTCGATCCATGAGATACAATATTTGCACCTTCCTGTTTGGCAATCTGAATTTGCCTTTTAGTTATTATTGGTCTAGCCAATGCTGTCCCTAACAGATACCTTCCCTCGTAAACAGCATTTGCTTTTATTGCGGGGAACACATAATCAGTAACCAATTCTTCCTTAAGATCTTCAATATATACCTTTGTGGCACCAATCTTCAATGCCTTTTCTTTAACTTCTTCAAAGTTATCGTCCTGTCCAACATCAGCCACATAGGCTATTACCTCATAGTCTTTTTCAATGAGCCACTTGAGAATTACTGATGTATCTAAGCCACCGCTATATGCAAGAATTATTTTCTTTTTCATTTTTCAGTATTTATGATAATTTTAGATTAAGTGATGTTTGTTGCTTTTAGACATTTAATTCATTTTTCTATAGATGAATAATTATACAGCAACCTGGTGGTTCTTAAATTCTGTCATTAAGTTCTGGGAATATTAATATCAAACGATTCCTAATATCATTTTCAGAAATTCCATCACGGGGAATAATTAAGATAGTATCATCTCCAGCTAATGTGCCAGCAATTTCATAAGCTTCAGCCATATCAATAGTCATGGCAAGGCTACTGGCATATGCAGGCACAGTTTTTATAATGGCAAGATTTTGTGCAAATAGCAAACCAATAAACCCATTTGAAACGAAAGAGGGGGATGTATCTGGGATTTTTGAATTTGATTTATCCGAGGGAATTTTATATGAATAGCTCCCATCAGAATTAACAACTTTACCAACTTTTAAGTATTTCAGATCCCTTGAAAGAGTAGCCTGTGTAAAGGAGAATCCTCTTTCAGTAATCAACTTAAGTAGCTGACCCTGGCTCGATATGCTTTGGGAACCAATAACTTGAGTAATGGCTAATAGGCGATTTGGTTTATTTCTCATGATGTATAAATATGCAATACGATTGTAAAAATATACATTATTTGCATTTTTCAAATAGATATTATCAAAAATTTATTTGTAATTTTGGCCTTACATAAATCTGCGATGGATAAAAAAATCAACAAAATACTCGTCCTGGGTTCAGGAGCCTTGAAAATTGGAGAAGCTGGAGAATTTGATTACTCTGGTTCACAGGCCCTTAAAGCCTTGAGAGAAGAGGGAATTAACACTGTACTGATCAATCCCAATATAGCTACTGTACAGACTTCTGAAAAGATTGCCGACAAAATCTACTTTCTTCCGGTAACAGCAGAATTTGTCGAGAAGGTGATTGCAAAAGAAAATCCTCAAGGAATTCTTCTTGCATTTGGAGGTCAAACTGCTCTCAATTGTGGCATTGAATTATTTAAGCAAGGGATATTTGAGAAGTACAATCTAAAAGTATTGGGAACGCCTATCCAGGCGATAATGGATACTGAAGACAGGGAGTTTTTTGTAAAAAAACTGGCTGAAATTGATGTCAGAACCCCTCGCAGTATTGCTGTAAATAGCGTTGTTGATGCAGTAAAAGCGGCAGGAAATCTTGGTTTTCCAATCATTATCAGGGCGGCCTACACACTGGGTGGACAAGGTAGTGGGTTTTGTTCAAATACTGAAGAGCTTGAAGTATTAGCTGCAAAAGCATTTACCTATACCAACCAAATTTTGGTAGAGGAATCTCTTAAAGGATGGAAGGAAGTAGAGTATGAGGTTGTAAGAGATATTCATGACAATTGCATCACGGTATGTAATATGGAGAACTTTGATCCACTTGGAATACATACTGGAGAAAGTATAGTGGTTGCACCATCTCAAACATTAACTAATAGTGAATACCATAAATTAAGGGAATTGTCCCTAAAAATAATTCGTCATATTGGAGTCATAGGTGAGTGCAACGTTCAATATGCCCTGGATCCTGAGTCTGAAGATTACCGGGTAATTGAGGTGAATGCCCGATTGTCCAGGTCAAGTGCATTGGCTTCAAAAGCAACCGGATATCCTCTTGCTTTTGTGGCAGCTAAGTTGGCATTGGGTTATGGATTACATGAATTAAAAAACTCAGTTACAAAGACTACTACAGCGTGTTTTGAACCGGCTCTTGATTATATTGTTTGTAAGATACCAAGATGGGACCTGAATAAATTTCAGGGCGTTTCCCATTTAATTGGTAGCAGCATGAAGAGTGTGGGAGAGGTAATGTCAATTGGAAGGACCTTTGAGGAAGCCATTCAAAAAGGGCTTAGAATGATAGGGCAGGGGATGCATGGTTTTGTGGGAAACAGGGATTTAACATTTGAAGATATTGATAACGAGTTATCGCGACCTACTGATATGAGGATATTCGTGATTGCTGAAGCCCTTGAAAATGGATATGATATTGATAGAATACATAAACTGACTAAGATTGATAAGTGGTTTCTACATAAGTTGTTAAATATCGTAAATCTAAAGAATCAGCTTACAAAATATGATTCATTGGAGGAGGTATCCAATGAGAAAATCAGGGAATCAAAAATCCTGGGTTTTTCTGATTTTCAGCTTGCAAGATATATATTAAAGTCTGAAGTGCATGATATAGAGGAGGATCTTATTCGGGTCAGAGAATATAGAAAATCGAAAGGTATAACTCCATTTGTAAAACAGATTGATACTCTGGCGGCAGAATACCCTGCACAAACAAATTATCTTTATTTAACCTACAGTGGAAATGAACATGATATAGATTACGGTGATAAAGAAGAATCAGTTGTGGTTCTTGGCTCTGGTGCTTACAGAATTGGGAGTAGTGTAGAATTTGACTGGTGTACCGTAAACGCTCTTACCACTGTAAAGGAAGAGGGGTATCGGTCTGTAATGATAAATTATAATCCAGAAACAGTTAGTACCGATTACGATATAAGTGATCGTCTGTATTTTGATGAGCTGTCATTTGAAAGGGTGATGGATATACTTGATCTTGAGGAGCCTAAGGGGGTTATTGTCTCTATGGGTGGTCAGATACCAAACAATCTGGCTATGCGCCTATACCGGCAGAATATTCCTATTTTAGGTACTTCACCCATTTCAATTGATAATGCTGAGAACCGACATAAGTTTTCCATGATGATGGATAAAATTGAGGTTGATCAACCTCAGTGGAAGGAACTAACAAACATTGATGATATTCATGAATTTGTAAATCGTATTGGTTTTCCTGTTCTGGTGCGTCCATCCTATGTTTTATCTGGTGCGGCCATGAATGTAGTATCAAATGAGGAGGAATTGGATCATTTTCTTGAACTTGCTGCCAATGTTTCAAAACAGTATCCAGTTGTTGTTTCTGAATTTATTGAACAGGCCAAAGAGATCGAAATTGATGCTGTAGCAAAGGAGGGTGAGATAATTGCCTATGCTATTTCAGAACATGTTGAGTTTGCAGGAGTCCATTCTGGTGATGCTACCATGGTGTTTCCTCCACAAAAAATCTATTTTGAAACTGTTCGAAGGATTAAAAAGATATCCAGGCAAGTTGCTGAAGAGTTGAATATTTCGGGACCTTTCAATATGCAGTTCCTGGCAAAGGATAATGATATTAAAGTGATTGAATGTAACCTGAGAGCCTCACGGAGTATGCCTTTTGTTTCTAAGGTATTAAAGATGAATCTCATTGAGTTAGCTACAAAAATTATGCTTGGTAAAGAAGTTACGAAGCCAAGTAAATCAATCTTTGACCTTGAATATGTTGGAGTAAAAGCCCCCCAGTTTTCCTTTTCCAGACTTCAAAAAGCTGACCCGGTATTGGGTGTTGATATGTCCTCCACTGGTGAGGTGGGTTGCATTGGAGAGGACTTCTATGAAGGGATATTAAAGTCGATGCTTTCAGTGGGTTATCATATTCCAAAAAAGGGGATACTTTTGTCAACCGGTCCTGCACGTGATAAGGTTGAACTAATCAATAGTGCACAGGCACTTCGAAATAAGGGATACAGTCTGTATGCTACTAGAGGGACACAGCGTTTCCTTGAATCAAATGGAATTGAGGCTACTCCAGTGGCTTGGCCAGATGAGAAATCCCAACCAAATGCTCTTGATTTAATTCGGAACAAAGAAATTGACCTGGTTGTTAATATCCCAAAAAACCTTTCAAAGTCAGAACTCGAAAATGATTATATGATTCGACGTAGTGCCGTGGATTTTAATATTCCACTTATAACAAATGCACGACTTGCTAGTGCATTCATTTTGGCCTTTTGTAATATGGAGATAGACGAAATAGCTATAAAAAGCTGGGATGAATATTAACACCTGCCTTAGGTTGGTATCAATAGTGATTTATTTCTAACCTTAAGTTAGTTAAAAGATGAAATTTGTAAAAAATCCTAACGCTGGAGGTTTTAACTTTAAAAATTATATCAAAGAAGAATCTTTGGGTGGGATTATCCTGATCTTTGTTACAATTGTGGCTATTGTATGGGCAAATTCAAGGTTCTACGAAAGTTACCATTTCATCTGGCATGATTTAGAATTCGGTCTTTCACTTGGGAATTGGGAGCTTCGGGAGACCTTGCATTATTGGATAAATGATGGCCTCATGGCTCTGTTCTTTTTTACTGTTGGACTGGAAATTAAGCGTGAGGTAATGGCCGGGGAATTATCAACTATGAAGAAGGCCAGTTTACCCATTATGGCGGCGGTGGGGGGTATGGTTATACCGGCTGTTTTTTTTGTTATCGTAAACATAAATAGCCCTGAATATATGAATGGGTGGGGAATTCCAATGGCAACGGATATTGCTTTTGCATTGGGTATCTTGTCCTTACTTGGCGACAAGGTAAATATTAATTTAAAAATTTTTCTGACAGCTTTGGCTATTGCAGACGACTTAGGGGCAATACTTATTATTGCCATTTTTTATACAGACTCCATAAATTTTGCTGAGTTAATTAATGCCGCTATTTTCTTATCTGTTCTTATAATAGCAAATCAACTCGGTGTCAGGAGAACGGCATTTTATGCAATTGTTGGTCTGGTTGGAGTTTGGATGTCATTTATATATTCTGGAGTGCATGCTACCATTGCCGGAGTACTCATCGCCTTCACCATTCCTGTTAATCCCAAAATTACTGAGACCACCTATATTGACCGGATAAACCAATTCATAAAGAAATTTGAGAAGGAAAAACCAAATAATTCAGCCCTGTTAACCGGCAAACAATCTCACTTATTGAGTAAAATCGAGAAGTTATCTATCCAGGCCCATACACCATTACAAAAGATGGAGTATGCTATGCATCCTCTTACTGCCTTCTTAATTCTTCCACTTTTTGCTCTAGCCAATGCAGGAGTGCATATTGAAGGGGACTTTTTTAGCATGCTATTCCATCCGATTTCGATTGGAATAATTTTTGGACTGGTGCTCGGGAAATTTCTTGGAATATCCCTATTTTCGAGACTTGCGGTTTGGTTAAAACTGGCAACCTTGCCTGAGGGTTTAAGTTGGAGGCAAATCTATGGGGTTGGTTTACTTGCCGGTATAGGTTTTACTATGTCAATATTTATTTCAGGTCTTGCATTTAGCTCCGAAGAATATGTACAGATATCAAAAGTTGGAATATTAGCTGCTTCTGTAATTGCAGCAGTTTTGGGCCTTTTATTGCTGAAAACCGAGTATAGGAAATCTGACAAAAAGTAAAATAAGTCCATATAATTCATCCAAATTTATATTGAAATGATTGAAGTTGCAGAGGCGTATCCCAATAATCAAAGTCGTATTGTTGATTTTCAGGTGGCCATGGCGAAAGAAACTGAAGGTATTGATCTTGATAGACATGTTGTTGAAAAAGGGGTGAAAGCTGTTTTCGATGATCCCTCCAAAGGGAAATATTATACTGCAACAATAAAGGATAAGGTAGCTGCCTCACTTCTTACCACTTTTGAATGGAGTGACTGGAGAAATGGGGAAGTTTACTGGATACAGTCAGTGTATGTATTGCCTGAATTTAGGAAGCAAGGGGTATATAAAATGATGTATAAATATATTCAGGACCAAATAGCTGAGCTGCCAAATATTATGGGAATTCGATTGTATGTTGATTCTGATAATAAACCAGCCCAGACAGTATATGCAAAACTAAATATGGATGGGAATCATTATCGCCTGTTTGAATGGATGAAATCTTGATTTTTGCCATTTTTGTGGGCAGTTTATTGTTCATTCATTGCATTTGTCTTTTCAAATTGCATTAATGCCTCAGAAAATGTTCTATCAGTCATTATGACTATTACTTTAATTGGCTTTCTTGTTGTCATATCTGGAATTATATATTCCAGCCTGATATTTTGGTACTATTATGGTTGGATAAAAACTCCTGTTTTCAAGCCTGGAAGCTTTACTTTCTCACCAAAAGTCTCTGTAATTGTTGCTTTTCGAAATGAAGAGAAGGTTTTACAAAATTTACTTAACGATCTTATAAACCAAAGCTATTCTTCAGAATTGTTTGAGGTAATTCTTGTAGATGATCACTCTACGGATGGATCATATGATTTGGTTAAAAATCGTATTGAAGTTAATACTTCTTTCAAACTAATAAAGAACCAAGGCGAAGGAAAGAAACAGGCTATATCGGAAGCTATTGAAATATGCTCTGGAGAGCTTTTTATTACAACTGATGCCGATTGCAGAATGGGCAATGATTGGTTGAAAACAATTACATCTTATTACAGTGAAAACAGTCCTAACATGCTTATTGGTCCGGTTCTGCCAGCAAGAAATGAGAGTATTTTCTCAAAGTTGGTAGCATTGGAGTTTTTTAGTTTGATTGGCTCTGCAGCTGGTGCTGCCAGCATAAAGCATCCCATAATGAACAATGGTGCAAACCTGGCTTATCCTCGCACTTCTTTTAATTCTGTATCGCAACCTTTTAATAGTGAAACAGCTTCAGGAGAAGATATTTTTTTCATGCTTAAACTTAAGAAAAATGAGCAATCGAAAATCCGGTTTTTAAAATCAAATAAGGCTGCTGTTTCAACCCATTTACCGACAGGATTTGAGGAACTTTGGCAACAAAGAGTGCGATGGGTATCTAAAAGTAAATACTATACGGATTTCGACATGATTTTTTCAGCAGTCATAGTTTGGCTAGTGGGTTTTCTAATGCTTAGCACATTGATAGCAGGGATTTTTTACCCAATCTTCTTTATTATGTATGCATTTCTTTTTGTCATAAAATCTGTTCCGGATTATCTGCTTCTTTCAAGTGTACTTTCCTTTTTTGATAGAAAAGATCTCATCAGGTATTTTATTCCTCTGCAAGTAATTTATCCTTTGTATGTTACACTAACTGGATTCTTTGGCTTGATATTTGCAAAATTCAGCTGGAAGGATAGGAAATATTAATTGCCCTTGAAGAATACCTGGTCATAGGATTTATTTAGATGTAGATATTAACTATAAATTGAAAAACCTTAAGCTTAGGTTTTCCGTATAATATTTATTTTTGCAACCTTAATTTATTTTTTTAATATGTTTGATACTTTCAAGAAATTTGGCCTGATATCCACAGTAGTGGGAATGACATTGTTTATTTCTTCCTGTCAGAAGATTGACCCGGCAAAGATTGATACTGGTCAAATCCAGGAAGTAACTGCTTCTTCAGCAAAAGCAATAGGAAATTTGATTGATCTGGGTGGTGGAGTTATTGAATATGGTCATTGTTGGTCAACAACATCACAGCCAAGTACCAACGATTATAAAACCAGTATTGGTACAGCAAGCATAGGTTCTTTTACAAGTGAAATATTAGGCTTGGATGCAGGTATTACCTATTACATAAGGGCTTATGCCGTTCAGGAGGACAAGGTTATATATGGCTCGATTGAGAGCTTTAATACAAGTGAAGGCATTCCTCAGTTAACCACTTCTTCTATTTCGAAGTTTACAATTAGTACCGTTTCTTCGGGTGGTGAAGTGACTGCGAATGGTGGTTCCGAAATATCTGCTAGAGGAGTTTGCTGGAATACCTCAGGAAATCCCACTATTTCTGATGATCACACTTCAGATGGGACTGGAATAGGAAGCTACGATAGTAAACTAACTGATTTGACAATAAATGTAACAATTTATATACGAGCCTATGCCACAACATCATATGGAACAGGGTATGGGAATGAGGTAGAATTTACTATTATTGTGGTGCCTGGTTCTGATTTGACAGACTCGCGTGATGGGAAAGTTTACAAAACTGCCCAGATCGGAAGCCAGCTCTGGATGGCAGAAAATTTAAATGTGGGTATTAAGGTTTCAGATGCAGTTGGACAATCGGATAATGGTGTATTAGAAAAGTATAGCTACGATAACGATGAAAGTAATAG
>JASJGS010000230.1:0-12504 GCA_033791445.1 Bacteroidales bacterium | reverse complement strand
TCTGAAAGGGAAAAAAGTTAGTTTACGTACGAATGATCGAATAGATGAGAGTGAGAATGGATTATTTATTACACATCTTAAGTCAGGAACTTACGAATTCACCATTGAAGAGTAGATTTCTCCCTGCGGTCTAAATGACATAGCATGTTTGGAGATTCCTATGTCCCTTTAAAAGATAAGTCGAGATGACAATTAATAAGCATGTCATTTCATGGGAAGCGAAGCGACGAGAACTCTCCTTTAATTCATCCTCGCAGTCTTTTGAAGATAATACATAACTTTGTAGTGATCTCTCAACTACGGCTGGATTGTATATAGGGTCATTGAAATGAGTTATAAGTATAAAATAGGTTTTATAGCCAAACTCCTTGGCTTATTATTGGCCTGTGGTTCATGCCTGAATCGGCAATTTATTGATGGTTATGCTGAAATAGTATCCATCAGCGATTCCACGCTTAGTGACTCTTCATTATTTTTTGGTTATACTCGTCAGGTAGATTATTCTGGATTGTATCCCATCCGGCCATATGAGATATGGATTGAAAATACGGCTATTAAGGTATATACTGATTCTTCAGGATATTTCTCTATAAAAACTATGCCTGGCACCTATGCATTAAAGTGCCAGTATAAATCTAACAATTATGAACAATTAATTGAAGAGTTAAAAAATATTGAAATTAAGAAGAACCAGAAAATTGAAGTAGGTTTTTACATTGGATATACCATTGAGTAAACATAAAATTCTAAATTGCTATAGGTTAAGCAATTAGCCCAAATAACTCGTTTGATTGAATCTATTTTGTTAATGGTGCAAATATTAATTTTAGTTAACTTCGCAAGCCAATTCCTAAAATATTCGTATAAAATATGAAAGACATAAGCCAGAATACAGGATTTTTAATTTTAAGAATTGCGCTAGGTAGTTCAATGCTTTTACATGGAATATCCAAACTCCTAAATGGAGTGGAAGGTATCTCCAATATGCTTATTGGTAAAGGTATACCAGGTTTCTTGGCCTACGGAGTCTATGCAGGAGAAGTAATCGCTCCTATTTTATTGATGATTGGTTTTAGAACCAGAATTGCAGCCCTTATTCTGGTAATTAATATGCTGGTAATTTTCTTTATCGCCCATCCAGGCGACATCTTTGCCTTAACTGAAAAAGGCGCATGGGAACTAGAATTGGCTGGTTTGTACCTGTTTAGCAGCCTGGCCCTCTTTTTTACTGGTGGTGGGAAGTTTGCCGTATCTTCATCGAATAATTGGGATTAACACATACTTAGGTTCGCACCCGGTTGTGTAGTTTAAATTCATTTTAAGCGATAGAATTATTAATTTTCGCAAAACCTAAATACCTAAGTTATGAGCAACTTAAAACTCAACCGTAGAAAATTTCTTAAAAGTGCCTCATTAACAGCCATGGGTGCAGGCATGGCCTCAGGAATGGCACTAGCATCAGAAAACTTAGGAACTGGAGCAGAACCTGCTGTAATTAAGGAATACCGGAAATTTGGAAAAACAGACTTTCATGTATCTGATTTTAGCAGTGGAAATCCAACAAACGAGGCCGTTTTGAAGGCCCTCCTGAATAGTGGAGTAAACCTGATTGATACGGGTGAAGTATACTTTAATGGGAACAGTGAAAAAAAGATCGGGAATGTTATTAAAGACTTTGACCGAAGTAAGCTATTTATAAACAGTAAGTTATACACTGAAACGAGCTTCCCCTCGAAAGAAGATGTTATTGAACGAACAAACAAAAGTCTGGAAAGACTGGGTACCGATTATGTTGATTGCATGCAAATACATTCTGCTGAGAATTCGGCCATTCTCAAGGATGAAGCTTTTCATGCAGGCATGGAACAGTTGAAAAAGGAAGGAAAAGTGAGGCATATTGGTGTTTCGTGCCATGGAAATAACTGGGCTTATAATACCCAGGAAAACCTGGAAACAATACTTATGTCAGCCATAAATAATGGACGTTTTGATGTTATCTTACTTGCATACAACTTTGTGAATGCCGATATAGCCGAGAAGATATTGGATGCATGTGAAAAGAAAAATATCGCCACGATCATTATGAAGTCGAATCCGATACAGATTTTTGGAATGCTGGAAAACCGGATGGAAAAAATGGCTGAAGAAGGAAAAGAAGTGGATGAATACACGCAGGCATTTTACGATAAATATAAGGTAATGAATGAGAAAGCTCAATCCTTCTTTGCTGAATATGGCTTAAGTAATGAAAAGGATTTGAATCATGCTGCCTCACGGTATGTATTATCTAACCCCAAGGCGCACACTACTATTTGGGATTTTAAAAATTTCGATGATGTAGAAAACATTTTACAACTTTCAGGTCAAAAACTTACTAAAAAGGATAATACACTTTTGGAAGCTTATCATAAACACTTGGGACGTGCTACCTGCCGAATTGGTTGCAACGATTGTGAAGCCGCCTGCCCCCATCACATCCCTGTAAATAAAATTTTAAGGTATAATTACTATTTCAGTGTAAAAAAGCAAGAAAAAAGGGCTATGACGAAATTTGCCCGCTTAAATACCAAAAAACCCTCAGAATTATGTAGTAATTGTGAAGGCCATTGTGAAAAGGCTTGTAAATATGGGGTCTGGACACGCCCATTACTGGCTGCTGCCCAACAAAATTTAGACCTAATAGTTTGATTTCAAAGTAATACGAGCTTAAATTAGAAAACTGCTCTGGTCTGTGCATTAGACTTTAAGTGGTAGATCTTTGTGTGTGTTTTTATAAGTCTTTGGATTAAAATTCCATAAATACTGAGAATTTAGTTTCTTACTTCAATCTAATTTGATATAACCCTAGCCTATGTTATGATAAAAAACCAATTGATTCTTCTTCTGATTTTTTCAAGTCAAATCTTGTCTTATGCACAGGGGGATGTTGTATGGAAATTTGAAACAAAAAACAGGATATATTCAACGCCATTAATCGATGGTAATCTGGTTTATTTTGGAAGCGGAGACCATAGCTTTTATGCGCTTAATAAGAAAAACGGCAAAAAGATTTGGGTATACAAGACGAAAGGAGTTGTTCACTCATCGCCAAGTATACAGGATAATATTGTTTATTTTGGTAGCGGAGATGGCAATCTATATGGTATAGATAAGTCAGATGGATCATTGGTCTGGAAGTTCATTTCCGAAGGTGAAAAAATGTACGATCTCTGGGATTACTATTTATCCTCACCGGTGGTAGATGATGGCAAAGTTTATTGGGGCAGCGGAGATGGTCATTTATATGCCATAGATGCAAATAGCGGAGAATTAATATGGAAGTTTAATACAGGAGACATCGTTCATGCCTCTCCTGTAATTTATGACAATAAAGTATACTTTGGAGGTTTCGATGGGAACTTATATTGCCTGAATAAGGAAAATAGTGAAATAGTATGGAAGTTTAAAACCGTTGGGGCAACATACTTTCCAAAAGGGGAAATTCAGAAAGCGGCTCTGGTAAAAGATGATGTTGTTTATTTTGGTAGCCGGGATTACAATATATATGCTTTGAATGCAAAAACTGGAAAAGGTAATTGGAATTTGAGGCAGGAAAGAGGATGGATTATTGCCACACCTATAGAATACAAAGGAAATATCTATTTCGGAACCTCAGATGCGCACATTTTTTATAGCATGAATAAGATTGCCGGAACTATCAATTGGACAATCCCAGTGAACATGAGGGTATATGGAACGGCCCTTGCTTATAAGGATATAATATACTTTGGGACTTTTGATGGAAAAGTGATAGGTATTGATTATTCAACCGGTAAGACAAAATGGGAATTTCAATCTGAGAGTAGTAGGCTTAACTACAGTAAAATATACAATGAAAAAGGGGAATTTAAAGATGGATTCGAACTCTACGGTAGCGATTATCAAACAAGTGAAGCATTAATCCATACTTTGGGATCCATATTATCAAGTCCGGTCATAGATGAGGAAATTATCTATTTTGGTAGTTCAGATGGGCAGATGTACGCCGTTAAATTGAAATAACATTTACTTAAAAGGAATCAATTTTAAAAGAATGAGATTCATTAAGGCTAATAAAATATCTAAAGAATGGCTAATCATATTGGGTTTGGTAGTTTTAAAACTGGTCATACACTTTGCCACAAATACAAATTATGAGTTACACAGAGATGCCTTATTATACTATTCTCTGGGTGACAATCTTGCCTGGGGATATACTTCTGTCCCACCCCTAATTGCCCTAATCTCAAAATTTTCTACAGTAATATTTGGGAATACAGTTTTTGCTTTGCGTTTTTTCCCGGCAATTATTGGCGGCCTTTCGGTACTGGTAATAGCGAAAATTATTAAGGAGTTTAATGGTAGCATATTAGCAATTGTCATAGCTTCTTTAGCTTTTATTCTCTCGCCTGCGTTTTTACGAACCAATACTTTATTTCAACCTGTTGCTTTTAATCAATTCTTCTGGCTTCTCTCAGGCTACCTCATTGTAAAACTAATACATACTTCAAATACAAAAATTTGGTATTTAATTTTTATTGTTTGGGGAATCGCCTTTTTAAATAAGTATTCCATCACATTCTTTATTATCTCCTTTCTAATCGGAATATTATTTACCCCACAAAGGAATTTATTAAAATCGAAAGATTTCTTTTTAGGCGGTATTATCGGAATGCTGATAATATTGCCCAACATTTTATGGCAATTCTCAAACAATTGGCCCTTGCTTCATCACATGTCAGAATTGCAAAAGTACCAACTGGTAAATGTTTCTCTATTAGGATTTGTGATAGATCAATTAATGATGAATTTCCCAGGCTTGATAATTTGGATCACCGGATTGATTGTATTCTTATTTTTTAAAACTGAAAAGAAATACAGGGTATTGGTTTACATTTATTTGCTCACAGTACTTATTATAATTTTATTGCGAGGAAAATCATATTATACTCTGGGCCTCTATCCAATTTTGTTTGCTATGGGAGGGTACGCTATAGATAAATATTTTAAAAACTACTTTAAATATTTAAGCATTGCTTTCATAATTATGGCTTCCATACCAATGCTTCCTTTGAGTTTACCTATTTTTAGCCATGAAAAACTTGAAGAATATATTACTGAAAATAATCTTGCTGAATTTACGAATCGATGGGAGGACGGAGTGATACACAATCTACCACAAGATTATGCTGATATGACCGGATGGAAAGAATTAAGCAGCATTGTTATAAATTTCTACAACTCCATGTCACCAGCTGAAAAAAAAGATTGCATAATATATGCAGGAAATTACGGGCAGGCCGGTGCCATTAAATTCTATGGAAAGAAATATGGTTTACCCGAACCCATATCCTTCAGTGATAATTTTCTTTTATGGGCCCCGGATACAATAAAAAATGCCCCTATGCTATTCATTGAGCATGAGATAGATGATATTGAGTTTTTGTATAAAAACTATGAGGAAATAGGCCAGGTAAATAATAAATATTTCAGAGAAAATGGACTGAAAGTGTTTTATTGTACAGAACCGAAAGACACATTTAAACTATTTTACGCAAAAAAGGTAAAGGCATTAAGAAACATATATCATTAGCAATATTATTCCATCTTATTATACCAATAATAAAGAAGTTTAAGTAATTTTAATTTATAAAATCCAACACTAAAACTGTTATAAAAATTTTGTAAGCATGATATACAAATGGTTTCTCAGGTTTCAATGGAAAGAGATGAGAAGATCCTCCATCTGGCAAAAGAACGTAGCTCTTAATATTGTCATTGGGATTCTTCTTCTAATCATGTTATTGAATATCTTGTTTTTTGGACTTTTTATAAATAAGATATTAGATGAATTATTTCCCGGGCAAGATCATGTTGCCATTGTAAACGGTTTCATTATTTATTACCTGGCAATCGAGTTTTTATTTCGATTTTTTATGCAATCCTTGCCCACTCTGAATATAGAAACCTATTTACACTTACCCATTAAAAAATCATCCATTGTACACTATGTTGCAGGTAAATCTATTTTTGCAATAGGAAATTATATATCGTGGCTGGTTTTATTCCCAATTGCCTTTAAGGTTATTGCACCTGAATACACAAATGGTATTGCCTGGGTTTGGTTACTTTCTATCATTTTACTGGTTTTTAGCAACAACTTCCTGGCTACCTATGTAAAACGACAATTGGCTGGGAAAGCAATGATTGTTGGAATTTTTGGTCTTATCCTCATTACTCTTTTTATGCTTGAATATTTCAACCTTATTTCCTTGTCAAGTATATCCTCATTCTTTTTTGGGCAATTGCTCATTCATCCCGGGTTTATTATTGTTCCAATCTTCACTTTGATCTTTACCTATGGGTTGAATTATTATTTTCTCAAATCAAAGTTATACCCGGAGGAGGTTAATGTGAAAAAAGATCAAAAAATTGATTCCCTTTCAAATATTAAATATCTAAAGACAATTGGACTGACCGGATTATATATCTCCCTGGATTTAAGACTAATATGGAGACATAAGAGAACTCGGTCGATAATATATATGGCCCCCTTATTCTTATTGTATGGATTTATCTTCTACCCCCAGCCTGAATATAAAGATGGTTCAGCATTCCTGATTTTTGTTGGAATATTCATGACCGGTGGTATGATGCTAAACTATGTCAATTATTGTTTTAGCTATGAAAGCAATTATTTTGACAATATCCTGGCTAATTATACAGATCTTGAGCGATATATATATAGCAAATATATATTGGCGGTGGCAATTGCTACTGCATGTTATATTTTGACCATTCCTTATGTTTTTTTTGGAATCAATATTTTGTTAGTTAATTCAATGACCTTTTTGTATAACATTGGATTTCTTTCATTCGTCCTACTCTATTTTTCGACCTACAGCAAGAAAAGAATGGACCTGAGTAAAGGGGCAGCATTCAATTATCAGGGACTTGGTGCCACACACTGGCTATCGATGTTGCCGGCTTTTTTGTTACCTGTATTCATATATATCCCATTCAACCTATTAGGTATGCCTACGGCAGGTTTGTTGTTTATAGGTGCACTTGGTTTGATTGGACTTTTATTCCATAAAACCTTACTTGATTTTTTAGTAAAACAATTTTATAAAAGGAAATACGATATGGCTGAGGGTTTCAGGTCATAATTATTTTTATACTCAAAGATTAAATCATTTATTATGATAGAAGTTAAAGATTTAACTAAAATTTATAGTGGAACTACCGTACTGGACATTCCGGACCTTAGCATTGGAAATGGTGACAGCTTTGGATTGGTTGGTAATAATGGAGCAGGGAAAACAACTTTCTTTAGGCTTATTCTTGATCTTATAAGAGCCAGTTCAGGAATAATAAAATCAAAAGGTGAAGATGTTAAATTATCAGGTGACTGGAAGTATTATACCGGATCATACCTTGACCAACGATTTGTTATTGATTTTTTAACTCCCGAAGAATATTTTGAATTTCTGAATCAGATTTACGGCTTATCAAAAGGAGATCTTGATCAATTTTACTTTGAATTCAAGGATATCTTCAATGATGAGATTCTTGGAAAAAACAAGTACATCCGGGATCTATCCCAGGGAAACAGGCAAAAAGTAGGAATAGCAGCAGCCTTGATGGCCAAACCTGAGGTGTTGGTATTGGATGAACCCTTTAACGGGCTTGATCCTTCAACCCAGATCAGGATGATAAAACTCTTTAACGAGTTGAAGTTAAATCATGGAACAACACTTTTAATTTCCAGTCATGATCTGAATCATATAACTGAAGTATGTGAGAGAATTGCCATACTCGAGAAAGGAAAAATAATTCATGATCTAGAAAAAAACGAAAATACGATTAAAGAACTGGAAGATTATTTCTCGATATAGCTTAGAAGGCTATGGCAATTACTAAATGCATTATATGATATCCAAATTTAAATGACAATTAATACAGTTCTTTTCTTTTCCTTTTTGTTTTTTATCTCGGAATTCCTCCTAATGATGGCCAAACGGTCAAAAAAGAAGGTGATAAAAACGCGGAAAGATAAAAAATCTCTGGTGCTATTCTGGATTAGCATATCACTGGGTATTTCTCTTGGCTTTTTCACTGCTAGATATCAGGACTGGAATGCCCATAATAGACTATTAGCAATAATTGGATTATGCATTTTTATAATAGGCCTTCTTATTCGATGGATATCAATAATTCAGTTGAAAAAAGAGTTTACAGTAGATGTGGCGATATCTGAAAATCACAATCTGGTGACAGTTGGAATGTATAAATACATCAGGCATCCCAGTTATCTCGGGCTGATACTGGCTTGTTTCGGTCTTTCTCTTGCCATGAATAGCTATCTTTCAGTACTGGTAATTACCATTCCTATTTTCCTGGTGATTCTTTATAGAATTAAAATAGAAGAAAATATCCTGGTTGAGGAATTTGGTCAGACCTATAAGAACTATTTGAAAAATACAAAGAAAATATTCCCCTATATATTCTAATAATAGAATACTTAGTTTTTAAAATTATTCTCCTTATTTCCGGCAGGCCAGGCGAGCCTTTCTTTCACCTGAGCTGTTTTTGATAATTGTTTTTTACCCATTTTAAGAACGATTTGATACTCCCCAGGAACTATATCATAGGTATTCCACACTACATTATGTATTCCTTTGGGGGCTTCAGCTTTTATTTCATCCAATAACTCACCTTCCTTATTATAGATAAGGATACTTACATCGTTCTTGGAATCCTTGCCGAGTGAATAGTATATGTGCAATCCATTTGCTTCATTTGGGGTTTGAAATTTATTGTCCTCAAATGGGCCATGATTCCCCCACCAGGCTTGTTCTGACCTATTTCTCTGAGGCTTGGGCTCAATGTTAAACAAATACATATCCTTTTTTAATACATCTTCGTTCAATTCAAGAAAAGGATAAATATCCGTCACATATACACCTCTACCATAGGTTCCCACCACCAAATCCCTTTCCTCTGGATGCACTGCGATATCCTTGACAGATACATTAGGCATGTTATTTTTAAGGGCAATCCAATTACTGCCCCCATTCAGTGTGAAAAACACACCGGCATCGTTCCCTACGAACAAGATTTCCGGATTGGTATCATCTTCCCAAAAAGCTGAAATCGACTGATCCGGAAGATTAGAAGCAATATTCTTCCAGCTACTTCCAAAATCATCGCTTTTATATAAATAGGGTTTAAAGTCATCGTTTCTGAATCCTGTTTTAACTACATAGCCTCTGTCCTCCTTGTGGTGAGAGGCAAAGATACGGCTTACATATCGTTCATCGGGAGCTCCTATGGCTTCCAGCTCGGTCATTCTTGCCAGCCAGGTTCTTCCTTGATCCAGGCTTACCCAGACCTTTCCATCGTCGGTTCCCACCCAAAGTACTCCTGGAGTAATAGGTGATTCGCTTATGGAAGAAATGGTACAATACATTAGATGACCACGCCCGGCTATTTTCACTGAATCATTTCTGGTTAGGTCGGGACTTATCTCTTGCCAGCTTTCACCTCTATCAACCGACCTGAGCAACATCTGGCCTCCTGTATACAATATACTACTGTTATGGGGAGAAAGAATCAGAGGTGTGTTCCAGGTATATCGGTAAGGTGGTTTTCCCTCGCCAGCTACTGGTTGGATATTTTTACGTTCTCCCAATAGTTGATCTACTCTCTGGTGTGATCCAAATTGAGTAGTTGTATACAACCATCGGTTGTTTTCCGGGTCTACCTCAATATACATCCCATCCCACATTCCTACCAAAGTCCAATCATCCTCCCGAAGGGACCCCCTCCATCCATTAGACGGGACTTTCCAGGCTTCATGATCCTGCAAGCCAGCATAGATGTTGTAAGGACTTGCATTGTCGAGTTCAATATTATAAATCTCTCCAAGTGGTATCTGATGGAAACACATTGTTGTTTTCCCCTGATCGTAAGTAATATTTAACCCTCCATCGCTACCTGCCATTAAATGCCGGGAATCCTTTGGATCGATCCATAGGGAGCGAACATCTCCAAACATGGTTTTAAAACGCTTTGTGGTTCTCCAATCAATGCCATCCCAGGTTTTACCCCCATCGAACGAGGATTGAAGAGACACATTATTGATATAGATATTCCTGTCATCATTCGGATCAATTATTATCTGGTTAAAAGAGTAAGCAGCCTTGCTTCCCACATCCACCGTATCATGATTCATCTTTTGCCAGCTTTTCCCTGCATCTTCACTTCGATATACTTCTCCGCCTATCAAACGGTCGAAATAGGGGTCTTTATTTGGGTCGAATGCTTCTTCCTCTTTTGTTTCCAAACCAGGTTTGGGATTTAAGTTCTCAACCACAGTAAAGAGGATGTCAGGATTTTTCCTGTAAATATCTATCCCAATTCTACCCACATTACCAGAAGGCAATCCGCCTGAAAGCCTCTCCCAGGTCTCACCCCCATTGATGGTTTTATATATTCCACTTTCTGGTCCTCCTGCTTCAAAATGCCAGGGAAAACGATATTTCTCATAGGCGGCTGCATACAATATTTCTGGATCATTCCTATTGATTACAAGATCGATAACACCTACATTTTCATTAATGTAAAAAATTCTTTCCCAACTTTTTCCACCATCAGTTGTTTTGTAAACGCCTCTATCTTCATTGGGTGTAAAAAGAGATCCCATAGATGCCACATACACGATATTCTCATTTTCTGGATGGATCACAATCCTGGGAATATGCTGGGTGTTTTCCAGCCCCATAAAAGTAAATTTTTCTCCTGCATTGATTGATTTATAAACGCCATATCCCCTATGCGTTGACCGGGCATTTGAAGATTCACCTGTACCGACCCATACCACATTTGGGTTGTTTGGAGCAACTTCTACCGCACCAATTGAGGTGGTTGGAAGGTCATCAGTAATACATTTAAAAGTCACCCCATTATTGGAAGTCTTCCATACACCACCATGCCTAGCAGCCGAGTAAAAGACATATTCATTTGTGGAATCGGGATTTTCAGGTGCAGCTATATCAGAGATCCAGGCACTTATCTGGGTAGGACTAAAGTTCCTGTACTCAAATGCATTGAATAAGTTTTCCTGACTTAAGCATAAGGCACTTACTAACAATAAATTAGAAAACAATAATAGTCTCATTTATCTATTTTTTAATAAAATTTAGATGCTGGATGTATTTCTCAAGAATGTTATATAAATATGGAATCTATACTTTATATTTTAATGCATATTCAAAGGTAATCTTTAAAATTACAAGCCCAATAAAAAAATATCCTCTCTCATTCATTAAGGAAACTAGTTGTGTGCTTTTCATGCATTATTATTAAATTTGTTCTCCATAGCCGTAGCAGATGTCCACCCGAATTCAATTTGAATAAGATGAAAGAAAAACTGAGTATTTTGGCAGAATTAATTAAACTGGCAAAAGCTGATAAAGAATTTAGAAAAGAAGAATTCAACTTCCTGCTTGTCATTTCCCGATTGTTAAATGTGGATGAATCACAGCTGGAATTACTATTTTCAAAATACATTGAATTTACTCCACCTTCATTGGAATTTGACAGAATTCTACAATTCCAGAGAATGGTGTTATTAGCAAATGTAGATCTAAAATTAGATCTTACTGAAATTAAAGTACTTAGAGAGGCCGGATTAAGACTTGGCTTAAATTCTGACGCCATAGAAAACGTGCTCGTTGAGATGAAAAAGTACGAGCATGGAATAGTACCATCAGAAAAATTAATCGAGATCTTCAAAGTTTATCACAACTAATCATTTTACTACCAAACGATATGAAAACAAAACCTGATCAGGATGCCCTGAATTTAATGAGTAAAGACCTGGATAACTGGAAGGGTCCATTTTATATTAACAGGAAAGATCCCCGATTGATAGTGCCAAAATACAATCCATTATTGGGATGGACCTTAAACTTTGGAAGTTCCTACTCCTATTTAACAATAATTGGGATTATAATTATTATTGTTGCCCTTAGTTTCCTGAAATAAAATTCCTTGCCTTATTGGCTATAATTTTTTTACTCAAATGCCATCATTTCTTGAATAACAACTTTCATAACTGGCCAACCCCCGTGTCCCCTCTCTTCAATCAGGAATTGCAACTTAACTATACATATCAGAACAAATATCTTAGTTCACAATTATCTTCCTTGAATCAATAAGATCTCCACCCAATGTTTTTATATGGAGTGTAAAAACACCTTTCCCTAATTGAGATGTATTGATGTGCTTGGCCTGCTTTGAGAAAACAAGGACTCCTGCAATATTATAGCACTCAACATTTACAACCTGCTCAAAATCAATTATTATAAATTCAGAGGAAGGATTAGGATAAACATTTATAGGGCTAAAAGTATTGTTGGCTACACCCACTCCTCCATCCATACTTAAGCTAAATAACATAGAATTACTCAGGAAACTCTG
>JASJGS010000229.1:0-3029 GCA_033791445.1 Bacteroidales bacterium | reverse complement strand
TGTAACTCTTCTAATTGTGAATTTATCTATTATTCTTCTATTCTTGGGAGGAGGCTTATACTTGCTTAATGGGCTGAGAGAGAGTTATTTAGATCCTCAATCTTCCTCGCAATTCAAACTAAGTTTTTTCTATCTAATGCTAATTAGATACGTTTCGTATGGGTTTTTTGCACTATTGTTTTATTCGGTATACTTTTATGTTATCAGGGATAACTTTAAGGCAGATATACAAAATACATTTGAAGTTATTTTAAGCCTTTCCATTGTTTGGGTGTGCAGTAGTGAGTTAATAAACGGGATGGATTTATCTGGATCAACTCAACCGTATAAACTAGGCTTAAGTATTTTATGGGGAATACTATCATTGCTTTTAATTGTATATGGAATTTGGAAAAGGAAAAAGTACATTAGGATTACTGCAATAGCGCTTTTTGGAATTACACTATTTAAATTATTCTTATATGATATTGCGCACCTTGAAACAATTCCTAAGACTATAGTATTTGTATCCCTTGGAAGTTTGTTATTAGTGATTTCATTTTTATACAATAAGTACAAGCATTTTATTTTCGAAGAGAGCAAAAAGTAATATATTAGGCATCTAACTGATTATAATTAAGTTAGCGCCTGTAAATAAAAAAGCCAAACCTTTCGGAATGGCACTTTTCAGGCTTATAGTGGAGCTGCCGGGAGTCGAACCCGGGTCCAAACAAGGAGACTATACGCTTTCTACATGCTTAGCTATGCTTGATTGTCGGGATATCTCAGCTGCATAACTACCTAAAATATCCGTATCCCTTTTATTTTCACCGGTGAGCCAGGGCCTCCTGCCGGCTAACTCTTAATTGCCTGCGCTTCGATATCGGGTTGGAAAAGAGTAAGACCGCCCGCGAAACGTCTCGTTCTGATATCTAATACCAGAATCAAGCAAAATCTACTAAACTTCGATTATGCAGCGAGAGCGTAATTGTTTTCGCCAATTATTAGTTGTGCAACATGTTTTTCTAAAAAGATGCCTTACGACACAAGAGCTATGCTACAACGCTCTGCATGCTTACATACCACCTCATCTTGCTGTCAAAACCAAGACAGCCCCGTATGCAGGTACAAATCTACAAAAATTATACCATTTAGCTGTCAATTCTACGTTCTACATACCAAAACCATGAATTCAGTTTTAAATTTTAGCTATATTTATGTTTTTATTAGAATTATGGCAGAAAAAGTATTAAAAGTAGGTATCCTCAGGGAAACCAAAACTCCTCCCGATAGAAGAGTGGCAGTTACGCCAACATTGGCATCTGAGCTCATTCAAAAGTTTCCGAATGTTGATTTGCGCATTCAAAGTAGTGAAATGCGCTGCTTTTCCGACGAAGAATATAAACAAGCAGGGGCAGAGCTTGTTGATGATGTCTCAAAATGCGATATCCTGATTGGAGTGAAAGAAGTTGACATTCCTGCATTAATATCCAAAAAAACCTATTTATTCTTTTCCCATACAGCAAAAGAGCAACCCTATAACAGGGAATTGCTTCAACAAATTGTACGAAAAAAGATCACCCTAATTGACTATGAGTACCTTACCAATACTAAAAATCAACGTTTGGTCGCATTTGGTCGCTGGGCTGGTATTGTAGGGGCTTACAACGGACTGCGAGCATGGGGCAAACGATTCCAGACCTATAATTTAATTCCGGCTCATGAATGTCATGACCTGAAGGAAATGCATAGAGAATTGGAAAAGGTATTGCTTCCACCAATAAAGATTTTATTAACAGGGGGTGGTAGAGTGGCAAATGGTGCCATGGAAACCCTGGCTCCGCTACATTACAAAATTGTTTCCCCGGCCGATTTTCTAAGTAAAGATTTCGGTGAGCCGGTAATTTGCCGCATCGATCCGGATCAATATGTAAAAAGAAAAGATAATTCCGCCTTCGACCTGGATCACTTTTTTGAAAATCCAGCCGAATATGAATCTGCCTTTTATCCATTTACACAAGTAACCGATCTTTTTATTCCCTGTCATTTCTGGGATCCCAAGTCTCCTGTTTTTATGACACCGGAAAGTATGCAGGAGGAGGCTTTTAAGATGCAGGTAATTGCTGATGTTAGCTGTGACATTAAGGAACCTATTCCTTCAACGCTTCGGGCATCAACCATTGCGGATCCATTCTATGGCTTTGATCCATCTACAGGGATGGAGACACAGCCATTTAAAAATGAGAGTATCACAATAATGGCTGTGGATAATCTCCCTGGTGAGCTACCCAGAGATGCTTCCGAAGATTTTGGAGAGGCCTTACTGAATAATGTCTTTCCATCTTTGTTTGGTGAGGATAGTGATGGTATAATTGAAAGAGCTACCATTGTAAAAAATGGTGACTTAACAGAGCGATATTCGTATTTACAGGATTATTTGGAGGGCAAAAACTAAGATTCATTCAAAAAAAAAAGTCTACCTAGCTGAAAGTTTTAAGTTTGTGGATGGTATTTATGGGATCATCCGAAGATAGGATAGAATTTCCTGCAACCAGCACATCAACTCCTGCCTCCACCAGTAATTGTGCATTTTGTAAACCAACACCTCCGTCTACCTCAATCAGTGTATCAGATTTGGTGGACTGAATCATCTTTTTCAGGTTTTTAATTTTTTCATACGAATGCTCAATGAATTTCTGTGCTCCGAATCCAGGGTTTACTGACATGATTAAAACCATATCGGCTTCCCTTATTATTTCTTCAAGAAAATGTACAGGAGTATGCGGGTTTATTGATATTCCGGCTTTCATACCGGCTGATTTAATCTTTTGAATAGTGCTATGTAAATGAGGGCAAGCCTCATAATGCACAGTAAGAATGTCAGCACCTGCTTCTTTGAATGTTTTAATATATTTTTCAGGCTCAACAATCATCAGATGAACATCAAGAGGTTTTTTTGCCAGTTTCTTTATAGATTTTATTACTGGAAATCCAAAAGATATATTTGGGACAAATACACCATCCATAACATCAATATGGAACCAGTCAGC
>JASJGS010000228.1:0-49497 GCA_033791445.1 Bacteroidales bacterium | reverse complement strand
GAAAAGGCAAATCATTCAATGCTCTATATGAGGTCATGAATACTGTAAACAGTAAGTTTGAAAAGTTACGGTCGG
Source organism: Bacteroidales bacterium (assembly GCA_033791445.1). Classification (GTDB taxonomy): domain Bacteria; phylum Bacteroidota; class Bacteroidia; order Bacteroidales; family VadinHA17; genus JANTGF01. The sequence goes on along the minus strand of JASJGS010000228.1, from coordinate 49,422 downwards.
ATAAAGAAGTGCATGTGCAATATCTCAAGACCCTTGTTGAACATGTTAAAGTTGGAATTGTTTCCTTTGACTCCGTAGGAAAAATTCACCTGGTAAACCAGGCATTTAAGGATATTTTCAACCTTCAAAATATACGGCATAATGCATTTCTCACTGACTTAGATAAGGATTATGTTGAAATATTCAATTCTATGAAGCCTGATGAGAATATTGTTAAAGAAGTTTCTTTTCCAGGAGGACATATTACTCTTGCATTGCAGGCTACTGTTTTCAAAATTGAAAATGAAGAGTTTAAACTAATTTCGGCACAGAATATCAAGGAGGAACTTGAGCAACAGGAAATAATGGCCTGGCAAAAACTAATCCGTGTGCTTACCCATGAGATTATGAATTCAGTTACTCCCATATCCTCTTTAAGTTCATCCTTGCATAGTTTGATAACCAACAAGACATATAATGAGGATGTTAAGTCGAAATTGGTAAATGGTTTAGAGGCAATTATCAACAGAAGTGATGGCCTCATGAAATTTACTGAGGCCTATAAATCTTTAAGCCGAATACCACCCCCAATTTTAAAACCAGTTAGTTCAGTCGATTTCATGGATAGGATAGAAATGCTATGTAATACAGTAAAAAAAGACACAAAACTGGAGCTTAAAACTCATATCGATCCAAAACCCTGGGTGTTTTATATCGACCAGGAATTATTCGATAATGTAATTATTAACCTGGTTAAAAATGCGATGGAATCTATGAGTGACAAGTCGAATCATGAAATTGAAATATATCTGAGGCATTCAATCCGTGGAAAAACTATCCTTAAAATTAAGGATAAGGGTATTGGTATTTCTGAAGATGTTATGAATGAGATATTTGTACCATTTTGTACCACTAAACGAGAAGGGTCTGGTATTGGCCTTAGTATTTCCAACCAGATTGTCCGATCGCATGGAGGAACCCTTTCAGCAAAATCTGAACTGGATGAAGGGTCAGAGTTCACAATAACTATTTAGAATTCAAATCGATAATACCGGAAATGTATAAGATATTATAGACTGGATATCTCAGGTTATTCTCCAAACTTATCTATAAGTGGTTGGTAGTTTGGTTTTTTGTTTAGAAATTTTCCGTCATTTACATAGGTGGAAATGTCTTGTATGCCCTGACGATAATCTTCCCATATTGAAGGATCAATATTCTCTGTATTGCCTAATTCTGTTCTATCCAACTCTTTTTGTACTGAAGTTTCAATTTCGAAGTAGCAATTCTTTTTACAGAGTTTCTCAACGAATGAATCAATGTTATACCTTTTTGGATTATTGAGCTTTGCCATACATCAAATATACATATGAATTTTTTAGAGTGCAAATCTGGCTTTTTTGAGGCAGGTAGACTTAGCCAAGTGAATTTCAGAGTTAAAGCATACTACCAATAGGGTCGGAAATAAGATTGAGACATTGATTGCAGAGGCTTATCATTTAACAATGAAAGATAAAATTTTTAACTGGTTGTCCTCCTCATTGGAGAAACTTCTTAATGATGCTATTTTCAATAATGGGCTATTCATCCAAACTCAAAAAAGAATTGTTCACAGGTTGGGTCTAATCTGATTTGATTTTTAATTGATTGATTGAAAGGGAGTGTAATACCTCCTTTTTTATATGGGAGGGGACTCAAAGGCGAACGTTCTCAGGTCAGGTGATACTTTATGCCAGTCCTTCAATTTAATCGACCCTTGAGAGCAGAGTATATGTTCAGTTCACAATCTTTTCAATTTTCATCCTGATAATATAGTCAGAAAAAAGAATCCCCCGCTATGAAAACGAGGGAATCTTTATCTTAAAATTTTATACCCAAAACCTTAACTGGATACGTTATCAAATATATTAAAATTATTCAACTAAAAAAGAATCCCCCATTCTATAGAGCGGGGGATTCCGAACCCAAATATTAACCCTTAAAATTTGTCTTAAAGGCTTTACTAATATATTAAAAATATATAAATCGGTCAAATGAAAATTACCTAAAATATTTGGACAGGTACACCCCTATAAGCGAAAACCACCACTTTTAAAGCAGAATTCTTCTTATAAATATTGGATTTAAGGCTATCTTCCTACGTTCTAAGAGGTTTTCATCATAAGCAAGTATCTTACGCCTATCCGCAAAGTAAGTAAAGTCAGTGATAGTAGGGTTTTAGAAGATTTTGAGTATTTGGGGTCTAATAGACTTATTAAACCTATTTTAATGGATTTATTAGTATAAAATCCTGAACATTTGTACTCATATTTGTACCCAGTAAAACAAAAAATCCCACTATTAGTGGGATTTAGAGAGGCTCTAGTGATTCAGCTCGGTCTCGAACCGAGGACCCCATCCTTAAAAGGGATGTGCTCTACCAGCTGAGCTACTGAATCATCCTTTATTTGTAATCGGATGGCAAAGATAAAGCAATATTTTCTTTTTGCAAAAAATTACTTTTAAAAAAATTAATTGTTTTTAAAAAGGAAGGAAGGATGATTACTGAACGTTATAAGTGACAGATAATCAGTACAATAAAATTTGAGTATTTGTGAAGACAGAATCATATTATTATTACCAATGCTCAAGCCGGTGTGATTGTTTTGTATTATATTTGCTTGTTATAAAGCATATCACATTATATGAAAGATAAGGTAGTCATAGTTACAGGTGCAGCATCTGGAATTGGTCTGGCAACTTCCCGCTTATTTTTAGAAAAGGGAAGTAAAGTTGTGATGGTGGATTTTAATAGTGAGCTTCTTAGGAAAGAAAGCGGTAATTTATCTGTTAATGGAGCAGATATACTTCCAATTTTGGCAGATGTAAGTATTGAAAATGAGTGTATTAGTATGGTTGCCAAAGTGATTGAAAAATACAATGGCATTGATATATTGATAAATAATGCAGGTGTCTCTATGCGGTCTCTTTTCCAGAATACCGAACTTTCTGTTATCAAAAAGGTAATGGATATTAATTATTGGGGAACTGTTTATTGTACTTATCATGCTCTTCCTTATCTACTTGAATCAAAAGGTTCTTTAGTAGCCATTACCTCCCTGGCTGGAAAACACGGATTACCCGGTCGGACTGGTTATTCCTCATCGAAGTTTGCCATTCAGGGACTGCTGGAATGTATCCGCCTGGAAAATCTAAAGACAGGACTCAATGTCCTTACTTTTTCACCAAATTTTACGGCAACCAATGTGCGTAGAGCGGCTCTTACAGGTGATGGTTCTCCACAGGGTGAATCCCCCCGGGTCGAGAAAAAAATGATGACATCAGAGCAGGTGGCCAAAAAGCTTTATAGGTCCATTAAGAGAAGAAGAAGGGATGTTGTTCTTACTTTAAACGGTGTGGGTACTGTAATTGGAAACTTTTTTTTCCCGAGATTGGTAGATAAGTTCTATTATAGGTTCTTTGCAAAAGAACCTGGCTCACCTTTAACAAAGTAAATCCAAAATGAAAAGTAATGAAACCCAAATCCGGGTGCGCTATGCCGAGACAGATACGATGGGTATTCTCCATCATGCAGTATACCCGGTTTATTTTGAAGAAGGCAGAACAGAATTGATGCGCTCACTGGGCATGAGCTATGATGAAATGGAGAAAAAAGGAGTAATACTTCCGGTATATTCCATAAATGTTCAATACCTGCGACCTGCTTACTACGATGATTTACTCACTTTGAGGACTGAAGTTGCAGAACTCAAGGGCGTTAAGATTACTTTCGATTATAAATTGTTTAATAATAATAGTATTTTGCTTGCCACAGGTAATGTAACTCTTGTTTTCACAAACCCTGATACATTTAAACCTGTTCGCCCTCCAGCCTGGTTCCTGAGTTTGATGCAGTAGATAGCTGTATACTATCCTAACCGGCCCATATTTAAGCCCTTTTCAATATAACTCAGAGTTTTTTTGTAAGGTTTTGTAATGATTCCAATACATATTCGTCTTCTAAGTGAACGATGTATATTTTGGAATGTAAATTATTAACCTAAAAATCAATAAAAATGAAGAAAATTAAAATGTTCGCTCTACTGTTTAGTTTGCCCTTATTACTTATTGCACAGCAAAATGCTGCAGATAAATTTTTTGAGAAGTATGCTAATGAAGATGGATTCACCACCATAAGTGTAAATAGAGGTTTACTTAATTTTGTCTCAGATTTGGATGATGATAAGGAAACAAAGCAATTGCTGAAAAGTATTGAGTCAGTGAAAATCCTGACTACGAAATACGAAGTGAATGGCTTGAACTTCTATGAGGAAATTGTAAAGAATCTGCCAGAGGATCAATATGAAGAACTCATCACTGTGAGAGAAAATGATGAACAGGTGAAAATATTGATAAACGAGAAAAATGGGATTATTAGAGAGTTATTGGTAATTACTGGAGGGGGTGATGAAAATGCTCTTATTATTGTTAAAGGAAATATTGAATTGAATAAAGTGTCAAATCTTAGTAGTTCTTTGAATTTTGATGGTTTAGAAGTGTTACAGGATCTAGAAAGCGATCTTTAGGAGTTTTGGAATGTTTTGTAAAAGTTTGCTTTTAGTCAGGTATAAATTTGAATTAAAAATAATTAGCTTTATAAATAATTTCAAAATCAGCGAATAATTTTAATTCAGAGCCAGACTTGAATGGAAGTGGAAGACTTCAAAATACAGGTTTTACCTTTGCAGGATAAACTTTATAGTTTTGCACTCCGGTTCCTGGGCGATAGTGAGGATGCAAAAGATGCTGTACAGGAGGTGTTCCTTAAACTTTGGGAATTACGCAATAGCCTGGATAGTTATAGGAGCCTGGTGGCGTTTGCCATGACAGTTACGCGGAATCACTGCCTGGATAGAATAAAAGCAAAGAGAACTATCCCTATTGAGGATAACAAGGTGTATTCCAGCCAGATTGTGAATGCTACACCGGGTGACATACTAGAAAAAAAAGACCTGGCGGAAATTGTAAGAAAAATTATCAATGAGTTACCAGAAAATCAACGATCAGTTATTCAATTAAGAGATATTGATGGCTTTGATAATCAGGAGATAGGAGAAATACTAAAAATGGATGCAAACAATGTCCGTGTATTGTTATCAAGAGCTCGTAAAAAAGTAAGAGAAGAATTATTGGCAAATTATTATACCCATGGAAATAAATAAAATAGAAGAATTGCTGACCAGATACTATGAGGGTCAAACATCTCTGGAGGAAGAGGAGACTCTTCGCAGGTATTTCTCTGGTTCGGAAGTTCCGGAGCATCTTCAGCCCGATAAGGATTTGTTCCTTGGTATGACCAACGAAAAATCTCAAGCAGTTCTGGGTCCAGAATTTGAACTTGACATACTTAAGGCAATACAGGATTCTGAAATAAAAGAAAAAGATTCCAGGAAATCCATTTCAAGACAATTGTACTGGATATCAGGTGTTGCAGCCAGTTTGATATTGCTAATTGCCACCTATTTTTTCTTGCAGAGTAATTCTATGCAGGATACCTATGATAACCCGCAACTGGCTTATAATGAGACGAAAAAAATCCTATCTTATGTATCAAATAAGATGAACAAGGGTCTGGATCCTGTTCAGGAAAGCTTATACACCTATAATGTGGGTACCAGTGAGCTGGGTAGGTTATCAAAGATAAATGAAGGGATGGATGATGTAAAATCAATAAGCAAATTGTACGAAAAAGCATATCCTCTAGAATATTTGAATTTTTTGAACAAACCCGGGGAAATAATTTCAAGTTATACAAAGAAATAATAAGTTATATTTAACAACTGAAACATATGAAAACAAAAATCTTAAGTTTATTAATTGGTGCTTTGCTAATATCAGCAAGCTCAATGGCACAAAAGGATCCTGTTGACAGGCTTTTTGATAAGTATTCTGAACAGGATGGCTTCACTACCGTATATATTTCGAGTAAAATGTTTAGCCTTTTTGCTGAAATAGATCCTGATGATAAGGAACTGCAGGATATGATGAATGGCTTAAAAAGCATTCGTATTCTGGCTGTGGACGATGACTCAAAGCTGAGTAGCAGCATTAATTTTTACAAGGAGGTAATGAAAGACCTGCCTATTGATAAATATGAGGAATTAATGGTTGTAAAAGACAGTGGTCAGGACTTGAAGTTTTTAATCAGGGAAGAAAACGATAAGGTAGTTGAACTCTTGCTTGTTGGTGGGGGTGACGATGGAGACGATAGCGTTTTGATCAGTATTCGGGGAATAATTGACATGAAAAACATTGCGAAAATTGGGAAAGCATTGGATGTGGATGGACTGGAGAACCTGGAGAAAATTCAAAAATAATTGAATCGTAAATGCATATATGAAAATTATATTTTTAATCCTTCATATCTAAAAAAGTACCTATGAAAGTAACATTCTCCTTCGTAGTACATTCTTTATTCCTTTTAATTTTTATTTCAGCATGCAGTCCAAATAAGAAAGCGGGCGAGGAGGTAATTGGTTCCTATGAGGAGTATCCCGGGGTAATTACACTGAAAATACCACCTGGTCTAATTGGTGTATTCATCAGCAAAGATGATCAAGACCTGAAAGAAGCTTTCAAGGAAATGGAATCAATTAAGATAATCATGGTTGATATGGCAAAGACCGATTCAATTGACATTCGATCATTTGGATCAGGTTTTGAAGACAAACTTGAATTGGTTGGTTTTGAAGAATTGTTATCCGTTAACGATGGACAGGATAGAATTAAAATTTTAATTCTTGAACAAGAGGAAAAAATAGTGGAAATGATGGGTCTTTTATCCAGTGAAGAAGAATTCCTGGGAATTAATTTATCCGGTGAAATTAACCAGGATCAGTTGGCCAACATTATTAAGGAAATTGAAATAAGTGACTTTAATATAGGGAACTAACTTCGTCTGGAGCTTTATTTTGAGAATTATTTCCAAAATTAAAGGTTACCCCCAGAAATAAACTTAGGCCATCATATTTATAATTCATGCTATTCATTCTGACCCCCTGGAGAGCAGCCTGCTCTATTTCGTTATACTCAACAGGATCAGAAAGATTCACCAATTGTTTCATATCTTTCATATTTCCAATTGAATACTGAACACCTGTGAAAAATTTGTGGCCAAGGAAATTATATAAGAGCCCTCCTGTAATGTGATAAACGTTATACTCAAAATCTGATAAATTTTTATACTCTTCATACCCAACAAATTTATAATTGTTCATATAGCTAAAATCAGTTTTAAAACCTGTTAATATAAGCAAGTCTTTATTTAACACTGCTTTATAACCTACGGCTATGTTGGTAACAGGTCTGGCTCCTGAAACGTAGCTTAGCCAGTCTTTCGGAGTAAGAGTTTGGAAAGAGGAAGGAATGGTTACATTCGGATTAACAGTAGCAGTTAAGAACCGATAGGGATCCAGACCAAAAAAATACTCAATAGTGGCATAGAGATTATGTTTATCAGAAGGTAGGGTGTATTCAATACCTAAAGCAATTGATAAAGGATCTTTGTAATTTACCTTAATATCTTTTTTGATTTGTTCATCAGAAATAAAATAATTTGAAAGCAATCCAGATCCATCAGGGTTCATAATATTGCTTTGCTTCCCTGCTGATGAAACTACTTTACCTCCTGAAAAAAGATGAACAGAAGGAGTTGTAATGTTGAGTCCAAAACTGAATTGTTCGGTCTTATAAGCCAATCCGATTTTCCATAATAGCCTGTAGTCTTCAAATTTTACATAATTATTTGAAACAGTAGAAGCAACATAAAATGGAACTTGATTTATTCCATCATCTATTGTGTCACTTAAGGGATTGGCATCGATGGAGAGTTGATTATTATAGTAAAGTGATTTTATCATTCCAAACATACTGACACCAACAGACAAACCATTTTTTAGTTGATAAGAGGCTCCTGCCCCCAACCAATATTCAAGATAATGATTTCTATACTTATAGTTTGCATTATATCTTTCTTCACCAGGCAAATGAGTAAGAATATCCATCTGGGTATCCGTTGCATTGGTGAAATTAACGAGAAAGTTCTGCTTACCCATAGCAATAAACTCATAGGTAAGACCCTCAACCTTTTTTGCATTCAGAATATATGAAAAAAACCTGGGTTCAGCCAGAAACCGAGTATGCTTTAAGTCAATGTCATCTCCTAATGCATTTTCAATATGATTGAATTCCAGGCTAAACAGATTCGCATTTATTGAAAGGTTTGATTTTGTATTTGCTGAAATCTGCGCAGGATTAAAATATATAGCCCCAACACCAGCACCTCCACCAACGACAGCACCGGCCAGGAGGGAGGATTCCTCATTCAACTGGGTTGACCAGTATCGGGTAGATTGAGCCTCCCCATTCTTTAAATTTAACAAGGCTAGGATGAATATGAATAGGATAGTTTTACAAGAATCTGAAAGCTGCATAATAATAAAATCAGTTAGATTTTAAATGCGAAGTATAGAATAGGCTGGAGATTATTCCACTCTTGATAAATAATTTCATCAATCGTTCCCATTAATTGAGTCCTTTATACGGGAGAATTTATCTTTTAACAGATCCAGTGCATCTTTGGTTTTCTCATTGGTCTCTTTATGTAATTCGAAAATTCCCTCCTTCAATTCGGTAAAGGATTGCTTTAAGTCTTCTTTTTCATTGGAATATGTTTTATCTAACCAGTCTTTTCCTTGGGAAAACTTTATTTCTAAACTATCAAATTCTGCATCAAGGTCATCAAAGGCCTCCTGAATATCAATACCTAAATCCTGAATTCTGTTTTCAATTTCACCTTTCAGATTATCAGCAGCTTCTCGAATCCTGTATTTTTGTTCTTTTAAGCTTTCTAAAGCTTCAGCTTTTCCAAGTTTTAACTGATTCTGGAGAATTTCAATTTTAGATTTTATGGCCAATTTGTCCACCTCATCAATATCCACCAGCTTATTCAATCGTGCTTTGGTTTTTTCAGTTTTCACATATAAAACTTGCTTAAGTATTTCAAGTTTCTCAACTGCTTCCTCTTTGCTCTGCTCAAATTGCCCTTCAAGTGAAACCAATTGCTTTTCAAATTGTTTAAGCTGTTTGGAGAGATCAGATTTAATCTTTTCGAATTTATCCATATTTAAATATTATTAAATACCTTTTGTGAAATTAAAACCTAAATAATTGATGATCAGGCTTAGACAGGGATGAGCTCAGTCTGACCTTCAAGCTGTAAAGAAATTTAATTGATTATTCCATTATTTAGCATAAAAGTAGTAAATATTTTAAACAAATTTATTGGCATCTCTAGAATTAGATATTTCATACTCTTAACGATTTTGAATTAGATTTTAAAGCCCTAAATATTTTGTAACTTACAAGCATTGTTAAATATGAAATAACCAGATTGAAATGAAGGAATTAATATATAAATACAATTGGGGGTTTTTTCTTGTAGCTCTTCTGGCAATTGGAAATCTTAATGTTAAAGCCGATGATTCATGGCCACGAGAAATTAAAACAAAAGAGGCAAGAATAGTAATTTATCAGCCACAGGTTGAGAGTTTTACAGGAGATATCCTGGAGAGTCGTGCAGCCATTGCTGTAACAGTGAAGAAATCTGACGGGCCAGTTTTTGGTGCTGCCTGGTTTGAAAATCGGGTTTCCACAGATAAAGATTCACGTATGGTTACTTTAGAAGAACTTACAGTTACTGATATTAAATTTCCTGATGCCAGTGATGATGATATTGATAAATTGGTTGAAATCCTGGAAGCTGAGATGCCAAAATGGTCCATTGAATTATCTCTTGACAGACTTCTGGCATCAATGGAAGAAGGTGAAGTAGGAATTGCTGAGGCAAATGCCCTGAACAACGAAGCTCCAGAAATTATCTTTACCACAACCAACTCAATACTGGTACTCATTGACGGAGATCCAATTTATAAAGAAATTGAGGGTCTTGCGAAATACCAGTATATTTTGAACACTCCATTTTTTATTGCTACTGATACTCAAAAGAAAGTTTATTACTTATACGGTGATAGAAAATGGTACACATCTCAAAAACTTTCTGATACCTGGAAGGCAACGAGTCGTGTTCCCGATGAATTGGATCAGATAATAAAGGAGTCAGAAAAAGAAAAAGAAAAATCAATGAGTTCTGAAGATTTGAAGGAATACAAGTCTGAAAAACCAATTGAGGCAAGCATATACATTCGGACAAAACAAGCTGAACTTATTCAATCAGATGGGGAACCACAATTTGGCCCTATTGAAGGAACACAGCTACTCTACATGACCAATTCGGAGAATGATGTACTTATGGATATTTCTTCCCAGAGTTATTACTTAATGATATCAGGTCGCTGGTATACATCTAAAAGTATGTCAGATAATAATTGGGTTTATGTGTCTCAGAATGACCTGCCCGAGGAGTTTTCTAAAATTCCGGCTGATTCAGATATGGCTAATGTTTTGTCAAATGTTGCTGGAACGCAGGAAGCAAAAGATGCTCTTTTAGAAAACACCATTCCTCAAACCGCAACTGTAGACAGAAAAACTGCGACTGTTGAAGTAGATTACGATGGCGATCCTCAATTCAGTGATATTGATGGAACTGAAATGTCATATGCAGAGAATACAAGCAAATCCGTTCTGAAAATTGGCAATAGGTATTATTGTGTGGATGATGGAATTTGGTTTGAATCAAACAGCCCAAATGGCCCATGGACTGTAAGTGTGGATGTGCCTGAAGATGTGCAGGATATACCTGCTGAATCCCCTGTTTATAATGTAAAATACGTATATGTTTATGATTACACACCTGATGTGGTGTATGTAGGATACACACCTGGATATATGGGATCATATGTATATCATGGTTGCGTTGTATATGGTACTGGTTATTATTACCGTCCATGGTATCATCATTATTACTATCCAAGGCCTGTTACATATGGTTTTGGAGTCCATTACAATCCATATACCGGTTGGGGATTTGCATTCGGGGTAAATTTTGGATGGATGAGTGTTCGGATTGGAGGTCCTCACTACGGCGGTATGTGGGGTCCGGGTGGTTATCATTATGGTTATCGGCATGGATATCGACCAGGGTATCATCACGGCTATAATCGTGGGTATAAGGCGGGATATTATGCTGGAAGCAGGAATAATTATCCTTCTCATTACAATAATCGTAATTTATATAACAGCAGACCTTCCGGTGTAGCAGCAACACAACCCAAACACAGAGATACCAATCCTTCAAACAGGGTAGCGGTAGATAATAGAAAGCAAGTCCGACCTTCCACTAATGTACCTAAGACAAATGATGTCTTCACGGATAAAAGTGGCAATGTTCACAGAAAAACGGACAATGGTTGGCAGACAAGAGAAAATGGACAATGGAAAGACAGTGGGCAGGGCAGTGGTGACAGATCAAAGCCAACTACACCTTCGACTCGTGAAATTCCAACACGACCTTCTACCAGGGAACAACCTGCTAATACAAATAACAGAACAAGGCCTTCTACCACAACAAAACCGGCTAACACAGACAATAGAACAAGGCCTTCTACCACGACTAAACCGGCTAACACAGACAATAGAACAAGACCTTCAACTACAACAAGACCCTCCACGAATCAGAGGCCTACAAGTTCTGGTTCAACCGCAAGACCCGCTAGTAATGATACCTATAAGAATTTGAATAACTCATACAATTCCCGTCAGAGGGGAACACAAAAAACACAGAATTACAGGTCTTCACAGCCCAGGAAACAATCTGCTCCCCGTTCTGGAAGTGGAGCTAGAAGAAGATAAAATTATAATATTTTCAATAAACAGAGAAGTGCGATCCTTTAGGATTCGCATTTTTTCCCCATTATCTGATTTTTATTAGAATTATTGACTTTATTCGTATCGAAGTGAATCTGCTGGATTCCGCCTGGCAGCCCCAAAAGTGACAAAGCTAACTGTAATAAGAGCTATTATTAGAATTATTAGGATAGTAATCAAATACCATAACAAGAATACGGATAGGTTAAAGGTAAAATGATACGCAAAGTTTTGTAGCCAGTTCTTGATTACAAAATAAAATGGAAGAGAGATCAAAGCGGCTATACCTACCAAATAAACAGTTTCCTTTGACAGAAGAATCAGAACCTCGGAAACAGTTGCCCCCAGGCTTTTTCGTATGCCTATTTCTCGTGTACGCTTTTCAGCTGTAAAGGATATTAATCCAAACAATCCTAAGGAAGCAATAAACAATGAAAGCAATGAGAAAATAGTAAGAATTTTACTTGTCCGTATTTCAGTCTCGTATTGTTCCATAAAATCATCTTCCATCCAAAAATAGTCAAAGGGGTAGTCCTGGTTGAAATCTTCCCAGGTTCGTTTCATGAAATCAATTGTTCCGGAAGATGATGATTCGTTCAGCTTTACAGGGATGTATCCTTCCCAATTTCCAGGTATCAGGTTAAGTCCCATAGGTTCAACTTTTTTATGCAAGGATTGAAAATTAAAATCCTTCAAAACGCCAATAATGGTCTTGTATTCATAACTGCCCTGTCCGGCGGGCTGCATGAGCCTTTTACCAATAGGATTTTCCATACCCAATGATTTTATTGCACTTTCGTTTAAAACAATAGCTGAGGAATCAGAGGCCATTTCTATACTAAAAAAACGGCCTTCAACCAGTTCCAGGGAATAAGTCTCAGCGAACTCATAATTTACCCAGCTCTGCCAAACCAGATATGTGTTTGCTGTTGATTCTCCTTCTTTGAAAATGGCATTATTTGAGAAATGTCTTCCAGGAATGGAAGCAGAATTCGTAACGCTTTTTACGGCAGGATTTTTAAGAAGGACCTCTTTAAAAGCATCTATTTGATCATCAAGTGCATCTGATCGTCTTATTACCAATATGTTTTCTTTATCAAAACCAATATCTTTATTCAGGATGTACCTCACCTGTTGGTTGGTGACGAAAGTTCCAAGTAATATTGAAATGGACACGGCAAATTGCCCAATAACCAATATTCGCCTCAGGGAACTACCTTTTACACCTGCAGAGAGAGAACCTTTCAATACAGCAGTAGGTTTAAATGATGCCAGTACAAAGGCAGGATAAATACCAGCAAAAACCCCAACCAAAATGCCAAATAATAAAAGAAAAGGAATAATCCACCAGAATTCAAAAAAGTCCAAACTGAGTGACAATTGAACAAGGTTGTTGTATGAAGGCAACAATAATACTACTAAAACAATAGCAATAACAAGTGCTATAAGGCTTGTGAGAACTGATTCGGAAAGAAACTGAAAGACAAGTGAGCGATGGGAGGAGCCAGATACTTTCTTTATCCCAACCTCTTTAGCCCTGCCCGCTGATCTGGCGGTAGACAAATTCATAAAGTTTATACTGGCAACCACTAAAATAAGTATAGCTATAATAATGAAAATGTAAACCAGCGTTTTATTCCCTGTGGATTCAAATTCGTATTGTAAATCAGATTCTAGGTGAATACTTTTAATGGGCTGCATGAAATATCCAAAAGTGTTTCCACTTTCATAAAATTGATCCATTTGAATCCCCAGGACTTCTTCAATCTGAGGGCCAACGTATTTTTCAATAAGGCCATTCAACTTTTCTTCTAGATCTTTCCAATCATTCCCTTCTTTTAAAAGAATATAGGTATAGAAGTTGTGACTTACCCAAAAATTATCTCGGGAGGCTTCATAGGTCTGTAAGGATCCAACCATATTAAATGTGAAATGGCTGTAAGTTGGAACATCTTCCATAATTCCGGTAACCCTGAAATAGGTGGTGTCCGTTTCTAAATGAAGCAATTTTCCCATAGGATCTTCACTGCCAAAGTATTTTTTCGCTACAGATTCTGTAAGTACTACAGTTTTTGGTTCATCCAATACAGTGTGAGGGTCACCACGTAAGAGTTTAAAATCGAATACTTCAAAAAAGGTTGAATCGGCAAATAAGAAGTCTTCCTCATGAAATTTTTTATTTTCATAGCGTACCAGCCAATCCCCAAAAGTCCTGATTCTAACCATATTTTCAACCTCCGGGTAGTCCTGCAATACGGCCGCACCCATTGGGGCTGCTGTAACAGCCTGGTTGATTTCACTACCCATCATTTGCCCATTCACGCCAATTCTATAAATCCGGTCAGCTTTGCTATGAAATTTATCATAACTGAATTCATGGATTACAAAAAGCGCAATAAAAATGCTACTGGCGATACCTATGGCAAGACCAGCAAGATTTATAAACGAATATATTTTATTGCTAAAGAGATTGCGGAAAGCAAGTTTCAATTGATTAAAAAACATTCCAGTCAGGTTTTATTGGACATAAATAATTATTCTTCCAATAACTGTGCCTTAGTATTCAATGTTCTTTTAATAAGTAAGTTAGGATGTTTTTCTATTTTCTGCTCGGCCATTTCTGTTTGATAACGAACATATACTGTTCATTAATGAACAATGAAAGCTGGAAAAGTAAATGCGACCAGGAAAATAATCGTAAATTGCTTTAAGCGCTCTTTTTCTCAACAGGATCAGCGTGGTACATGGAAAAGTAATCCAGTTGGCTGGAAAAAGTCCAGACTCTGAAAAAGACTCGTAACCATACAAATACCTGCTGAATTAGGAACAAGCTTAGGATCATTACTCCTGTTGTAAACTCTATTTTCCCTGTAAGGAAGAAATACATATAATAAAGGAGTAATGGAACCACCAATAAAAGGATGAATAAGAAATATGTACCTATAAATTTACCAGATACGAACTTAGCTGATTGCCACAATGATTTTAATGCTTTTCTGGTATCACTCGTTACCAATATAAACCGGGCATAATCAGTAATTACTACTAAATAAATCCCCAGCAATAGGTGAATGCTTACAAAGGTCAGGAATACATAAAATGCTGTTTTTTCGGTAAAACTATGATTAAGACCAGTAGTAACTATAATGGCAAAAGGTACATATATTATTAAAGCAAGAAGAGCATGAAGTATTATGGAATACAAGCTAAGCCTGACCAACCTGTAGAAGAATTTTCCACAACCAGCAAAAAAATTATATAAACCAAACTTTTTATGTCCCTGTTTCAATGTCCGCAAGATACCTCCTGTTAAGAATATACTTAAAACTATGAAAAGTACCACTATCCAGGACCCCTGGGTTATGCTACTTTTAATCTCTTCGCCGTGAAATTTTAGTAGTTCAGAAAAAGTAGTATAGTCAAAATCATGTAAAAGCTTTCCTGGAGAAATCGTCATGCCAGCGGCTAATTTTAAACCGAAAAAGAAAGGGATCGCTACCACCAGACCTAAAAATAGAATAACTATATAAACAAGAGATATCATTTTATAGGATTTCAGAGTGGTTTTAAAGCCACTTGCATATGTTTTTAAGATTTTCATTATTAAATTTAGGTTTATCAGGTAAAGATTGAAAACATCTGCATCGCATTCTGTAAAGTAAATAGGAACTTCGTAGCATATTTCCAAAACGTGAGTTTTTCAGGTTTTGTAGTTCTGCCATTATTCATAAGATTCACATCCATCATTATCTTGTTTTCCGGATCAATTTGCGCCCATTCAATTCTCTCAGGTCTTTCGAAAATAAATTCTTTAGTCCTGGATCTTCCATCCCAGGTTTCCAAAACTTCATCTCCATTGGTAAAATGAATTAGAACCTCTACGGGCATTATAATCTCTCCCAGTCGGTGCAAAATGATTTTCGACTCATACAATTCATTTTCATATTCATTTGCACTATAGGTCATTTTATTGTTGTTTACCTCATGTATGCCTTGAGGAGGAGATACTTTAAGGTTCCTGATAGCTGCCAGCCTGTAGTCACAAACATCGCTGCCATATAAAAACTGGTCAAAAAACCAATTCATGTCCTGACCAAATTTTGTGCCATGATCTTCTAAAACAACTTCGTTAACGATGGCAATAAAATCCCTTGAGCATGGGTGCTTGAATTTCCATCTCTCATAATAAGTTTTCATTATTCTGTCCATGGTTTCACGGCCTACCATCCTGTCGAGAGTTATTAAAAAAGTAGCTGGTTTTGCGTAAGACATGGTTCCATATCCCCCATGCTGATATTCCCAGGCTTTTCTATATGATTCTGCTATTTTTGGATTGTCTTGCCCGGCATAGCTCCATCTTTGGTTATCAATATCCCCGAAATGAAAGTTTTTGAAATCCACAAAAGAAGTTTTGTCCCCATAAGCGTAATCCATAATTCGGGCTTCAAAATAAGAGTTCATGCCTTCGTCCATCCAGGCTTCTTCAAACTCATTGGTTGCCAGTATCCCCATAAAAAAGTTGTGCCCAAACTCATGAATAGTTACCATCTCTGTAAATCTTAGTTCTAGAGGCATTCCCCAAATGCAGCCGGCAGTAATAAAACTTGGATATTCCATTCCTGCTGATCCCATTCCATTAATAGGCGGGTCAACAATGGTAATGGTTGAATAAGGATAATCACCCAGGTTTTCTTCAAAATAATTTAAGGCAGCTTTTACCGATTCTGTATGCCTGTCAGCCTGACTCAGGTGCTCAGGCTGTAATAGAACCATGATTTTTACATCTTTCCACTGGTCCTCAACCACTGTAAATAGAGGAGAAGCGGTCCAGGCAAAATCTACAACATCATTAGCTGAATATTTAAGTGTAATGGTTTCATCATCGTTTTCAGTTTTTTCTTTTAGCTCACCTGTAGCACCCACAACAAATCGTTTCGGAACAGTGATTTCAACATTATAAACTCCAAAATCGGCATAAAACTCAGAGTTTCCATGAAACTGGTGACAGTTCCACTGGCCTTGTTCAGCATATCGCATTCCAGCTGGTTCATATACTCCAATTTTCGGAAACCATTGCCCAACAAGGAAGTAGTCATTACTATACCCTGTTCTGGCAAATATTTTTGGTAATTTTGATTTAAAGTCAATATTGATTCTGATTGAACCACCAGGGATTACAGGGTTTTCAAGAGGCACAGCAATTACGGTTTGATCTTTTTTGTTTCCATCATCAGGTTGAATATATTGGATTTTCGACTCAAGCCTTTCTCCCTGATCTGTTTCCATCTTTCGAATATCAATCCATCCCCAGACTTCCTTTTCTTCATCGCCTGATTCCATTCCTCTTAATTGTCCTCCAGATTCATTCCAGAAAGTACTTTCATTATTCTTAAAAGCATTCAAATACATATGGAACTGCAGCTCCCTAATGGTATCCTGAGAAGGGTTTTTCCAGTACAAGGTCATTTTTCCATCCAATAGTTTCTCATCAGGATCCAGGCTGACTTTAATATCGTAATTGGCAATTCGCGGACTTAGCTGTCCAAATGAAGTACCTATGGCCAATAAAAAAAGTAATAGGCTTACTCCATATTTTTTATGAAAAGCAAGAAAACATTTCATCATAATAATTCGATTTATTAAACTAAGGTGGCGTATTAAAACTCAGCATAAAGATATATTATTCTTTAAAAACTGAAAAATGAAATTTTATTGATGTAAAAACCTGAATCTTAGAACCATTTTGTTTTTACTTAATTCTTTCCGATATTAGGAAATATTATAAAAAAAGAAGCTATGAAAAAGCTAAATGTAATATTGGGAACAGGTCCCCTTGGGTATTGGCTTATGCGGGAACTAGTAGAAAAAGATGCCGATGTAAAATTATTAAACAGGTCAGGCAAGCTTGGATATGAGCTTCCTGAAAACGTAACTATGGGTGCATGTGATGCAACAGATCCCGAAGAGGTCTTCGAACATTGCAGAGATGCCGCTGTGGTATATCACTGTGCCATGCCTCCTTATACGAAATGGCCGGAACAATTTCCACCCTTGATGAATGGTATCGTTGATGGAGTATCACAAGCAGGAGCTAAGCTGATTTTTGGAGATAATCTATACATGTACGGTCCCACAAATGGGAAAGAATTAACTGAAGATTTGCCTTATGCTGCTAAAGGGCATAAAGGGAAAACAAGGGCCTTAATGGCTGAAATGTTAATGGATGCTCATAAAGAAGGGAAAGTTCGAGTGTCCATTGGACGTGGTTCAGATTTTTTTGGTCCACATGTTATCAATGCTGCCTTTGGTAAAATGTTCTTTAAACCAGCTCTTGAGAACAAACCTGTGAATTTGTTGGGTAACATAGATCAGCCGCATAGTCTTACCTATATTAAGGATTTTGCTAAAGCGCTTATAATTTTGGCAGAAGATGAACGGGCATTGGGTAAGACATGGCATGTTCCCAATGCCAAAGCAATACCAACCCGAAATGTAGTAGAGATTATTGAACAGGAAATGGGCAAGCCAATAAAAACAAGAGTGGCAGGGAAGTTTTTAATTTCTTTATTGGGACTCTTCAACCCTATGGTTCGGGAAGCTAAAGAAATGTTATATACCTGGGAAAAACCTTATGTGGTGGATAGTAGTAAATTTGAAAAAGAGTTTGGTCTAAAGGCCACTCCCCTTGAGGATTCTATGAAAGAAACCATTGCCTGGTTCAAAGATTATCTAAGCAAATCAGAATAGTTAGAATTAACTATTTAACTCGAATACAGTTATTTCTGGTGGCATACCCACACGGCCAGGATAGCCAATGGTTCCTAAGCCCCGGTTTACGTATAAATATTGGTCCCCATCTTTATACAGACCAGCCCATTGCGGGTATTTATATTGAACCGGGCTCCACTTCAGGTTTCCTTTTTCTACTCCAAACTGCATGCCATGTGTATGACCTGAAAGAGTGAGATGGACGTCAGTATTTTGTGTTATTTCCGCATCCCAATGCGAAGGATCATGTGACATCAGTATTTTAAAAGGAAGATTACTTACCCCATTTTGGGCTTTCTCAAAATTACCATATTGTGCAAATGGTGGTTTCCCCCAATTTTCAACGCCAATGAGCCCAATTTCTGCATTCCCTTTCTTCAAAGCTACGGATTGATTCAATAAAACATTGAATCCCATTTCTTCCTGAAATTCAACTATCTTTTTAAAATTTTCTTTCTTTTCCTCTTCTGAATCCCATGAATGGTAGTCCCCGTAATCATGATTGCCCAGGATAGAATATTTGCCATATTTTGCCTGTAATTGGCCCAGGGTCTTTTTAAAATCAGTCATTTCATCGGCAAAATTATTCACCATATCACCGGTAAAAAGTATTAAATCTGGTTTTTCAGCATTGATTAATTCAACCGCTTCCTTGAGTCTGTCACCATGACCGTAAAAACCACCGATATGCAGATCAGAAATCTGCACCACTGTGTAACCATTGAATTCTTCGGGTAAGCCTTTAAACCTCATGCTTAACCGATAGGTTTTGAAATTAAACCTTCCGGAAACCATGCCGTAAATTAGGGATATGAAATTAAAAGAGGCCAGTACAAGGCCGGTAGTGGTAATAAATTTCATCCGGCTGATGGGAACACCTTTAATTTCTTTCCTGTTTTCGTTAGGTTTTTTAACGATATAGGTATATAATCGAAGGAGGCCCTTCATTAAATCGTCCAGTACATGAACTGAGGCAAATATTAATTTTGGCAAGTAAAATGAAAGGAAAAAGCCACCCAGGATAAAATTCTTATAAACCTTTTCTGCATTTTGTACCTGGTCATCTCTGCGTAAAAGTATTACACCGAGAAAAAGTATTACAGGGATCATCCAGTGGATGATATAAACCACCAGCTTAACCCTTTTTGATTTCGGTTTTAGCAATAGCCCTAATCCTTTGAAGGATATAAGGTCTATTACCAGGATTATTATAAATATAATTAACATATTGAATATCTGAGCATAAAAAAATCGTGCAAAGATAATACAATAAACTAATCTTTTAATATAGATACCTCAATATTTGAATATGATTGTGATGACGAGTAAACTTTATGAACTGATTTTACAAAATCTTCATCTTTTGCCAGATAGATATTGGGTACATATTTCTGTGGGTTTCTATCCACAAGTGGAAACCAGGTGCTTTGAACCTGTACCATGATGCGATGTCCTTTTTTAAAGCTATGCAGAACATCCTGCAAAGGGACTTTCACATGGGTAATCTCATTGGATATAAAAGGCTCAGGCTGTTCATAACCATTTCTGAATCTACCTCTTAATACTTCACTCCGGACCATTTGTTGATATCCTGCCATACGCATATTATCTGATGTATACTCGTTGTCAGGTGCATCATTGGGGTATACATCTATCAACTTAACAACCCAGTCGGCATCCGTCTGACTAATAGATACAAAAAGGTTGGCAATCAATTTTCCAGCAAGCGTAATGTCCTCTTCCAATATCTTTGTCTGGTAGCTCAGAACATCCGTCCTTCGCGAGGCAAATCTTTGATCATCGGTCATATATTCCCGGGTCATACGGGTTGAAATAGCCTCCGTAAAGGGCACAGGATTTGATGGGTCACTGATAAATTCCCTGTAAGGCTCATCTCCCTTAATGGGATGAAAATCCATCGATCCATCGCCAATTAAATACATTTTTGCCTCTTTTACCTTTTCTGGTGGCCAGGTATCAAATGTTTTCCATTCATTTGCTCCTGTTTCAAACATGGTCGCTTCAGCAATTTTAGATTCCTTGGCTTCTTTCAAATGATGCATAAAAAAAGGAAATTCAAGATTCTCTCTAAAATACAAAGAGGGGTCTGTATTCTGCGAAAATACAACGTTTCCTAGATGATCTCCTTTTCGTGCCCATGCGCCATGACTCCAGGGGCCCATAACGATAAAATTTTCAGTCTTGGGATTGTTTTTCTCTATGCTCTCATATATGTGAAGTGGTCCATACAGGTCTTCAGCGTCAAACCAACCGCCAACAACCAATACTGCAGAAGAAACACCTTTTAAGTGGGGTAGGAGATTCCTTTTTTGCCAAAAATCATCATAGTTGGGATGCTCCACAATTTTATTCCAGAAATCAATTTCTCCATGGAAATATTTTTCGTTAACATTTTCGAGAGGTCCCAGATCATTTAAGTAAAAATAATAGCCATCCGGAGTGGGGTACTGAAAACGTTTTCCCCAATTTTTTTTTGGTTCCGGTCTGGCTTGCCCAAATATTGAAAGAAAACCAAATGAATGTGGCAGGAAAAGGGCACCATGATGGTGGAAATCATCGAAAAACCAATCAGCAATGGGAGCCTGGGGTGAAATGGCTTTAACGGCTGGATGAGAATTTATACAGGCAGCTGCCGCGTAAAAACCAGGATAAGAGATACCCCATAATCCAACTTTTCCATTGTTCCCATCTATGTTCTTTATAAGCCAGTCAACAGTGTCATAGGTATCGGTACTTTCGTCAATATCCTTATTGTTGTTGTATTCTGTTAATTGAGGTCTCATATTAACAAATTTTCCTTCTGACATAAAACTTCCTCTTACATCCTGAAATACAAAAATGAACTTCTCTTCTACAAATAAATTGGAAGGATGTAATGAACTTTTCCTGGCATCTCCATAAGGCCCAACAGAATAAGGAGTTCGCGTTATCAAAATTGGATATTTCTCAGATTTCTTCTTTGGTACATACACAGATGTAAATAATTTTATTCCATCCCGCATAGGAATCATGTATTCAAATTTTTCGTAATCATCAGAGGAAAGTATAGCTTCATTATTTTCCTGTTTAACCTCAACCGGATTAATGCAAGTAAAGGATAGCAAGAGGAATGTTGGAAGAAAAAATAATCTAAGTATGGATTTGCTCATTTTAGAGAATTATTGGTTTGATAACAAACATGCTCTCAAAGTGTAAATATTAATATTTAAGTTCTTGAAATTAATGACATTATTTTACTTGTCCAAAAAAGCCAAATGTGGGCAGTTTTATTAATGATTTCATTTTGGTATATAGGTATAGATTAGTCAAATGATTTAAGATTATATGATGCACTCCAATCCCTTTAAATTTATTGTTATTACAGAAGAATTTCGTATATTTAAAGCAGGAAATGCACACTTAAAAATTTCAATTATGGAATACCTTGGTTATATTTTGTTAGCCATTGCTGCCGTTGCATGGTTTGTAGTGGTAGTTATAGGCCTTGTTGCAGCTTTTCCTCTAGGACTGATAGGCTTCGTTGCCCTTGGTGGTCTTGGACTTTTGTTTGCAAAAGTTGCTAAAGATCGTTTAGAAAACGAAGAGGATGATTATTATTCAAAGAATGTAGAAAAATAGAAATCTGAATTATGCTTATTACAACTCAAGATGAATTTGCCGACAAGGTTATTGTTGAAACATTAGGCCTTGTAAAAGGAAATACAATACGGGCCAGGCATGTGGGTCAGGATATCCTTGCCGGACTCCGTAACCTGATTGGGGGAGAAATAATAGAGTATACGAAAATGCTTGCTGAATCTCGTGAACAATCCATTGACCGGATGATACAGAATGCACAAACTATGGGTGCGGATGCAATTGTGTGTATGCGTTTTACTACTTCAACGGTAATGCAGGGATCTGCTGAATTGCTGGCTTATGGAACAGCAGTAAAGCTGAAAGATAAGTAGAGAAAGCAAATCACTGTGCCCAAAATATCAAACTCTCATATTTCATTAAGAAAGGAAGTTCCTCACCCTAATATGTGTTTTAGCAAATGCATAGCCTAAAGTATTGTAATATTGAATAAAAGATTTGCCCTTCTTTTAATAGTGTTATTCATTTGGAATACATCAACTAAAGCACAACAAAATCTCGTAAACAGGGATTCTTATAAATTGCATATTTCAAAAACGCAATCAGTTATTGAAATTGATGGAGTATTGGATGATGCCGTTTGGAAAGAAGCTGAGAAAACAGGTCTATTTTCGAGAATATTACCAATCGATACAGGCTATGCTAGTGCCCAAACAGAAGTGATGATGTGTTATGATGACGTAAATGTTTACCTGGCAGTAATTTGTCACGACACTCTTCCCGGAAAACGTCCTATAGAGTCTCTTCGTCGCGATTTCAGCTTTGGACGAAATGATAACTTCATTGCATTTATTGATACCTATAATGATCAAACCAATGGTTTTGCTTTTGGTATTTCCTCAGCCGGTGCGCAATGGGATGGGATACAGGCCAATGGTGGCTATGTGTCCCTTGATTGGGACTGTAAATGGAGATCGGCTGTTCAGAACTACCCTGATAGATGGGTAGCTGAGTTCAGCATACCTTTTCGAAGTATTCGTTACAATGAAGGTGATACGGAATGGGGAATTAATTTTAGTCGTATGGATTTGAAGATGAACGAAAAGTCCAGCTGGGGGCCTGTGCCAAGGCAGTTTCAATCAGCCAACCTGGCTTTTACAGGTAGTTTAATCTGGGATGAGCCTCTACCTGAAGCTGGTGTTCGATTATCCTTAATACCCTATGTGTCGGCAAAAGTTGTGCAGGATATTGAAGATGAGAATAAGACCACTTTTAAGCCTGGCGTAGGAGGCGATGCCAAAATTACCTTTTCAACTTCGATGAATCTTGACCTGACTTTTAACCCCGATTATTCACAGGTGGAAGTGGACAGGCAGGTAACAAACCTGGATCGTTTTGAGTTGTTTTTTCCGGAAAAAAGGCAATTTTTTCTCGAGAATAGCGATTTGTTTGCTGGCTTGGGCAAGGAATACATCCGTCCGTTTTTTTCTCGTCGAATTGGACTGGATAGTCCAGTAAGAGTTGGAGGCAGGTTAAGTGGTAAAATAGGTGAAAACTTTAGACTGGGTTTGATGGACCTGCAAACCGGAACTAAAGATACCATTCCAGCTAGCAACTATAGCGTTATAGCTGTGCAGCAAAAAATATTCAGTCGATCAAACATTGGTGCTTTCCTGGTGAACAAACAGGTGACAAATATTCCAGTGGATAGCAGCTTTAATGGTAATAAATACAATCGGGTTGCTGGAGTAGATTTTAACCTGGCTACTGCTGACAATCGTTGGACCGGAAAAGCTTTTTATCATCAAGCATTTTATCCCAATGCCAGGAATGATGCTTTCGCTATGGCAGGGATGGTATCCTACAATACTCAAAATCTGGCGATAAGCTATGATCAGGCATATGTAGGAAGTAATTATCAGGCTGAGGTAGGTTTTGTTCCACGGAAAGGGTATAATCAGATTATACCTACGCTTGGCTATAAGTTTTTTCCTTCCTCTGAGAGAGTGGCTAATCATGGCCCGGGAGTTGAAGCAGTGATTTTTTTTAAACCTGACTTCTCTTTAACAGATAGGGATATTGAAATCAACTATGGAATAGTATGGTTAAATAGATCCAGTCTTTCTGTGGAACTTGAAAATACTTACCTGATGCTCCAGGAACCTTTTGATCCGACCAATACCGGAGGTGATAGCCTGGCAGCAGGAACAGACTATAACTGGAATGAAGTGGGTTTTATGTTTTCTTCAGATACACGGAAACTTTTTAATTATGCTATATCATCTCGATATGGTGGGTATTTTAATGGAACACGATTCAATGTTAGCGGTGAAATCAACTATCGGGTTCAACCCTACGGCAGCCTGTCAATTGTGGCTAGTTACAATAAGATTGACATGCCTCAACCCTATAACAGTGCTGAGCTTATCCTGATCGGTCCAAGGCTAGATATTACTTTTACAGACAAGATATTCTTTACAACCTTCGTACAATACAACAACCAGATAGACAATGTTAATATAAACCTGCGTTTTCAATGGAGGTTTGCGCCGGTTTCAGATCTTTACATTGTTTATACATCAAATTCTTATCCGGAAGATTTTTACACCAAAAACCGGGCCCTGGTTGTAAAGCTTTCTTACTGGTTTAATTAAAGAAGCTCTAAAAGTGCTTCTTATTGAGGCCCAATTAATTCAATAAATGTACCACTCGGATCCTGGATCAACACAAATTGAGTATTCTCATCTAGGGCAGTAGGGGTATCCCCCAACAATGTTACCTTATTCTTTTTAATCCTTTCAAGGAATGGTTTCATAGATTTTACGAAAATGGTAACATACTGGACACCCGTGTCGTCCTGAATAAAATTAGGCTTTGGATGTGTAGGTTTTTTGTTAAAACTCATTATTTTCCACTGAGTGGACTGATCACTGTCTTTAAGTTTCAGGATTGCCACTTTAAATGGCTCTCCACCAGTCAGTCCTGATCTTTTACCAAATTCTTCATCTACATCAAAACCACCGGTTTGGGTCATCCCCAGTACATTTACATAAAAATCATAGGATTTTTCAAAATCTTCCACCACTACACCAAATTCAATAATACCACGGTCAAATTCCGAAGGATTAGAACTGGTAAGGCTAGAAGCACCAAAAATAATTAGTGCAAGAAGGGCACTGAAAGGCAGGACAGTTTTAAGTTTTTTCATAAGAATTAGAAATTAAAAGATTATTGTTAAGATTCATGATTTTTTAGCAGCAATGAAGATACTTTATTTTTATTAAATTAGGATATTGATCCAAATGATTTATGCACTCATTAAATCAGGAAAATGAGCTAATTCAGATGTATTTTTAGTACTTTTATTCCAGATATTTCAATTTTTAATATTATCAATCGGTTGTGCATGGTACATGTTCACCTGAGTTATCAGTGCAAATTGTGAAGTATTTCCGTCAAATACAGTTTCTATTATTACTGGGCATAATTACATTTTCTGCCTGTGTGGATGATAATTATAATGACATTGACACTTCTTTGATCTATGATGCAGAGGCTTCTTTACCTCTTGGAAATACAAACCCCATGCTTTCTGAGATTCTTGACACAATAGATCTTATTCCCATTCCGGATTGGGTGGATAAGGATAAGGCTTCATTTTTTCTGTATGATAGTGTTTATTATTATTCACCGGGAAGAATCAAGGTCAGTACAAGCGGCTATTTTTCTCTGGACCCTTTTCAAAATGATACCATTGAGATAACTTCATTGATGTTCAGAACAAATGCAATTAATGGAATTCCGGCAGAAATTGACCTGCAATTGTATTTTACTGATTCTACGGGCAGTGTAATTGATTCCTTATATTCAACTGGGCCACTGAGAATCGAACCGGCAGTGGTAGATTCAGTAGGAAATGTTACTGCTACCTATGAGATATGGGAATTGGACAATTATTTTTCTGATGATAAGATAGATAGTATCTCCAATAGTCAATATATTGAAGTGAAAGCAGAGGTAATTATACCGGATTCTTCGCAGGGAACAATAGCTTTTACCTCCTCACAGGAGATCTGGATTCAGGTAGGAATTTGGGTTGGATTTAAAATTGTAATTAGTGATGGCAATTAAAGCATTTATTCGGATCTGTTTGCTATTCCTGGCATTGGCTTTTGGAGCCAGCGCCCAGCAAAATCAGCCTATGTTTTTAATGCATCAGATTCCCGAGAGCAATCTACTAAATCCTGCTATACCAATATCATGTAAATGGTATATCGGAATACCGGTTTTCTCCTCAATTCATCTTAATTACGGAAATACCTTTACTACATATAATCAATTGTTCCAACCATCAAGTGATGGTCCAAGAACGATTGAAATTGATCAGACAATAGATCGTATGCATAACCGGGATTATATTGGGACTGAATTTCATATTCAATTGCTGGCAGTAGGATACAGATATCAGAACTATTCTTTCATGTTTACATTAACTGAAAAAAATAATATTCCTGTCACCATACCCAAAAAGGGTATGCAGCTTCTTTGGGATGGGAATACTCAGTTTGAGGGCCAGAATGTGAGTATGAAGGGGTCAGGAATGTATCTGAACCACTACAGGGAGTATGCGATATCAGCATCAAAAAATACACGGAGTGGAATTTATATAGGTGCCAGGGCTAAATTGCTTTTTGGAAAGTTGAATATAGCAACCCCAAAGGCAAATGTTAACTTTACTACGGATGCAACTACCTTCGATTTGTATTTTAATGACAATATGAAGCTTAATAGCTCCTTGCCAATTATAATTGATACTCTTGACAACAGAATACATAGCATATCTCGGGATGAAAGCATAAGTACCAATGAACTAATATTTAATAGGAAGAACCCGGGAGTGAGTTTTGACCTTGGCATAATTTATCCTTTTAATGATAAAATTACTTTATCAGCATCCGTACTTGACCTGGGAGTTATCTGGTGGCGATCAAATCTGAATAATGTATCGGCCGGTGGGGACTTTAATTTCACCGGTACATTAGGAAGTGCGGGAGGCGGAAGTCCTGAAGACTATTTCCGAAGTGTTGCCAGGGCCATTGTAGATTCACTAGATATGCGACTGGAGCAGAAAAAATATGTTAGTATGCTGCCCGTTCATATTATGGCCGGGGCGAATTATGAAATCAGCAATAAAATAAATGCAGGATTGGTATTTGATGGAGTAATTTATAAGTCAAGAATAAATCCCTCAGCAACTTTTATGGGGCAATATCAGGTTACAGAAAATGTTGGCTTAATGGCATCCTATACGCTCCAATACCATACCTACGACAACCTTGGTTTGGGCCTGGTTCTGGGGAAAAATCCAGTGCAATTCTATATTTTAACAACGAATGTTATTGGAATGGTTGATCTTCTGAATACCCGTAGTCTTAATTTACGATTTGGATTGAATATAAATCTGGGCTGCAATCTGGATGAGTTTGCCCACAAAGGCCCGGGAAGTATGTTGGAGAATTGCTATGGCGTGGATTCACCTAAAAAAAAGTACAAGAAGAAAAGAAAGTAGCAATATTCAATTGTTGAATATTTAAAAATAAGGTCGTTATGGCCTTTTTAAATCCTGGAAATCAATACTATAATTTAAAAAAAGCAAATAGGTATAAAATTTTTACACCCATTTACTTCGTATATTCTTTCGACCTTAAATTAAGTATGGTCAATTTGATAACTGATACCTGTTAATTGATAACTGTTAATTGTTTACTGTTAATTGTTTACTGTTAATTGATAATTGTTACCTGTTAACTGTTAATTGTTACCTGATAACTGTTAATTGTTTACGCTTGCATCACACTAAATACATGCGATAAGACCTCACCAAATTCCTTTTCCGGACTAAATTCAACAAACTTTATATCTTCCTCTACAATGGCAGTATGACCTGCTGGCCAATAATACACTTCACCTGCAGAGGTAACTTCTTCTTTACCATTATCATAGATAATCCTCATCTTCCCTTCAAGTATGTATCCCCAGTGTGCAGAATGGCAACTGTCGTTGTTTAATCCTTTTAGCAATGGAGTGAAATCTGTCCCTTTTGGTAAGGTATTATAAGAAACAATCAATCCTCCCATGCTTTGCCCTCGCATAGCTGTACCTGGTCCTTCCATTTTGACTTCTAAGTCTTCTTTTTTGATTTTCATGATAATAATGATTTTAGTTAATAATGAATAAGATATTTTTTCTTTATGAGTTCATATACAGTTTAATATACATATTGCTTGTTTCTCACTAATAAAAATAAATGATTGGAGCTGATTGTCGACGTAAATCGAAATAAATTGAATTTAAATAAATTATACTACAGATTATTGCTCATGCATGCCTTGTAGTAGAATGGTTAAGGTTAAGATTCTAAATAAGGATTCAAACTGCTACTGGATATATTTGAAAAAAGGAACCTATTTAAGTTTTTAAATAGATCATAGCCAATATTAAATGAGTATTAATATCCTTTTCGTGTTGAATATTTTACTCCAATGGTATTATAAAAAAAGGAAAGAAATATAATTGATGAAAATTATTGGTACTTATTTATACCTAAAACAGCTTTAATAACCTCTTTTTTACCAGGATCCTCCACAAGTTGTTCCCAGGACCAGAATACCACTCCATTGGATGGGGGTTTAAGTGCCTCCATAAGGTTCATTCTAAATTCTTCTAATCCAAGTGTGTCATTTAAGTAGGCTTCCTTTACCTGGATACTGGGAAGTATCTTAGAACCAGATTGTCGGTAGATATCGGAAACCACAGAATGAACCCAGGTAGGTTTCCTTTTTACCATATGGGAATAGGTCATTGGAGAGAGATAATCAGTGTAATTGGCAAGCATAGACACATCCTGACCTGTCACCTTTCTTAAGGCATCATTGTAATCAGCCTCTCTCCACGGCACAATATGTACATTGGTTTTAATATTGGGTTTAATCTTCTTTACCTCATTTACTATCTCCTCAACCATATTGCTTATCAACCCACATTTCCAGGTAACCCATTCTTCCAGGTGATTTTCCTGGATCCACTTTGCAATATCTTCGGTACTGCCTACTGATTCAGGGATTTCAATTCCGGTATGGTCTTGAAAGTGATTGAGGCAGGAGCAATCAAAACATGTCTTGGGCAGATCCTCGTATCTCATGTCCGGGAAAACGGATTCCCAGAATACAAAATGCCTGATAAAGTCTATGCTGATTCCATCCGGCTCAAGATCTTGAACCATCTCACTGATGTTTCTAACTATTCTTTGGCGATAGTCTACCCTGGAAGGGCATATGAATTCTACCCAATCGTCTTTTGCTTTAGACCCGTCTTCAGTCATAGCATATAGATTTGAGTCAGATTGCAATTCTTCGGGAATAAAAAATACGGGTGAGATGATAAAGGAAGCAATACCAAACTTTTTAGTAAAGGATCTGAATTCCTTATCTGAAAATAAATCTTTGCTACAAAAAACAGCATTTATGCCGATCTCCTTCCATTCCTCAAACAAGGATTCATAATCCCCTGAATGCTCGTATATTTTAACTCCAATTATTTCAAAAGATTGAGATGATCGATTTTGATCAGTCTTACATGCGGATATAAATAAGATAGCTATTGCAATAAGCAGAGGCTTGAAAATGAATTGGTTCATAATTTATTTATGTGATCTGAAACTATGCTACTAGCTCAAATTAAGTATTTGCATTAAAGGTAAATAAATGTTTGATTTTTCCAGTCTTGAAATAGTACACTTCATCTATCTGATTCAACACTTCAGTAACAATAAATAGTTTTTTGTTTTGGCTAGCCGGATATTTGATTTAGAATTCAAATTCAAAAAGTCATGAAAACTACAATTACAGTTCTTATTCTCCTCGTTTCGTTGAATTCATTCTCTCAATCTACTATCTCAGGCTATGTAAGGGATAAGAATCTAGACCCAATACCAGGCGCAAATGTTTATTTTGAAGGATCATATGATGGTGCAAGCTCTGATACTTCCGGCCAGTTTACCTTTAAAACGAAACTGAAAGGAAATCAAAAACTATTGGTCAGTTTTATTGGATATGATCTGTATCAAAAAGAACTAATTCTTGATGAAGGAAATCAGGAACTTGAGGTAATTCTGGAAGAATCATACAATGAGATTGATGCAGTAGTTATAACAGCAGGAACTTTTGAAGCGAGCGATAAAAAAATATCCTCCATTCTTAGTCCCATAGATATTGCCTCTACACCCAGTGCGCAGGGTGATATTTATGGAGCCCTGGCCGCCATGCCCGGATCTCAAAAAGTGGGTGAGGAGGGAATGCTATTTGTCCGGGGCGGAGAAAGCTATGAAACGAAAACCTTCATGGATGGCATACTCATTCAGACTCCATATTTTTCAAAATTGCCTGATATACCAACAAGAGGCCGTTTTTCACCTTTGCTTTTTTCTGAAACGGTATTTAGTACGGGTGGTTATTCAGCCGAATATGGACAGGCTCTCTCATCCATTGTTTCCTTGAATACCCTGGGACTGGAGGAAAAGGACAAAACAAGTATATCCCTTATGACAGTAGGTGCCTCAGCCTCAACTGTAAAACGGTGGGATAATACATCTTTGGCTTTAAGTGGCATGCTTGTAAACAATGCTTTATCAAATGTCATATTCAAACCGAATATTGACTGGATAACTGCTCCCACTATTGGGGAGGTAAATATGATGTTCAGGCACAAAGTACGAGAAAGCGGCTTGATAAAATCATTCATTGCCTGCAATTACAGCTCATCCAACCTGATGTATGACAATTTTGAAGAAAATAAATTGCAACATATAAATATGAAGGATAATAACATATTTTTCAATACTACATATAGTGATATGTTAAGTGAAAAGTGGATGATTAAAGCGGGTTTAGGATACAATTTCGATGTAGAAAACGCTGATATTGATTATGACAATCTGAATACAAATAATACCAGTGGAGTATTTAAGGTCACATTCACCAATTTTATATCAGATCAGGTGAAACTAAAGTTTGGTTCGGATATCATCCATCATAATTACAAACAGGAGATTAGAATGAATGATTTTGCCTCATTGGCATTTATAAATAATCAAATATCAGCCTTTGCCGAAGCAGAAATCAATCTAACCAAAAAAATTGCTTTTCGGGTGGGTGCCCGAACCGAGTACAGTTCCCTTCTTAATGCTACCCATCTAACACCCAGGTTGTCAGCAGCTTACAAGACAGGGAAGTACAGTCAGATTTCCTTTGCTTACGGGATGTTTGAGCAGAATCCGGAAGACGATTACCTGAAAATGAGTCGGACTTTGTCCACAGAAAGATCAACTCATTATATTCTAAACTACCAGTACAAAAAGAACAACAGGGTTTTTCGGGTTGAGGCCTATCATAAGAACTATAGCAGTCTTGTTAAATTCTCTTCACCTTATTCCATTGAACCAGAAAACTACAATAATCTGGGCTATGGCAGTAGTCAGGGATTGGATTTGTTCTGGCGTGATAAGCAGACTTTCAGAAACACAGATTACTGGATATCCTATTCTTACAATCATTCAGATAGAGATTACCAGGATTACCCAATATGTGCAATACCTTCTTATAGTTCTGCACATAATCTATCCCTGGTGTATAAAAGATTTTTTAACCGTTTGAATACCTTCTTTGGGGTAACATACTCTTTTGCCAGTGGGCGACCTTATAACAACCCAAATAGCAATGGGTTTATGACAGGGAAAACAAAAACATATAATGATATAAGTCTTAACGCCACATATCTTACCAGGGTATTCAATAAGGAGGCTATCATTCACTTGAATTTCACAAATGTGTTGGGCTTTGAAAATGTATATGGATACCGGTTTAGAAATATTCCTGATGATGCTGGAATGTACGAGATGCAAGCTGTGATACCTCCCTCAAAAAGAATGGCAGTATTACTAATCTCAATACTCTTTTAGATACAATAACTAATTATTAAAATTTATAATCATGAAAAATCTATTTTTGTTATGCCTTGGTGTTAATTTCTTGATGTTTTCTTATGGAATGGCCGATGGATACCATGATGCAATGCGTTCAACAATCAATACTCTTAATGAGGCCAGATCCATCGAGAAGTTTCAACAATGTGCGAATACTTTCGAAAGAATTGCTGCATCAGAAACAAAGGAGTGGCTTCCCAGGTACTATGCTTCCTATGCATTGATCATGCTTAGCTTTGAAGAGGAGGATGTGTCAAAAAGGGACCCAATATTGGACAAGGCACAGAATTTCCTTGACCAGGCTTTGTTACTTGCACCCAATGAATCCGAGCTTCATGTCTTGCAAGCATTTCTATATCCCTCCAGGATGATGGTGGATCCTATGCAAAGAGGTATGCTCTTTATGGATAAGATGTATTCGTCTTTGGAATTGGCTAAGAAACTGAATCCTGAAAATCCAAGGATTTATTTTTTGCAGGCCAATACCACCTTGAATATGCCGGAATCAATGGGGGGAGGATCTGAACTTGCTAAACCCATATTTATACTAGCTGATCAGAAGTTTGAGGCCTTTCAGCCTGCTAGCGATATACACCCGGACTGGGGAAAAGGAGCTAACGATGCCGAATTAAGGAAATTGAAATAAATTATTTGTACTTTAGTTATCTTAAATCAGGAATATAATCTGTCCTTTATCCGCTTACAGAATTAAGCTTATACTCTTTCAGGAATGGCAAATAGAAGCATTGGAAAAAAGGTATTGAAAGTACTGAAGGATCTTCTTATCCTGCTTGTAATTGGAAACATTATCGGCTTTTTCCTGATGCAGGGGGAACCTTTTAGCTGGTCCATCTTCTTAATGAGTTCTCTACCATCGATCTACATTGGATACCCCATCTGGAAGGGGGTGGAAGCAATCCTGAAATATCTCGATAAGAAAATTCCCTGGCTGAAGTATCCTGTAAAAAGGCTAATTGTCCAATTCCTTTCTTTAGTTACTTTATGCACTGTAGTGATATTTGGCGCAACCTTTATTATGCTGCAGTTTTCG
This sequence comes from Bacteroidales bacterium, assembly GCA_033791445.1. Classification (GTDB taxonomy): domain Bacteria; phylum Bacteroidota; class Bacteroidia; order Bacteroidales; family VadinHA17; genus JANTGF01. Next base: position 16,126 of record JASJGS010000228.1, on the reverse strand, counting down.
TCAGAATCCTCCTCTGAGACCTATATGTTTCTTAGCCTGAAAAGCATGAAAATTGTGCTCTCTATTTTGTTTGTGATGAGCCTTATTACCAGCAGTATACAGTTTTTTATGAATTGGAAAAATACAGCCGTTCAGCAAGAGAAACTAAAACATGAACATCTGGCCCTACAATATGACACTTTAAGAAACCAGGTAAACCCGCATTTTCTTTTTAATAGCCTGAATTCATTGAGCTCACTGATAGGGAAGGACCCTGATAAAGCTGTGAAGTTTGTAAAAGAACTTTCAGAAATATATCGTTATGTTCTCGATCAGAAAAATACAGAACTGGTTGATTTAAAAGATGAAATAGAGTTTGTAAATTCCTATGTCTTCCTTCAGAAAATACGATTCGCTGAAAGTTTGAATGTAAAAATTGATATTTCTATAAGCAATAGGAAGGTAATCCCGCTTTCTATACAAATGTTGCTTGAAAATGCCATCAAACACAATGTCGTTTCAAAAGACCAGCCATTAGAAATTGAGGTCTATTCAAACTCGGAAAATTATATTGTTGTTAAAAATAACATTCAGAAGAAGAAAGCTGTTGAAACTTCAACGAATATCGGATTAAAAAATATAAAAGATCGATATGCATATTTTACAGACCTGCCTTTGAATATTTTTGAAACTAAAGAAAATTTTATTGTTGAGATACCCACTATAGAATAGCTTTATGAAAGTATTAATAATTGAGGATGAGCAGCTTGCCTACGAAAGAATGGTTGAGCTGATCAAAGAAGTGGATAAAAATATTTCAATTTGTGGAAATCTCGATTCCGTAAAAAAATCAATTGAGTGGTTCCAAGAGAATGAATTGCCCGACCTGGTTTTCATGGATATTCAATTGGCTGACGGACTTAGTTTTGAGATTTTTGACCATGTTACTGTCGATTGCCCTATCATTTTTACCACGGCATACCAGGAGTATGCCATAAAAGCATTTAAGGTAAACAGCATAGACTACCTTTTAAAACCAATAGATTCCGAGGAGTTAAATGCTGCTTTTAAGAAATTTAAGAAACGAATGGAAGAAAAGGAAAATACTTCCAATATTCCACTTGAGGTTTTGAATGATGTAAAGAAGATGCTGGATCGACAATATAAGAATCGATTTGTAGTGAAAGTGGGTGAGCATATTAAATCTATCGAGGTAAAAGATATCCTCTTTTTCTACAGCCTGGATAAAGGCACTTATATGCACACAAAAGATAAAAGAAGCTTAAATATTGATTTTTCTTTAGACACTATTCAGGAACTTGTGGATCCTATGAAATTCTTCCGGGTAAACAGGAAGTTTTTAGTTAGTCATCCTGCTATAGAAGATATAGTTGTGTATTCGAATAGCAGACTTAAACTAAAGCTTACATATTCTACTGAAGAGGATGTTCTGGTTAGCCGTGAGAAGGTTCAGGCTTTTAAATCCTGGTTGGATGAATAGAATAAGATTCAAAGTATTATTTTTACGGAAATTATTAATTAAACTTTTCCCGTAAAATAATAGCTGTAATGAAAAAAAGTCTGTTTTTGAGTGTTCTCATGATTTCTTTCCTATTCCCCGGATGTATGAATAATGGCAGTGATGCTGGAAACTTGCCCGGTCCGGATGATTTATCTTTTTCCTTTGTATTGCATAACAATACGGCTGGAGGAGAATCGGTCAGCAATGTTGAATTCAAAATTGAGAATCTTGGAAAAAATGAGCTTGCTAATTCTGGCTGGACCATATATTTTAACCAGTTTCCCAGAACTATTGTTCCTGGTTCCCTAAGTGAGGAGCTAAAAATTGATTGGATAAATGGAGACTTCCATAGCATAAAACCCACAGAGCAATTCTCACTGGCAGCCGGTGAGAGCAAAAACTTTCCTTTTCAATACCAGGGTTGGTTAACGAAAAAGACATTTGCTCCTATGGGATTGTATATAGTATATACGGACGCTCAGGGAGAAGAAAAAGGAATTTTCCCAATTAATAATTATGAAATTACATTCACTTCGGATCTGGCTAAAATCTTTCCTGAAGTTGAAAACAAAGTCCAACTACCCAATGCAGCCTGGCAGTTTAAAGAAAACAAAGATGTATCCTTGATAGCTAAAGAGGAGGTTGAAAAAATTATTCCAACTCCTCGCAAAGTAGTTAAGTCAAATGGAAAGACTAACTTGAAAGAAGGACTAATGATTCATTTTCAGGAAGGCCTGGAATACGAAGCAGAATACCTGGGAACTATGCTGGAGAAAACCATGGGGAATAAGCCTTCAATAATGCAAAGTACACATAGTGGCCCGAATATTATTATGCTTAGCACAGGTCTCACATCATCGAGTAACAGTGAAGCTTACAATTTGATTTCTTCAAATGAAAAGGGTGTCATAATACAGGGAAAAGAAGCCAAAGGTGTTTTTTATGGTATTCAGAGCCTTATTTCAATGATTCCTCCGGAAGCATTTAAAACTCCTCAATCTAAACTCGAAATAGACGCAGTTCGTATTTCTGATGAGCCCGCTTTTAATTACCGTGGAATGCATATTGATATTTCCAGGAATTATATCGACAAACAATCTCTGATGAAGTTCATCCGCTTAATGTCCTACTATAAATTGAATAAATTGCAATTACATCTTACGGATGATGAAGGATGGCGGCTCGAAATTGAAGAACTTCCGGAACTAACTGAAATCGGCAGCAAAAGAGGTCATACCATGGATGATAAGGAACAGCTTATCCCGGCTTATGGATCCGGACCGTTCCCTGATCCAGCCACTTCCCATGGCAGCGGATTTCTTACACGGGAAGACTTTAAGGAGCTTCTGACTTTTGCCTGGCAACACCATATAGAGATTATACCGGAAATAAATATGCCGGGCCATTCAAGGGCTGCCATCAAAGCTATGGAGGTCAGGTATGACCGACTGATGGAACAGGGTGAGAGCGCCGAGGCTGAAAAGTATTTGCTTTCCGATCCTGAAGATAAGTCTGAATACTACTCTGCTCAAGGTTTTACCGATAATGTAGCCTGTGTGTGCAAGGAGTCTGTTTACACTTTTTACGAAACAGTGATTGATGATATTATTGAGATGTATATTGAGGCCAATGTGCCACTTTCTACCATACATACAGGAGGTGATGAAGTTCCACGGGGTTCCTGGGAGAAGTCTCCTATTTGCCAGGATTTTCTTGAAAAAAATCCATCTGTAGGAAGTGCCAAAAATCTACATGCCTATTTCTTTGACAGGGTAAATGAAATGCTCGAAGGAAGAAAATTGATTACCGCAGGCTGGGAAGAGGTAGGAATGAAAGCCGTGGAAGGGGGGACCTGGGTGCCAAATCCGGAGTTCGCCAATGGAAGTGTCTTGTTATATATCTGGAACAGTCTGGCAGGTTTCCAGGATTTAGGATCCAGGCTTACAAATGCCGGGTATCCTGTTATTTTATGCAATGTAGGTAACTTTTACTTTGACCTTGCTTACAACCACCATCCGGACGAGCCAGGCCATAGCTGGGGAGGAACTATGGATACACCAAAAGCCTACGATTTTATCCCCTATGATGTTTTTAAGTTTCCTATTGAAGATGGGTATGGAAGACCGATACAAGTAGATTCAGATATAGAACAGATGGAAAGATTGAAGCCAGGAGCAAAAAAGAATATTCTGGGATTGCAGGGAGAAATCTGGAGTGAGACCATAAAGGGCGGGGAAATGCTGGAATACTATTATGTCCCTAAATTACTTGGCTTTGCTGAAAGAGCCTGGGTAGGACAGGCAACCTGGGGGAGCATCGAAGAAGATGAGAAAAGAAAAGAAGCTATCAATAAGGATTGGAATACTTTTGCCAATTCGGTTGGACAAAGGGAATTTCTTCGTCTCGACTACCTGTTTGATGGTTTTAACTATCGGATACCGCCTCCGGGCGCTGTTATTAAGGATGGGATGCTTCATGTAAATAGCAGCTATCCCGGATTGACAAATCGATATACAATAGATGGGAGTGAACCTACGGTAAATTCTGAAGTTTACAAAACACCTGTTTCTGTATCGGGTCAGGTAAAAGTAAAAGCCTTCGATAGCAGAGGACATTCTGGTCGTACTTCAACAATTAATTAAATGAATTGATGCAAAACAGACGTAAAAAAATCAATATTTCTAACTTTTGAATTATTAAAAAATATGAAATTTTCACCCACTAAATACAAACTTCAATCCGTCCGAAGTGGCAAAATATTCAATGATACAGGCTGGATGCTTGAAGCCCCCGATGAAGAAGGAACAACTCTTATAAGGGCCCTCTATGAAAATAAAAAGTTGAATTTGCGAGCTAAGGATTATGGCCTGTATACTTTTGCAGACTGGTTGCCCATCCAAAGAATGTTGGAGGGATCATCTGCCCCGGTTACTTATAAAAGTACCGGCCTGGCAAAAGAATTGGGAATGCAGAACTTATGGATCACCTTTAGTGGTTATTGGCCAGAAAAAGATGTTCTTATGAAGACCTGTTCTTTTAAGGAGACAGAAGCCTATTCCGTTTGTGGTAGAATGAGCCCCGATCAAAATGAAGTATTGGTGGTTGCCTCTGCTGGTAACACTGCCAGGGCCTTTGCCAGGGTATGTTCCGACAATCACATTCCACTTTTATTATGTGTCCCGGAAGACAATATAAACAGCCTCTGGTTTGACAGCGCGATAAATGACTCTGTGAAGTTAGTAGCTAGCAAAACGGGAAGTGATTATTTCGATGCCATTCACCTGTCCAATCTGGCTGCCTCTATTCCCGGGTTTGTGGCAGAAGGAGGGGCCAAAAATGTAGCCCGAAGGGATGGAATGGGTACTACCGTTTTATCTGCTGTCACAACCATTGGTAAGATACCAGATTACTACTACCAGGCCATTGGTAGCGGAACGGGAGCCATAGCTGCCTGGGAAGCCAACCTGCGACTGATTGAAGATGGCCGTTTTGGCAATAATAAAATGAAACTTATGGTTTCTCAGAACCATCCATTTACCCCAATAAGAGATGCCTGGGAGGCCGATTCACGAGCCATGCTGGCCCTGGATGATAATTTAGCCCGCAAACAGGTAGAAGCGATTAAAGCCAAGGTATTATCAAATCGAAAACCGCCCTATCCAATAGCAGGAGGCTTATACGATGCCATGAAGGATGCGGGTGGAACCGTTCCGCTAGCCACCAACCAGGAATTGGACGCAGCGGCTGAATTGTTTGAGCAGACAGAAGGAAATGATATTCACCCGGCCGCGGCAGTGGCAACTGCCACTCTGATTCAGGATGTAAGGAAGGGCATAATAAGCAGAGATTCTCTGGTTATGCTCAATATTACTGGTGGGGGAGAAGCTCGCTTTGCTATGGATTATAAACTACACTACCTGCAGCCCAGCCTGGTCTTTGATATAGATCCCGACCCGGAAGAAGTAATGAAAAAAATTCAAGGCTTATTTTAGTTTACCAAAGAAGGTCACTCTGAGCTTGTCCCTGCCCGACGATAGGCGGGGAAGAGTAGACCGTCACACATTCGACAAGCTCAGTGTGACTCCTGGTATCGCTTAATTAATAGTCTATAATGAAGTAATTTGGTTGCACGGGTATAAGTAAGGATAGGATTCAATATTATTATTTTCAGCATTTCATTTCGATCCGGCTACCGGCGGAGAGAAATCTACTTTCTGGTTTTGAGGAAAATTTTTTGCCACCTATTCCAGTTATGCTGGCGCTCAAAATGATCATTTATATAACACTAAAATTAGTCTGGAGACGATTTAGAATTATATAAGTCCAGATCACTCTGATCCCAGCCCGGATTAATAAAATTGAAGAACCTCTCCATAATTAGGAGAGATTCTTTTAAAAAAGGTTTTTAATTCTATTGTGATTATCACCTAGTCACAATCAACAATTTCAATATATTCTTTTATTATTTCTCCATTGGCATTTACACGAAAATATACTTTCCATGTCATAATATACTTCTTACCTTTATCTGCAATATACATTAGCTTTTCAGTATAACTGTAAACTTCCTGAGGATTTTTTTTATTAATTTTTATTACCTCATTACCAGAATTCATTACTTTATAAACCTTACCTGTTTCACATCCGGTAAGTTTTCCTCCTTTAATATTAAAATGCAAGTTTGTTGGGTTTCCATCCTTGTCAAATTTTGAATGAACATTATAAACTACATGACCATATACTGGTTCTTCTAAACAAAAAACCCAAAGGCCATCAGCACATTCAACATCAAATACCCATTCATCGTGAATGACTTGAGCGCTAGATTGGCTTGTAATAAATAAACAAGCTGCAAAGATTACCACTAAAGAGATTTTAATTTTTTTCATAACGTTAAATAGTTTGGGGTTAATAAGCATCAAGTTACGGTAGGCATTTCCCATAATCTAACATCCAGGTTACAACTATGGTAACATTTGTGATAATTTTCTATTTTATGTCTCGTATTTTCGCAATCCTTATCATTTAAATCAAAAGTTGCCTGTATTTTAACGGAAATTTTGCATTCTCTGCCAAAATCAAGCATACACAATTGTGTTTTTTATCAAAATTTTCCATATATTCATATCTATAAGTCCCCTATTCTGCCATTTGGCTATAACCCTATCCATTGCATATGCGGTCAGGAAAAAAATATTATTTGGATTCTACAGCCTCCTTAATCCACTTCAACAGCAAATCCTATTACGGCAAATGGTTTTTTAGTATTTTGATTATTTTTCTGATGCAGGTATTCCCTCAAACTTTGTCTAGCCAACAGAAAGGCATCTACAAACCCGGGGATGTGCTTTTTGAAAACCCTCTGGAGAAATTTGATCTTCCACCCACTTATGAAAATGTATTAATCTTCCAGGATAGTAAAGGTTTCATATGGTTTGCAAATAGAGATGGCTTGCTCAGGTATGATGGATATGAACTCCGGGAATTTTTGGAAACTCCAATAGGAATTAATGATCTTGGTGTAACCTCTAACTTTGTAATAGTTGAGGATGAGTATGGATACCTATGGGTGGGCTGTTACCGAAGGGGGGGGTATACAGATACGATCCAAGGACGGAGAAGTTTCTCAAATTTCCAAGACCCGGAATAGACCCAGAAATACTTGATGACAAAGAAATATGGAGTGTTTTGCCTGATTACAATGGAAATATATGGGTGGGACTTACCGGGTATTACCCTGGCAGTGGTCTTTTTAAATATAGCTATGAAACTGATTCATTTAAGGAATATTTGAATGACACAATTAATCAGGATAGTATATTTAGCAATGACATATGGGCAGGTCATTTGGATAAGTATAACAACATTTGGTTTAGTACACCAAATGGATTGATGCATTTTAATCCTAAAAATGAAAAGTTTACTTTGTTTGATCTATACATAGAAGGAGGTACCAATCTCCCTCTTGTAACTTTGGATATTAACGAGGATAAGAATGGGAATCTTTGGATATTTAATTTTGGTCAAGGACCTGATTACCTTGAAAGGAGTTTGGTGAAAATTTCGGACAAAAGAGACCATCTTCAAATCAATTCAAATGCCAGTAAAGAATTTTTTATTGAATACAAGCGATATCCTTTAGAGGACCAGGTCTGGTTTGGGGACTGTGATCAAGAGGGAAACTTTTGGTGTATTGCTGTAAATAAGGGTATTATTCGTATTGATCCTGACCAGGAAACCTATAAATTGTTCGAACCTGATAAAGATAAACTGTACAGTATAGCTGCAACTTCAAATACACACCAGGGGGTTACTTGCGATAATTCAGGAGCAATGTGGTTTGGAATCGATGGAGGTTTCCAAAGGTACACTCCTACAAAACGAAAATTCACTTTTTATGATCATGTTTTTTTTGAAATGCCTGAGGAAGAGCACTTTTCGGTCAATTCCGTTTTTGAAGATCCTGAGGGGATTCTCTGGATGGCTTCTGATGTAGGATTATATAAATACAATCCATCAACGGGGAGCATGAATATCTTTAAACCTGATCCGTCTGGCCATAATTTAATCAGACATCTACTATCAGATGATAATAGGAATCTTTATTGTACAGGCCGAAATGCATTTTATATCTTTGATATGCAAAAGGAGAAATTCTCAAAAATTCCATATAAGAATAGGTCAGGTCAGGATTTGTTAGTGTGGCCATTTACCATGATCCAGGACAAAAATGGATTTATATGGTTAGGTAGTAATCCAAGTACTTATAAAATTGATCCGGTAAAGATGAGCCTGGAGTTTCCCATGAATAATAGAGGAACTGGTGGAAATACGTTTTCTATTTATCAAGACGATAGAGAACGAATATGGATTGGAACGGAATTTGGCTTAAATGTATATTATACTCATTCAGATAGTCTAATCCCCATAAGGCATGACCCAAAAAATCCTGAAGGTTTGGCAGCTCCTCAAATTTCAGCTCTACTTCAGGACTCAAAGGGAAATATGTGGATTGGTACCCGGTCAAATGGATTGAGTTATCTGAGTGCTAGTTATATTAATAGCGAATACCTGAATCCGGATTCTTTACGGTTTATTCATTACTCAAAAAGTGATGGGCTACCTGATCTCCATATTCGCGGATTAATTGAAGATGAAAAGAAGAATATCTGGATCGCATCATATAGTGGTGTTGTAAAATTGGACCCAGAGTCTTTAACTTTCACATCATATTCAAAAGCTGACGGTATAGATATTAAGGGTTTTGATAGGAACTTTAGCAGAAACCCAGCCACAGGCAGAATCTATTTAGGTGGTATTTCAGGTCTTATTTCGTTTCACCCGGATAGCATTCCACTGAATACCTATATTCCACCGGTAGTATTAACCGATTTAAAAATAAATAATAATTCTGTCTCCATTTCCGATACAACTCCTTTGAAACAATCCATTAGCTATACGGATCGTATTGAATTGTCATACAAAGAAAACTTCCTGGAATTTGAATTTGCTGCACTGGATTTTACTTCTCCTGAAGAAAATATGTACAAGTACCGAATGTTTGGGGTGGATCCGGATACCGTGTATTCAGGTACTAAAAGAACTGCTGAATACAGGGATTTAAAACCTGCAGAGTATACTTTTTGGGTCACGGGTTCAAATAACGATGGACTATGGAATCCAGAGGGCATCGAATTGACTATAAGCATTCATCCTCCCTGGTATGGGACCAAGATGGCAAAAGCCAGCTATGGTATTGCTATCCTCCTTCTGTTGTCAGGAATACTTAGATGGCGTACCTATAGCCTGAGAAAAGATAAAGAAACCCTTCTTCAGGAGGTTGAATTAAGAACAGAAGAGCTAAGAAATAAAAATGAAAAGATCCGGGAAATGGATGGCTTGAAAACAAGATTTTTTACAGACATATCCCATGAAATCAGAACTCCGCTTTCCTTAATCCTGGGACCCATCGATAACCTGATGAATGAACAGGGAGACAGTTATAGGAAAAAGGAATGGCTGAATTTAATGAAAAGAAATGGCCAGAGATTAATGCAGCTCATTGATCAATTGCTCGATATAAGCAGGTTGGATGAAGGTAAAATGAGCCTCATAATGATCGAAGAGAATGTAATTCAATATCTCCGGGTTCTGATCCATGAGTTCCAATCAATGGCAGAGGCCAAAAATATTCAATATGTGGTGGATATATCCGTTAATGAATACATAAGTTGGTACGACCGGGATAAACTTACCAAAGTAATTACGAATCTTCTTTTGAATGCCATTAAATTTACTCCGGAGAATGGAATTGTTACCTGCCGCATAAAAATCGTTAAAAGAAAGATCGGTACAAAACCAGACTATTTGAAAATAGTGGTGGCGGATACCGGTATAGGAATAAGCCATGAAAACCTGAACAATATTTTTACCCGTTTTTACAGGGGTAGGGAAGCCGTTATGGAAAGTTCCCGTGGAACCGGTATTGGATTATCACTGGTGAAGGAGTTAGTAGGAATAATGCATGGGAAAATCAATGTGAAGAGCAGGCCAAAGACGGGAACCATCTTTATAATTGAAGTTCCGCTGGGAATTGATCATCTACCGAAGGATGAATTTGTGCAAAGGGAGATAGAAACGGTTAGGGAAAACGAGGAAATTCTGGAGAAAAATGAGCAATCAATGTTAGAAAAAGAGGACTATGGTGAAAAAACAACAAAATATGAAATATTGGTAGTTGAGGATAATTTAGATTTGCGTGAATTCATCAAAAAAATTCTAACCCCCATGTACGAGGTATTGGAGGCTGATAATGGTGATCTGGGTTTGAAATTGGCTTTTGAAAATATTCCGGATCTTATTCTTACCGATATCATGATGCCCGGTATCGATGGGATTGAATTGTGCTCCAGGATAAAAAAGGACGAAAGAACAAGCCATATCCCGGTGATTATGTTGACGGCAAGAAGTACCAGTGAACAAAAAATTAATGGTTTAGAAATCGGAGCGGATGATTATATCACTAAACCCTTTAAAATTGAGGAGTTGAACGTTCGGATTCACAATTTGCTGGAGCAGAGAGAAAAGCTCAGAAAGAAATTTACTTCACTGATAGGTTTTGATTTCGAAGATATTGAGATTGATTCAAAAGAAGAGAAATATCTTAAAAGAATTACAGGTATTATTGATGAAAATATGGGCGACTTTGATTTTGATGTGGGTCGTCTGCAGGAGGAGTTGGGAATAAGCAGGGTACATCTCTACCGAAAATTAAAAGCCCTTACAAACATGTCACCCAGTGAATTGATCCGGGTAATGAGATTGAAAATGGCGTCAAAAATGTTGCAGCAAAACAATAGAAATGTAACAGCAATAGCCTTCAAAGTGGGATTTTCCAATCCTTCCTATTTCTCGAAGTGCTTCAGGGAACACTTCGGAAAATCACCTAAAGAATATGCGACGACGAGAAAAAATAAATAATAGAATGCTTTTTTTCTAATTAACGTCCAATATTATCAGGAAGCCCTTCATAGTAGCGAAAACCTTCTACAGCTTTGCCATCAACATATTTTATCCGGCTACTAACTCTATCAATAACTTCCTTTTGTTCTTTTTCTGATAATTCCGGACCTGTATATTTATACCATCCTGAGCTCCACTGACTCACATATTTCGACATAGCCTTAATTTTCATGTCTTTATAATCGCTTATGTCTACCCAGGTATTTTTATCTTTTTCAGCTCCATCAAACAAAGCAAATTCAGGTACAGTATGGGCTGTAAGTCCTTCCACAGTTACCTGTCCCTGGAATAGCAAAGGCCACATAGCGGCCCGGGCTGCGTCGGCTGCTAAATAGGCTGCTGATCGGTGATCAGCATTATGCCAGCGTTGTTCCCCTTTACCCGGATCGAAAGCAAAAAGTACATCCGGTCTGATTTTCCGTATCAAACGAACCAGTTTAGAAACTACCTCTTTTTTATTTTCATATTCCAGTAATCCATCATCGTATCCAAGATTTATGTAATGATCAGCAGGAATTCCTAACTCAGTCAGAGCAGCCAATTCTTCCTCTAATCGGATATTTGCCAGGTCAGTCATGGATAGGGAGAGATCCTGAGTTCCAACATTCCCTGTAGTAAGTATGGCTATAAAAACCTCGTTCCCATGATCCTGAAGCATGGCAAGAGTACCCTGTACATAGGTGTCGTCATCAGGATGGGCTCCTATAAGCAGAATAGTTTTTCCTTTCCATTCCTCAACCGGTGTATCTGGCTGTGCTAAAGATGTATAACTGAATAAAGCTAACAGGCAAAACATTAAATAATTTTTCATTGCAATAAAATTTTCGGTAATGGTTTAGTTTTTATAAAAAATCAAGTACAAGATATTGAAATTTTTACAATATTTACATGGCATACCGCTGCCGGCATCTTAAAATTTAATCAATGAACAACCACAATGTTTATTTTTATAAAAGGAAATATTGGCTTCTAAGCTTACTTTATTTCATATTGGTCCCTACATATACTCTTCAGGGGCAAACGGATCCATCCATGCTTTGTGTGGGAAGTTACCAGACCGAAGAGGAGGCTAAAGAACAGTTAAAAAGCTTTGGCGAAAGCTATCAAACAGTAGAGGAATGGGAATTACGAGCTCAAATTATACAGGATGGAATCTTAAAAGGTGTTGAACTTTTTCCCTTGCCTGAAAGAGGAAAACAAAATGTTTTATACAGAAACTTCAGGGAGTATGATGGCTATTCTGTATTAAATGTGGCCTTTGAAAGCTCCCCTGGGGTTTATGTAACAGCTAGTTTGTATACACCTGTAAACATTGAAGGGAAGGTGCCGGGTATTCTCTGTCCGCATGGACATTGGTCAAAACCAGATGATTATGGCCGATTTCGGGAAGATATGCAAAAACGTTGTGCCATACTCGCAAGAATGGGTGCAGTTGTGCTTGCCTATGATATGGTGGGTTATGGTGAGATGAAAGAAGCAGGTTGGGAGCACCAGCATCCTAAAGTATTGAAGCAGCAATTGTGGAATAGCGTTTGTGCACTTGATTACCTGGAATCTTTGCCTGAAATCGATAAAAGGAGAATAGGAGTAACGGGTGCATCCGGAGGAGCAACGCAAACCTTTTTATTGGCTGCCATCGATGATCGGGTGGCTGTTTCTGTACCAGCCATCCAGGTATCAGCCCATTTCTTCGGAGGTTGCGTCTGCGAAAGTGGAATGCCTATTCATAAAAGTGAAATGCATGAAACCAACAATGTAGAAATCGCTGCTGTAGCTGCACCCAGGCCCCAATTGCTCATTTCTGATGGAGAAGACTGGACGAAAAATACTCCGGAGGTGGAATTTCCATATATACAAAGAGTTTACGAGATCTATGGAAGTGCTGATAAAGTAGATAATGTTCATTTCCCAAATGAAGGTCATAGTTATGGCCCTTCAAAGCGGAAGGCTATGTATCCCTTCATGGCAAAGTATTTAGGCCTGGACTATCCTGCGGTTTGTGATGAAAATGGGGAGGTGGATGAATCTGGTATTGTTATCGAACAAATGTCCGAATTGGTGGTGTTTAATGAGGCGTTTCCTATGCCTGACTATGTAGTCAAATCAAATGATCTGGCATGGTAAGACAAAGCAGGTCCTTAAGTGTCACAATAACATATATTTAATAAATGAAGAAAAAAATAGTATTCCTATTGTTATCTTCCCTGATCCTTTTACTTCCATCTCTGGCCCAGGACGATGTAGCTTTGTTTAATTACTGGAAATTTTATTCCGATGCTCAAAATTCTATGTATAAGACTTCCTGTTCACTGGCTTTTAATCAGCTGGAAGAAAGAAAAGAAGCAATAGCAAAACTAAAAACTAAAAAAGACTATGTTGAGCGCCAGCAGGAAGTAAAAATGAAGTTGTTCCGGCTTATGGGTGAATTTCCTCCAAAAACTCCCTTGAATGCTCAGCTAACTGGAATTATTAAGAAAAAGGACTATCGGGTGGAGAAAGTTATTTATGAGGCTACACCTGGCTTTTATGTAACAGCTGCCTTATTTATTCCACAAAAAAGAAAGGGAAAGGCGCCTGCCATTATTTACGCTAGTGGGCATACCTCAAATGGTTTTAGAAGCGATACCTATCAGCATGTAATAATTAACCTGGTAAAAAAAGGTTTTATTGTTTTGGCTTTCGATCCTGTAGGGCAGGGGGAGCGTTTGCAATATTATGATGAAAAGGAAGCTAAGTCAAGGTTTGGCGCCACCGTAGAGCATTCCTACCCTGGAGCACAATGCTATATTTCAGGCTATTCTCCAACCAAATATTTTGTTTGGGATGGCATTCGAAGCGTGGATTATCTCCTAAGTCGAAAAGAAGTAGATCCGGAAAGAATTGGCATGACAGGAAGATCAGGTGGGGGGACACAAACCGCCTATACGGCAGCAGTGGATGACAGAATTCTGGCTGCTGCTCCGGAGTGCTTCATTACAAGCATGGAATATGTGCTGAAATCAATTGGCCCCCAGGATGCTGAGCAAAATCTGTTTCATATGATCAGTGAGGGACTCGATCATGCCGATTTATTGGAAGTGAGGGCTCCAAAACCCTGCCTGATGATCACTACCACCCGTGACTTTTTCAGTATTCAGGGCGCCCGTGAAACTTTCAACGAAGTGAATCATTTTTATGCAGAAGTTGGCAATAATGGAAACATGAATATGGTGGAAGATGATGAAGGACACGCCTCCACAAAGAAGAACCGTGAGGCCATGTATGCCTTTTTTCAAGAATACCTGAATAATCCGGGTGATCCTTCTGATCTTGAAGTTGAAGTTTTCAAAGAAGAGGAATTATGGGCTACCAAAACTGGACAGCTGGCCACATCTCTTAAGGGGGAGACAATATTTTCTCTCAATAAAAAAGTTGTGAGAAATCAGGTAGCTAAGATGAAGCATTCTCGCTCTTCTGAGGACTTTAATGAACACAAAGCCAATGTTATCAAGGCAGCGAAGAAATATTCAGGATTTACCTATCCTGAATCCACTGGTGATGCTATGTTTTCAGGCCGATATGTAGAAAAGGATTATATGTTGGAGAAATATCTCATCCCAGGCAGTGGGGATTATATGTTACCAGCAGCCTTATATTTACCCACAAAAAATCAAAAACCTGAATTGATACTTATTCTGGATGAAAAGGGAATGGACCATGCAGCCAATAAAGACAGCCTGGTGCACTCAATTATTCAACAGGGCTATCCTGTTCTGCTTTTTGATGTTCCTGGTATTGGAAGTCTTGGGCCAGGATATTTGAAAGGCGATGCATACATTGACAATACCTCTTACAATCAATGGTTTGCTGGAATTCTGACAAATCAATCAATAGTGGGTATTCGTGCAGAAGATATTCAAAGGATGGTTCAGTTTGCTAAGACCAATAATAAGAAGCTAAAGACCATTTCTGCATTGTCCCTGGGTTCTTCAGGGAGCGAATTATTGCATGCCGCAGTTTTTGATGAGAATATTCAGAAAGTTTGCCTGATTGAGCCATTTATTAGTTTTGCTGATATAGCAATGAACATTGAATATTCACCTGCCTTTATCCACTCCACTGTGGCGGGGGCAATCAATAAATATGATCTATCTGATTTAATGGCTGCTCTCTCTCCAAGGAAAGTTCTCATTGTTAATCCTCTTGCAAGTGATGGATCTTCGGTGAAGCTTGATAAGAAATCCTGTGATCTGTCCTACCCAAAAATTGTTTATGCACAAGAAGGTGTACCCAATAATTTTAAACATTCAGTTATTGAAAATAACAAGCTCCTTATTGATCAAATAATCAATTGGCTGCGATGATTTATGTAATAAAAACTAAATCTTGGAATATTACTATGAAGAATCTCTATGTTCTAATCATCGTAATACTATCTGGTTGCTCACAAACGCCTGATTTTGAAACCTTCCCAAAGATTGATGCACATATCCATCTTGAAACTCCAGATGACTCGTTTGTTGATATCGTAAAGGACAATAAGCTGAAGTTGATCACCCTGGTTACCCGGTCAGTTAGCCAGGATGAAATCAAAAGGGAATATGAGTTGGCCCGGAACTTGCATGAGAAACACCCTGAAACTATAGGATTTGCTACCACTTTTAGTATGGATGGTTTTGGGGAAGCCGATTGGCAGGAAAAAACCATTTCCTGGTTACAGGAGAGTTTCGATGCAGGTGCCATTGCCGTCAAAGTTTGGAAGGATATTGGCATGACTTTTCAAAATGAAGATGGCTCATTCATATTGATTGATGATCCTAGGTTTGACCCTATATTTGATTTTATTGAATCACAAGACAAAACACTGGTCAATCACAATGGGGAACCAAAAAATTGTTGGATGCCACTCGATGAAATGACGGTAAAAGGAGATAGTAGCTATTTTGCCAACCATCCGGAATATCATATGTTTCTTCATCCCGATTATCCTTCTTATGGAGAATTACTGGCGGCTAGGGACCGTATGCTAAGAAAGCACCCTGGTTTGCGATATGTTGGCTGTCACCTGGGCAGTATGGAATGGGATGTGGATGAACAGGCCAGGTGGTTAGATGAGTTTCCGGA